>CAIMWE010000041.1 GCA_903845115.1 uncultured Acidobacteriota bacterium | reverse complement strand
CCGGACGGGAAGCACGAGGCACTGTGCGTGTCGACGCGGGAGCTACCCGCGCCTATCCCGTCCGGCAGGATTCTAGGGAATGGGGTCAGGACCGGGCTCCCGCGACGTCGCAGGAGTTTTCGAACGCGTCGATCTCGAAGAAAGACACGTCGCTCGGAGTCGGGCCACAGAGGTTCCAGGTCCCTCCCCGCGGCTCCTCCAGGGTGTTCCGGGTCGAACCCGCGCGGGAGGTGACGGTGACGAGGTAGCAGTCATCCACCTGGCAGACGATCTCGAAGACGGTTCCCGAGGGCGTGGTGCAGCGACCGGTCAGCATGAAGGCCTCTTTCTCCCGTCTCGAGGGACGGGTAGCAGGTGGCGCCCGGTGGCGCCGGGGTGAAGGAGTGGTGCGTTCTGTGCGGGATTCGGGGGAGAGCGACCGGTCAACGGGCCGCTGATGGAGCCTGTTTAGCGCTCCCTGCGATTCCGCGAGCGGAACCGCTTCGATTCGCTCATAATCCCCGTTCGGCGAGTCTCGCCCCCTTCACGATGGCGGTCAACGAAACGCTTCGCGTCCTCCGAACGCTGCGCTACGACGCCGGCCACTTCTCCCTTTTCCTTCAGGCCGGGACGATCGGCCCCCAGGCCCAGCCGGGAAATTTCGCGATGCTCCAGGCCGGCGACGGCCTGCGCCCCTACCTCCGGCGCGCCTTCTCGATCGCCGACGTGACGACCTGGCGCGGCGTCCCCGCCATCGAGTTCGTCATGAAGGTCGTGGGGGTCGGGACCGAGATGCTGGGCCGGTTCTCCGAAGGGACCCCCGTCCCCGTCCTCGGCCCCCTCGGCATCCCGTTCCCGATCGGCGACCTGGAGCCGGGAGACCGGGTGGCGCTGGTCGCCGGCGGGATCGGTCTCGCCCCGCTCGTCCTCCTCGCCCGGAGGCTCTCGGAGAAGGGGATCGAGGCCGACCTCTTCTACGGCGGGCGCAACGAGAGCGACGTCTTGAAGCGCGCCGACTTCGAGCGGCTTCTCGGCTCCCACCATTGCCGCTACGCCTCGGACGACGGCTCCATCGGAAGACACGGGAAGGTGACCGAGCTCTTCGAGGGGGCGCTCGCCGCGGGAATCGGGTTCCGGCGCGTTTACGCCTGTGGCCCCGTCCCGATGTTCCGCGCGCTGGCCCGCATCCTCGAGGAGGGGAAGATCGACGCTTCGTTCGCCTTCGAGTCGGAGATGGCGTGTGGCTTCGGCGTCTGCCTGGGCTGCGTGGCGCCCACCGCCGACGGACGGTTTGCCACCATCTGCCGCGAGGGGCCGTGCCTCCCCCCGAGCGCGATCGACTGGAGCCGGCTGTGAGCACGGTGGACCTGGCCGTCCAGCTCGGCTCGCTCCGCCTGAAGAACCCGATCGCCACCGCTTCCGGGACCTTCGGCTACGGCCTGGAGTTCTCCGAGTTCGTGGACCTCTCGTCTCTCGGGGCCATCTCCGTCAAGGGCCTCTCTCTCCGGCCCTGCCACGGGAACCCGCCTCCCAGGATCTGCGAGACCGACGCCGGGATGCTGAATGCCATCGGCCTGCAGAACGTCGGCGTGGAGGCGTTCCTCGCGGAGAAGCTCCCCGAGCTCGACCGGCTCGGCGCCACCGTCATCGCGAACGTGTGGGGCGACACCGAGGACGACTACTGCGCCGTCGTCGAACGGATCGGCGCCGAGCGGCGGATCGCCGCGATCGAGCTGAACGTCTCCTGCCCGAACGTCGTCAAGGGGGGCATGGTGTTCGGCAACGACCCGGCGGCGCTCGGCGTCCTCGTCCGGAAGGTCCGCGCCGTCGCCCGGAGGCCGCTCATCGTGAAGCTCTCTCCCAACGTCGGCGACATCGTCGCGACGGCCCGTGCCGCCGTCGACAACGGCGCGGACATCCTCTCCCTGATCAACACGCTCGTGGGCCTCGCCATCGACCTCGAGCGGCGCGAGCCGAAGATCGGCTTCACGACGGGAGGGCTCTCCGGCCCCGCCATCCGCCCGGTCGCGGTCCGGATGGTCTGGGAGGTGCGGAAGGCGCTGCCGAAGATCCCGATCTTCGGGATCGGCGGGATCGAGAGGACGGAGGACGTCATCGAGTTCCTGATCGCCGGCGCGAACGCCGTCCAGGTCGGGACCGCCAACTTCCGCAACCCCTCCCTCTCCGCCGAGCTGGTGAAGGGGGTCGCCGAGTGGTGCGCCGCACACGGGGAGAGCCGGGTCTCGAACATCGTCGGCACGCTGAAGACGCGCCCCCGCCTCGAGCACACCTATGCCTGACGGGAAGCGGCGGATCGCGGTCGCGCTCGACCTCGCCGGCCGGTCCGATTTCCTCGCGGCCGCCCGTCTCCTTCGCGACGAGGTCGGGACGTTCAAGCTCGGCCTGGAGGCGTTCACCGCCCACGGCCCCGACCTCGTCCGCGAGCTCGTCTCCCTGGGAGCCCCCGTCTTCCTCGACCTGAAGCTCCACGACATCCCGAACACCGTCGGCGCCGCCGCCGCGGCCGCGGCGCGGACCGGGGCGTCGATCCTGAACGTTCACGCGTCGGGCGGGCGCGACATGATGAGGGCCGCCGGCGAGCGGGCGCGGGAGGCCGCGGCCGCCGCCGGGCTCCCTCTTCCGAAGGTCATCGCCGTGACCATCCTGACGTCGCTCGACGCCGGCTCACTGCGGGAGGTCGGCTTCGCCGGTAGCCCCGAGGACGCCGCCGTCCGTCTCGCGGCGCTCGCCCTGGCGTCCGGGCTCGACGGCGTCGTCTGCTCTCCCCGGGAGGTCGCCTCGATCCGTGCCGCCTGCGGCGCCGGGTTCCTCCTGGTCGTCCCCGGCATCCGGCCCGGCGACAGCGCGGCCGGGGATCAGAAGCGGATCGCCGACCCGGGCTCCGCCATCCGGGCCGGCGCCGATCTCCTCGTCGTCGGCCGCCCGATCCTCGGCGCGGCCGACCCGGTCGGCGCCGCTCGCGCCATCGCCGCGGAGATCACGGAAGCCCTTCCCGGGCGCTGACGCGTCCCCTCCAGGAGGGCGCCGGAAGCCCGGGTGTCCCCCGGCCCTCCTCGATCGCCCGGCGCTCCGTCACTCGACGGGAATCTTCTGGTACCCCGGCTTAGTGTTTCCCGCCCGCCCGGCGGCGCGCTCGGCGAACTCGATCTCCTCGTCGAGAAAGTCGCGCGCCGCCTTCATCAGCTCGATCCCGGAAAACGCCGCCCGGCCCAGCGAGCCCTGGTGCCCACGGGCGATCCGGACGGCGAAACGGCTGGCGAGGTTGGCGACCGGGTGGAGGAAGCACCCCGGGCCCCCGCACGGCATGCGCGGGATCGGCCCCCGCTGGAACGTGGGCTCGGGAGGGGGCGGCTCGGGCCCCGGGCCGAAGTCGGCCCCGATCGGATCCGGGAGGTTCTCCTCGGCCCCTTCCCCCCTCTTCTCAGGCGTTCCGCTGGACGGGGACATCGGGCACCTCCTTCTTCGTGAGCTGGAACTTCACGGTCAGCTTTCCGTCCTCCACGCGAGCGCCGGCGGGGGACCATCCAGCGAGGGTCCGGGGGATCGGGATGTGATGGCGGACGTTCCCGATCCGGACGATGAGGTCCGCGCCGACGATGGCGAGGTCGATCTCGTCCTTCTCGACGAAGGGCAGGTTGAGGGAGAGGACGTAGAGCCCCCCCTTCTTGCGGTAGGAATACGGTGCCTCGCCGCGATACGAGGCCGCCGGGTCGCGGTCGCCGTAGAGGGTCCTCCCGAGCGCCGACAGGTTGGGGAGCCCGACGACCTGGTCTTCCTCGAGCGGGAGCGTCCAGATGGGGACCGGGTCGAAGTACCGGTGGGCCTCCCCGAGGAACGCCGTCTGCGTCTTCCTCCAGCGGTCGAAGAACGGGTCCGAGACGCCGGCCGGCAGGAGGCGGTTGACGATGACCGCGTCCACCGTGAACCCGTAGAGGCCGAAGTACATGAAGGCCCGCTGGGTCTCGCGGATGACGATCTTCTCCGGGTTCGTCACCAGGCGGACCGTGGTGGTCCTCGGGTCCTTGAGGAGGGCGTCGACCCCTTCCAGCTTCTCCGCGAGCGACTGGACGTTGTCGAAGTACCGGTCCGGCGGCAGCGGGACGTCGGCCATCTTCGCGGCGATGGGCCGGGCCACCTTCAGGAGGGCGCGTTGCAGGCGGAACACCTTCCGCATGTACCAGTCGAGCGTCGGGGGGAGGGAGACGAACCGGAGGGACTCGCCGGTCGGCGCGCAGTCGAGGACGAGCACGTCGTAAGCCTCTTCCCGGGCGTAGCGGTTGATGTAGAGGAGGGCCGAGACCTCGTCCATTCCCGGGAAGATCGCGAGCTCCTCGGCGAGGACCTCCTCGACGCCCGTGACCGCGAGAAGGGTCGTGACGTAACCGGAGATGTCCTTCCAGTGCCGGCCGACCTCCTCCGTGACGTCGATCTCCTGGATCCAGAGATTCTCCGAGACCTCGACGGGGCGCCCCCGGTGCCGGTCGGTCAGCGAGACGTCGAGGTCGAACGCGTCCGCCAGGGAGTGGGCGGCGTCGACCGACATGACGAGGGTCCGGAGGCCCCTCGCGGCGAGGGTGGCCCCGGTGGCGGCGGCGATCGTCGTCTTGCCGACGCCTCCCTTGCCGGTGAAAAGTAGGATGCGCATCGGGCCGATGTTAAGCCCGGCCGCGTCCCGGGGGCCCGGCCGTCAGAAGCCGCGGAGCCTTTGCCGTTCGCGCCGCTCGCGGTGGCTCAGCCGGCTGCCCGGAGCGTCCTGCCGGGGGGCCAGGAGGCGTTCCAGCCGGCGCGCCTCCTGCACCTCCGGAGGGACCGGGGGCGTGGTCTCCTCGTAGAGCTCGCGAGCGTCCTTCTTCGGGATGTGGTGGTCGGAGAGGGCCTTCACGAGGAAGGTCCGGCGTCCGCCCGGGAGCGTGACCTCGAGGCGGTCCCCCACGCGCACTTCCCGGCTGGGCCGGCCCCGCGTGCCGTTCAGGGCGACCTTCCCCCCCTTGCACGCCGCGGCGGCCTGGGACCGCGTCGGGAAGAGGCAGGCCACGTCGAGGTAGAGATCGAGGCGGACGCTGCTCAGAACGTCGGCTTCTCCACGAATCGGTCGAAGGCGTACTGGTACTTGTACCCGAGGACGTCGGCCGTCATCTCGTACTTCGCGGAGATCCGGATCAGCGAGCCGTTCTTCGTGATCTTGATCTCGTTGAGGAGGAGCGGGACCTGCGCTTCCTGGGCCCTCTTGTAGATGTCCCAGCGGAGCTTGTCCTCTGGCTTGAGGTTCCCGAAGTTCGCCGCCTCCGTCATGGCGTCGAAGACGTCGTTTCCCTTGATGTGAAGCGGAATGATCTTGAAGGCCGCGATGCATGCGACCACGAGGAGCGCGATGCCCACCACCGCCCCGAACGCCCCTTCGCCTCTCCTCCGCGCCCTGCTGGTTGAACCCATCGGACATTCCTCCTGTTTCGAGCTCGCGGCGGCTCCGCTTCCCCCTACCGGATCGGGCGAAACGTCCGTGGCCACCGTGTCTGGTCGAAAAAGTGTACCGCGCCGTCGAGAAACCGGCGCACCGCCACTCCCCGGCCCAGGAACCGTTCCCGTTCCCCGGGTTCCCGCGACCAGTAGACGAAGAGGGCCCGCCCCTTGACCTGGCCGAGCGGAACGGGGCCCCAGGTCCGGGAGTCCCGGGAGTCGTCCCGGTTGTCCCCGAGCGCGACGAAGGTCCCCCGCGGCACGGTCATCGGCCCCCAGGGGTCCGGCAGCGGCCCCGAGCCCTCGTCCTGACCGGCGCGGCTCCGGTAGACCGCGTAGGGCTCCGGGACCCGCTCCCCGTTCCGGTACAGGCGGTCTCCCGAGAGCCGGATCGTGTCGCCCGGAAGGCCGATCGCCCTCTTGACGAGGTCCTTTCCGGGCTCCTGCGGCGACCGGAAGACGACGACGTCGCCGGACGACAGCTCCCGGTAGGGGAGCAGGAACCGCCAGGGGCCCCGGTGGGGGGCGTAGGCGGCCTTGTCGACGACGATGTGGTCCCCGATCAGGAGGGTCTTCTCCATCGAGCCGCTCGGGATCTCGAACGCCTCGAACAGGTGGGCCCGCGCGAAGAGGGCCAGCAGGACCGCGACGAGGATCGCCTCGGCGTAGGCGCAGGCCGTCGAGAGGGCGGCGGCGGGCCGGTCCGCCAGGGCCGACGGGGGCATTCCGGTCAGTCGACCTTCAGGACGGCCAGGAAGGCCTCCTGCGGCAGGTCGACCCGGCCGACCTTCTTCATCCGCTTCTTGCCTTCCTTCTGCTTCTCCAGCAGCTTCCGCTTCCGCGTGATGTCGCCGCCGTAGCACTTCGCGAGGACGTTCTTGCGAAGGGCCTTCACCGTGGAGCGGGCGAGGATCTTCGAGCCGATCGCCGCCTGGATGATCACCTCGAACATCTGCTGCGGGATCATCTCCTTCATCTTCTCGACCAGCGACCGGCCCTTGGAGGCGGCCTTCGCGCGGTGGACGATGAAGGCGAGGGCGTCCAGCGGGTCGCCGTTGATCAGGACGTCCAGCTTGACCAGGTCGCCGGGCCGGTAGTCGATCAGCTGGTAGTCGAACGACGCGTAGCCACGCGAGATCGACTTCAGCTTGTCGTAGAAGTCGAGGATCACCTCGTTCAGCGGGAGCTCGTACTTGAGGACGGCCCGCTGCGTCCCGGCGTACTCGAGCGAGACCTGGGTCCCGCGCCGCTCCTCGGCGAGGGCGAGAAGCCCCCCGAGGAACTCGTCCTTCGTGATGATCGTCGCCAGGATGTAGGGCTCGCGGATCTCGTCGATCAGCTGCGGGTCGGGGAGCTTGACGGGGTTCGAGATCTCCAGCTCCTCGCCGCGGGTCGTCCTGACCCTGTAGGGGACCGAGGGGGCGGTCGTGATGAGCGAGAGGTTGAACTCGCGCTCCAGCCGCTCCTGGACGATCTCCAGGTGGAGCAGCCCCAGGTACCCGCAGCGGAAGCCGAAGCCGAGAGCCGTGGACGACTCCGGCTCGAAGGTGAACGAGGCGTCGTTCAGGCGGAGCTTCTCCATCGCGTCCCGCAGGTCCTCGTAGGCGTCCGTCTCGGTCGGGAAGATGGAGGCGAAGACCATCGGCTTGACGTCCTGGAAGCCCGGGAGCGCCTCGGCGCAGGGCCGGTCGGCCTCGGTCATCGTGTCGCCGATCTTCGTGGCGCCCAGCTCCTTGATCCCCGAGATGACGTACCCCACCTCTCCGACGGAGAGCTGGGGGACGACCACCTGGTGCGGGTTGAAGATCCCGACTTCCTGGACCTCGGCCACGAGGCCGCTTCCCATCAGCCGGAACTTCGTCCCCGGCTTCACGGTCCCGTCCTTGACCCGGACGAGGCAGGTGACCCCCCGGTACATGTCGAACCAGGAATCGAAGAGGAGGGCCTTCAGGGGCGCGGCGGGGTCGCCGGTCGGCGCCGGGATGTCGTGGACGATCTGCTCGAGCAGCTCCTTCACGCCGGTGCCGACCTTCGCCGAGGTGAGGACCGCGTGCCTGGCCGGGATCCCGATGACCTCCTCGATCTGCTCCCGCGCCATCTCGGGGACGGCCGACGGGAGGTCGACCTTGTTGATGCAGGGGACGATCGTGAGGTCGTTGTGGATCGCCAGGTAGGCGTTGGCGAGGGTCTGGGCCTCGACCCCCTGCGTCGCGTCGACGACGAGGACGGCGCCCTCGCACGCGGCGAGCGACCGGGAGACCTCGTAGGTGAAGTCGACGTGTCCGGGCGTGTCGATCAGGTTCAGGAGGTAGGTCTCGCCGTTCTCGGCCTTGTAGCCGAGGTTCACGGAGCGGGCCTTGATCGTGATGCCGCGCTCCTTCTCGATCGGGTTGTCGTCCAGGACCTGCTCGGTCATCTCCCTCGCCGTCAGCGCGCCCGTGATCTCGAGGATCCGGTCGGACAGCGTCGTCTTCCCGTGGTCGATGTGGGCGATGATCGAGAAGTTTCGGATGTGGTCTGGTTGCGGCATCGGGTTCTAGGGCCTCGGCGCCGCCGGACGGCAGCGGGAGAGGGATGTTAGCAAGGGAGGAGCGATTCCAGGGGCCAGCGGGATCGAGCCGGGGCGTCCAGCCCCCCGTCCGCCCCTCCCCGGCCGGCGCGGCGGAGCCCCGCGAACGCGATCATGGCGGCGTTATCCGAGGTCAGGACCCGGTCGGGGAGCAGGACCTCCACGCCCTTCCGCCTCCCCCAGGAAGCGAGCCTCTCCCGGAGCAGCGAGTTCGCCGCCACCCCGCCCGAGACCGTGAGCAGCGGGACCGGCTCCTTCGCGAGAAACCTCGTCAGCCGGTCTTCCAGCTGACGGACGACGGCCTCCTGGAAGTCGGCCAGGAGGTCGAGGAGGCCGGCCGGGAGGTCCCCCTCGTCGAGCGCCGGCCGATCGCCCGGGACCCCCGTGGCCGGGGAGACGCCGAGCGAGGAGAGCCGATCCCGGACCGCCGTCTTCAGCCCGGAGAAGCTGAAGTCCAGGCTCCCGTCCTTCAGCTGCGGGACGGTGAAGGGACGGCCGGAGCGCCCGGACCCGGCGAGGCGGTCGATGACGGGCCCTCCCGGGTACCCGAGGCCGGCCATCTTGGACACCTTGTCGTACGCCTCCCCGGCGGCGTCGTCCCTCGTCCGGGCAGCCAGGTCGATCCCGGCCGCCGTGAACCGGTAGAGGTGCGTGTGTCCGCCGGAGACCACGAGCGCCGTGAAGGAGTCGGGGACGGGGCGGGAGGGGCCGCCGTCGAGGCGGAGAAACGGCGACAGACAGTGTCCCTCGATGTGGTGGACCGGCACGAACGGCACGCCGAGGCCGAGAGCGATCCCTTTCCCCTCCGAGAGCCCCACGAGAAGCGCCCCGACGAGACCCGGCCCGGCCGTGGCCGCGACGGCCCCCACGTCCGACAGGGCTACGCCCGCCGCGGCGAGCGCCTCGTCGAGCAGGAGCGGGAGGTTCTGGAGGTGGGCGCGCGCGGCGATCTCGGGGACCACCCCCCCGTACCTCCGGTGGGCCGCGATCTGCGAGGAGATCACCGAGGAGAGGACCCGTCCGTCCGCCCCGAGGAGGGCGACCGAGGTCTCGTCGCACGACGACTCGATCCCGAGGACGCACCGGGGAGGCGAAGGGAGCTTCATCCGCGCCGCTGCTCCCGGAGCGAGGCCGGGAACGGGGCCTGGGCCACGCCACGCTCCGTCACGATCGCGTCGACGAGGCCGGCGGGCGTGACGTCGAAGGCGGGGTAGAACGCCGCGACCCCCGCCGGCGCCAGGCGCACGGACCCGCCGCCCGGAAGGTCGATCGAGAGGACCTCGTCCCCGGAGCGCTCCTCGATCGGAATCCGGTCGCCGGAAGGCGTGGCGAGGTCGACGGTGGTGGTCGGCGCCGCGACGACGAAGGGAACGCCGTGCGCCCGGCAGGCCAGGCCGAGCCCGTAGGTCCCCACCTTGTTCGCCACGTCGCCGTTCGCCGCGATCCGGTCGGCCCCCACGACGACGGCGGCGACCCTGCCCGAGGCGATGACGGAGGCGGCGGCGACGTCCGGAAGGAGGGTGACGTCGAAGCCGTCACGGGAGAGCTCCCAGGCGGTGAGCCGCGCTCCCTGCCAGAAGGGCCGGGTCTCGTCCGCGAAGACGCGCACGGGACGGCGGGCCCCGAGGGCCCGGATCACTCCGAGCGCCGTCCCGATCCCGGCGGTCGCCAGCGCCCCCGCGTTGCAGTGGGTCAGGATCGTCGCGGCCCCCGGCCCGATCCGGCTCTCGAGGAAGTCGGCGCCGTGGCGGCCGATCGCCAGGCACGCGGCCTGGTCCTCGGCGGCGATCAGGCGAGCTTCGCCCTCCAGCGCCTGCGCCCGGGTCCCGGGGTCGGCCCCCGCCGTCGACCCGGCCATCCTCCGCATCCGCGAGATGGCGGCCGGGAGGTTGACCGCCGTCGGCCTCGAGGCGAGCAGGACCTCGAAGGCCTCTTCGAGCGCCCGCTCGAAATCGGACGCCGGGCCCCGGACGGCCCGCCGGGCCTCCACCGCCACCCCCAGGGCCGCGGCCACGCCGATCAGGGGAGCTCCGCGGACGGCGAGGCAGCGAATCGCCGTCGCGGTCTCGGCGGCGTCGGCGCAGACGATCCACCGTTCCTCGGCGGGGAGGTGCCGCTGGTCCAGGAACGAGAGGGTCCCGCCCTCGAAGGCCCACGGGATGACACGGGTGGTGATCGGCTCGAGCTTCGGCATTCGCGTCCGACTATAGAATCTACAGCGACGCACTGACTTTCAGTCTGATCGGCATCTCTGGCATCGTAGAAGACGAGACGCGAGCATGGAGCGGTGAGGCGGGTGCGGTAGACTTATACGTGGAGGATCCACCCATGGGGCGCCGGACGGACATCTACGGAGGCAAGGACCCCCGCCTCCTGCCGTTCTACAGCTTCACCGAGGCGGCCCTCTGCCTCCGGATCCCCGTCATCACCCTCCGGCAGTGGACGCTCGGCCGCGGCTACCCCACCAAGACGGGAGACAGGGTGTCCCGCCCGCTGATCACCGCTGCCGATCCTGGACGCCGGCTGCTGTCGTTCGTCAACCTCCTCGAGGGGCAGGCGCTCCGGGCCTTCCGGAACGAGCACGGCCTTCGCCTCAGCGTCATCCGAGCCGCGCTCGCATCCCTCGAGGTACTCGACGGCGACGCGGCGAAAGCTCACCCGCTCGCGTTCGAACAGTTCCTGACGGACCGGCTGGACATCTTCGTGGAACGAGTCGGCCAGCTCATCACGCTGAACCCGGCCAGGCAAATCGCCATCCGCGAGGCCTTCCGGAACGATCTGAAGCGGATCCAGCGGGACGAAACCGGCCCGGTCGCGCTGTTCCCGTGGGTCGGCGGCGAGTGGCTCTCGGGCACACCGGTGACGATCAATCCACGGGTGGGGTTCGGACGCCCGACCGTCACGGGGACAGGGATCTCGACCGCCGTCCTCGCCAGCCTCGTGCGGGCCGGCGAATCCGTCGATTCAGTTGCGGAGGACTACGATCTCTCGATCGACCAGGTCACGGCCGCTATCCGGTTCGAGGAAGCCGCCTAAGCTGCCCCCTTTGTGCCTGGACGAGAACCTCTCTGGCAAGGAGCTGCGAGAGGCGTTGGAGTCCTGGGGTTACGAGGTCCACCGCCTGGCGGACCACTTCGAGCGCGGGACGCCTGACGTGGAATGGATCACGATCGTGGGTCGAAAGGGCTGGCTCCTCCTGACGAAAGACAGGGCAATCGCCCGGAAACCGGCCGAGCTGGCCATCTTCGTCAAGGCGAGGGCCCGGGCCTTCTTCCTGGCCCATGGAGACCTGAACAGGCAGGAGATCGTGGCGTCTGTCGAGGCGGCCCTGGAGCGGATCGCCCGGCTCGTGAAGAAGACCCGACCACCGACTCTTCGCAAGGTTTCGCCAACCGGGCACCTCCGGAAATTCGACGACCTCCCCTGACGACCGCGGTGGACCACGCCTGCCCGATCTTCCCCTCGGCGAAGACGGCGGTCGGGGATCGGTTCAGGTCGGCGGTCGGGCCCTTCTTATGGTCGGGGGGATTGCCTCGATAGGGGCGATACAGCCCCAGCTATCCCGTCCGGCAGGAAGTCTCTCACCGCGATCAATGCATCGCCGATCGCCCCCGCCGCGAGGGCGGTTTTCAGGTGGCGCTTCGGTGGCGCCGGAATGACCCGGTCGGGCGTTTGAGCGCTATCGGGGCGAGAGCGGGTCAGGGAAGGAACCGGGAAATGTGCCGGGTTGCGCGCTCTCGCACGCTCCCTTCGCTCTCTCTCCGAGAACGCTTCAGAATAGAATCTCGGCAGACGGGGAGGGCCGGGAACCCCTCCCTCGACAGGAGGAGTCGGCCATGTCAGTTCTTCCCCGTTCGATCCGTACCCTCGCCCTCAAGGGACAGCGCCTGTTCCTGAGGGTCGATTTCAACGTCCCGGTCAAGGACGGCGTGGTTCGCGACGACACCCGCGTGAACGAGGCCCTGCCGACGATCCGGTACGCCGTCGAGCAAGGAGCCCGGGTGATCCTCGCCTCGCACCTCGGGAAGGCCAAGGGGGTTCCCGATCCCAAGTACACGCTGGCCCCGGTCGCGGCGAAGCTCTCCGAGAAGCTCGGGGCTCCGGTCGCCTTCGCTTCGGACTGTGTGGGCCCGGTCGCCGAGCAGGCGGTGGCGGCCCTCTCCGACGGGCAGGTGCTCCTCCTGGAGAACGTCCGGTTCCACGCGGGCGAGGAGGGGAACGACCCCGCCTTCGCCAAGGGCCTCGCCGCGCTGGCGGACGTCTACGTCAACGACGCATTCGGGACGGCTCACCGCGCCCACGCTTCCACCGCGGGAATCGCGGCTTCGTTCGCCGCGGACAAGCGCGGGATCGGCTTCCTGATGGAGAAGGAGCTCGCGGCTCTCACCAAGGTCCTCTACGACATCGACCACCCCTTCGCCGCCGTCCTGGGCGGGGCGAAGATCATGGGGAAGATCGCGGCCCTCGAGGCGCTCGTCGAGCGGGCCGACACCATCCTGATCGGCGGGGGGATGGCGAACCACTTCGTCGTGGCCCTGGGCCTCGGCGTCGGGAAGTCCCTCCTCGAGCCCGACGGCGTGCCGATCGCACGGAAGGTGATCGACCGGTGCAGGGAGCGGAAGGTCAACCTGGTCCTGCCGTCCGACTTCATGGTCGCCCCGTCACTCGACCGGGCGTCCGAGGCGAAAGCCGTTCCGATGGACTCGATCCCGCCCGATCAGGCCGCCTTCGACATCGGACCGAAGACCCTCCTCATGTTCGAGAAGATGATGGCCCCCGTCCGGACGGTCTTCTGGAACGGGCCGATGGGAGTCTTCGAGACGAAGCCGTTCAACGCCGGGACCCTCGGCGTCGCCCGCATCCTCGCCAGCTCTGGCGCCTTCACGGTGGTCGGCGGCGGCGAGAGCGTCGAGGCGATCAACGAGGCCGGGCTCGCCTCGAAGATCTCCCACGTTTCGACCGGAGGCGGGGCGTCGCTCGACTACATCAGCGGCAAGAAGCTCCCGGGCGTGGAGGCCCTCCTCTCGTGAGCAGCCGCGCTCCGCTCGTCGTCGCCAACTGGAAGATGAACAAGACCGCCCGCGAGGCGGCCGCGTTCGCCGAGGAGTTCCTCGCCCTCCGCCCCTCGCTTCCCGACTCGGTCGGCGTAGCCATCGCGCCGGCCTTCCCGGCGCTGGAGCGGCTCGGGCGCCTCCTCACCCACACGCAGATCCTCCTGGCGGCGCAGGACGTCCACACGGAGACCAAGGGCGCCAACACCGGCGAGGTCTCCGCCCCGATGCTGAAGGACCTGGGCGTCGCCATGGCCCTCGTCGGCCACAGCGAGAGGCGCCGGGACCGGAAGGAGGACGAGGCCGCCTTCACCCGGAAGATCGAGCGCCTCGTGGAGAACGCCATCTCCCCCCTCTACTGCGTCGGCGAGACGCTGGAGGAGCGCGACGGTGGCAAGACCGACGACGTCCTCGCGCGGCAGATGACCGCCCTGGACCCCTTCGGCTCCCTCCCGGCCGGCCTCGTGATCGCCTACGAGCCGGTCTGGGCGATCGGGACCGGGCGGGCCGCGAGCCCGGCCATGGCCGTGGAGGCCCACCGGCAGATCCGGTCGCTCCTCGCGAAGCGTTACGGCGAGGGGGTGGCGGCCACGGTCCGCATCCTCTACGGAGGGTCGGTGACGCCGGCCAACGCCGCCACCCTCTTCGGCGAGGAGGAGATCGACGGAGGGCTCGTGGGCGGGGCTTCCCTCGTCCCGGCCGACTTCGCCGCCCTGGTGAAGGCGGCGGGCTAGCGGTAGGCGCCGCCGGGTTCGAGACGGCGGCCGGCTCCACCGGGAGCCGGCCGATTTGCCCTTGCGCCGCCCCGGTGGCGCCTCGGAGTGAATTCGGCTATTCTGCGTGGCCCTTCCGCGGAAGGGGGGAGCGAGCCCATGCTTTACGTCCTGATTCCGATCTACGTCATCGTCTGCGTCTTCCTGATCCTGGTGGTCCTCCTCCAGCAGGGGAAGGGTGCGGACGTCGCCAGCGCCTTCGGCGCCGCCTCGTCGCAGACGACCTTCGGCGCCCGCGGCACCACGACCGTCCTGGAGCGGATCACGACCTGGTCGTTCGTCGGTTTCTCCCTCCTCGCGGTGACAATCTCGCTGATCGAGAGCCGGAACGCCAAGAAGACCGTCATGGGAAGCGCGCCGAAGGCGGCGTCGGCTCCGGCCGCGCCTCGCCCCGCCGCGCCGGCGATCCCGGCTCCCGGGGCCCCGGCGGCGCCGGCCCCCGTCGGGAAATAATCCTTCCAGGACCCCGGCGTCTTGATTCCTCGATCCGGAAAGGTATGATCCCCGTCCGTTCTTTGCCCTGGTGGCGGAATTGGTAGACGCGCACGTTTGAGGGGCGTGTGGAGCAATCCGTGCCAGTTCGAGTCTGGCCCAGGGCACCAGATTTTTCTTCCCCGGCCCTCTAGCGCACCGAGGAGCCGGGGGTGGGCGACCACCCCCGGCTCTTTCTTTTCTCTTTCGGACGCGCCGGGAGCGGCTCCACCCCTTCGGGATCCAGAGGGCGGGAAGCTCCAGCTCGATCTCCTCGAGGACCGGAGTTCCTCCGCCCGGCCGTGCGCCGCAGCGCAGAAGTCGGGGGTCGTGCCGTCGAGCGTGATATCAGAAGTGGCAGGGCCGGGTCTCCGCCTCGTCGTTCCC
Source organism: uncultured Acidobacteriota bacterium (assembly GCA_903845115.1). Lineage (GTDB taxonomy): Bacteria > Acidobacteriota > Thermoanaerobaculia > UBA5066 > UBA5066 > CAIMWE01. The sequence goes on along the minus strand of CAIMWE010000041.1, from coordinate 60,950 downwards.
ATCCACCGGCCGGCCGAGCACGGGGGCGGGGACTGGGAACCCGGCATCAGGAACCTGTCCACCGGGCGCTAGGTCAGCCCGCGGACCGGCCCTGGATCTGCCTCGCCCAGGACGCGCCCGGATAGTTGCGAGGCGGGCGGAGCGTACCGAATCCGCTCGCGATCGAGGTGCCCCGCGCGTGCCCGCGGTTTCAGCGTCAGGACCCGCCGAGGTCGACCTTCTCGTACACCTCGGAGACGGGGAGGTCGCAGGCGACCGACTCGACCGCCAGGACCTCGTCGAGCCGGGTCGCCTCGGTGAGGATCCACCGCCCGTCGTCCTGCCTCGTGAACTGCTCGACGAGGACGCGGCCCTGGGAAACGAAAACAACCTCGCGGAGCGACTCGAGCATCCGGTAGCGCGCGAACTTCCCTCCCCTGTCCCAGCCTTCGGTGGACGGCGAAAGGACCTCGACCACCAGAAGCGGGTTCGTGACCGTGTCCTTCTCCGCGTCAGAGAACTGGAGCTCGCCGCAGACCACCACGACGTCCGGGTAGCAGAACAGACCGGACGGCGAGACGCGCAGGCGCAGGTCGGGTGAGAAGACGCGGCAGGGTCTCTCCCGAAGCCGCTGGTGGAAGGCCGCGCCGACGTTCGAGGTGATTAGCGCGTGCGTTGGGCTCGCACCCGCGAGCGCGAACATTTCCCCGTCGAGGAACTCGCTCTTGCGATCCGAGGCGCGCTCGCGCTCGAGGTACTCGTCCTCGGTCATCCGATCCTTCGGGGCGGTTGACATCCGATCCTCCGGGATCATTATCCCCCCACGGTTCGGGGTCTATCTATGATCTTGAATCGCGGGGAGAGCCGTCGCGCGGGACCTGAGTAGTGCCGGTGGGGAACTGACCCGCGCCCGGTCTTACCGGTGACGCGGTCGTCGACGAACGCCGAGAGTCAGGCTCGTCCGGCCGTCCCCCTCGGCTCCTCCGCCCGGCCGTGCGCCGCCGCGCCGAAGTCGGGGGCCGTGCCGTCGAGCATCCCCGTCTCGAGATGGGCACATGGGTTCCTTCCGAATGGCTCGTACCATCAGGACGAGCCCGGTCTTCCCTCGAGGGGGTCAGGTCTCTACTCTGTGATTTTCGAAGGGCTCGAGCGGAGGCGCTTGCGGACCGCCTCGGCTTTCCGGGCGAAAACACGATCCTCTCGCTGAAGCGTCTCGCCGTCTCGGCGACCACGAACTCCCGGTGCAGCCGCTTGGAAGAGATACCCCACCCTGCCGTGCCTCCTGTTGAACCCCAGCGTACAGACGGCGTTCAGCTGACGCATTCCGCGGGAGAGTGTGGTCTCCGGCGTCTCCGCCCTGAGGTGGTAGTGGTTGCCCATCAAGACGAACGCGTAGCAGCGCCAGTTGAAGTCCTCCGCCACCTTCCCCAGCAGCGCGAGAAGCCGTCCCCTGTCCTCGTCCTCGTCCTCCACGAAGATCGATTGGCGCTCGTTCCCGCGGGGCAGTGATGTGCCAGATGGCGCCCGGCTCCTCAGTCCTGAGGGGTCAGCTCACTCGACAGTAATATCACAGTGTTGAGACCTGACCCCCACTCTTGCGGGACGGTATTCGACGTCGGTGAGCCGCAGCCGGGGCAGGGACTCCCAGGGAACCAGGGCGCCGCAGGGGGCGCCCTCGGCCGGGAGGCGCCAACACCCGAGCCTGGCCCATCCCCTCGGTCGGAGCGCCGGTCCGCGGCGATTAGCTAGAATGCCTAGCTAAGGGGAACGTCATGAAGCCCGTAACGATCCACGCCGCCAAGACGAACCTCTCCCGCCTCATCGAAGCGGCCTGCGCGGGCGAGGATGTCGTCATCGCCCGCGGGAAGACGCCCGTCGTCCGCCTCATTCCTGTCGAGACCCGGGCGCCGAAGCGCCGGTTCGGATCGATGCGCGGGCGGGCCCGGGTGACGGACGCCTTCTTCGAGCCCCTTTCCGACGCGGAGCTGAAGGCCTGGGGCGAGAAGTAACGTGCGGGTCCTGCTGGACACGCACGCGCTTCTCTGGTGGTTGGACGGTGACAAGCGACTCTCCGCGAGGGCCCGTACCGTGATCTCCGACGAGCGGACGGAAGTCCTCGTGAGCGCGGCCTCCGCCTGGGAGATCTCGATCAAGGCAGCGGCCGGGAAGCTTCCCGGAGCGCTCGACGTGGCGGCGGACGTTCTCGGCTGCATCCATGGCCAAGGGTTTCTTCCGCTCGACATCACCGTGATCCATGCCCAGAGGGCCGGGAGCCTGCCTCACTTCCACGGGGACCCGTTCGACCGGGTCTTGATCGCACAGTCTCTGCTCGAGGGGATTCCGCTCTTGAGCGTTGACGAGGTATTCGACGGCTACGGCGTGAGCCGAATCTGGTAGCGCGCCAAGGCGATCTCGCGGTCGACCTTCGAGACCTTCAGGTTCGCGACGCGGCGGAACCCCCCTTCTGATCCGTCACGGTGCCGAACTTCTCGGGAAGGACATCGTGACGTTCGTCTTCGTGTCGCGCCTCGGCCGTGGGCCAGCTACTCGGCTTTTCGGTCGTCCTCCGCCGGTCGGGTGTCGAAGGCGCCGGCAAGGCCCGAGCGCAGCCCGGCCAGCAGGACCTCGGGTGTGGGCGGTCGGGGACGATCCGCCGCGATCCGCGCGGCCTCGCGAACCATGTCGCGCTGTCGTGCAGCTGGGCGATGGATGGCTCCCTGGGAGCGAGGCGGAGGGGTGCCGCCACGTCGACGTCGAGCGTGCCGAGCAGGATGAACGGGAGCGCCGTCGCTTCAGGCCTCAGGGTGAAGAGAAGATGAGCCCACCCGCCGATGCACACGAGCTCCGGGAGGTACGGCCCCAGCGCTTCGACCGTCCGCGAGAACGCCTCGGCATCCCTGCGCAGGTCGCTCACGGTTCCCGGCCCCCTCCTGCGATGGCCGGCCCGAGCACGCGCTGCCAGATGAAGGCAGCCTGCTCGGCGCCGCGCGCCGGCTCCGCCGAGACGTCGAGCCAGCACTGGATGACGTCGGCCACCGGGACTCCGCCGACGCTCACTGCGCCGCGGAAGACCGACTCCGGCCACCTCGCGACCCGTACCAGCACGTCGCCCTCCTGGCCGCGCGCTGCGAGCGCCAATCCGAGAGCCTCGAGCTGCGGCTCGTCGACCCGGCGGACGTAGAGATGAACGGGCGCACCGCGAACGTGTCCCACGCCGAGGGCATCGCACGCAGCAAAGAGGCCGACGCAGACCGACGGCATTTTCTCGCTTCGGCAAAGCGCGGCGAGGCGGGCGCGGAGCGTCTCCAGCGGATCGCGCCCCGGCAGGATCCATCTCGCGCCAACCTGCCGCTGCGGCCGGAGGGAGGCGGCCCGCCATCGAACGAAGAGATCATGGGCTCGCACGGCCTGCCCGGCATCGTCCAGGTACCCCCCCGCCTTGAGCGATGCGAACAGCCGCCACGCTGCCGGGCTCGACACTCCCGCCCCCTCCGCGAGGGTCGCTGCCGACCGTGCCGCATCCCGCGGCACGCCGATCATCCCGGCCGGCAGCTTCCCACCGAAGACAACCTTGAGCATCCACTGGTTGAGGTCCGAGAAGAGGTCGCGAGGCTGCCCGGCGACGGGCCGCGATCCGGAGCTGAGGGACGGCTCGTTGCGTACCTCCTCGAGCCCCGGACCGAAAAGGCGCACGAGCCCTCTCCCGTCCACGTATCCGAACGGCTGGCCGGGCACGACCTCGCTGGCGTACGCCTCGATCGAATCGGCCATGGACTTCGAGATGAGCGGTGCTCCGACGACGACCAGGAACCCGCCTCGGGGTCCGCCGGCCGCGCGCCCCCGCAGGACGGCGTCGGCGAGAAGCCCCTGAAGCGACGATCGCCTGGGTACCCGGACCTCCTTGAGGATGACGGAGTACCTTGCGGATCCCTTCGAGGCGGCGAGCATCCACGGGTGTCGTTCCCGGGGCAGCCGGGTGGACCATCCCGCGTCTTCCATCGCGTCGCGCAGGCGCCGGAGGAGAGGGCTCGAGGTCTCCGTCCGGAGGCTCCGGGAGAGGGCCATTTCCTGGTCAGGATGCCTCTCCTGATCAGGATAGTCAACCCTTCCGCCGCGGCGGCGCGCACGTTCAGCCGCGCGCCGATCCCGAAGTCCGGGAGTAGACGGGGGCGCACACCACGGTCGAGAAGGAAAGGGCGATCAGAGCTTGACGGCTGACCACGACGAAGACCCGTTGCCTCTGTGGGTCGAGTGAGGACGGGTGCTTGACCCTGTAAAGCTCACCGCGCCTCAACGGACGACCTGGAAGGAAAGGGCATCCTCGGCTTCCTGATTGAGCGCCTCGGCATTGGCGTCAATGACCGCGAGGTGACTGTCCATCCGACTCGACCACGGATCGGGCGGTACCCCCGCGCCGCTGCGGGCGCTTCTCCCCTTTTCTACGCGAAGACGAGAATCTTCTACGCGATCCTGCGGCATCTCGCCCTCCGCCTCGGCTACTCCCACGTCAACCATTTCATCTCCGCCTTCCGCCGCCAGTTCGGCGTGACGCCCGGGAGCCTGCGGCGCAGCCCGCCTCGCCAGGTGGACCAGAGCCTGAACTGAAGGCGCCCCGACTTCGCGTAGAGGACCGTCTTCTCGTCGACGTGCCGTCGCCCCTTCATCATCACGGTCTGGGTCGAAGGATCTGTCTCATCCGTGCCTCCACTGCGGGCGTCCCTGGCTCGAGACGAAGCACGTCACGGGCTATCACGGCATCTCCGCCGTGGCGGCTTTCTTCGTCGCGACCCGTCAGGACGCTCCCGGCGACGGCGGGTGGCTTCCTCCGCTCGGCACACGGCGGCCGTTCCAGGACGAGATGAGCAACGAGGAGATCGAGACCCGATGGGTGGAGGCGTGGGGAACCCTCCTGACGCTCTGGCGCGAGCGCTACGACTTCGCCTGCATGGATCCGCTTGTCCGGCGGATCATCCGGACGCGACGGTGAAAGTTCAACGCGCAGAATCTGTCACGATCACCCCCTGCCGGCGCCCGGCCGCACGCCCTCGGGAAGCCCTCGGTGATTCCACGACGTCTCTCCCGGCCCGACCAGCTCCCTGACGAAGGCGCCGAGGTCGATCCGCTCGGGGCTCATCCGGCGCGAGCCGCTCGAGCGCGACGTCGATGCCGCGGAGCCGCGGCGCCTAGTCGGAGAAGAAGTAGGGCCGGAGGTCGGCTTCGCCGACGTGACGGCAGGCCTGGCGGAAGATCGCGTGGACGGTTCCGGCATCGAGGTCGCGGTGAAAGGGGACCGTGAGCGTCTCCCGTCCGCCGGCGAATACTCGGCGGAGTTTCACGTGGCTTCCCCGGCGACCGACTTCCTCGAAGCCGAATCGTCCGAGGATGTGCAGGACGTCCGCCCCCGAGAGCTGCCGGAGCCTATGCGGCATCGACCGCCGCTTCGACCTCGAGCGTGACCGAGAGGAGGGGATCGGGGACGAGACCGAAGGCGCCGGGCTCCTCGCCGTCGAGATGCAGGGTCACAGCCTCCTGGAGGTTCCGGACCGTCTCGTCCAGCGTCTCACCCTGGGTGACAACGGCGATCTCGTGACACTCCGCCACCCAGGCCCGATCTCCCCGTCGGATCAGCGCGTGGATCACCCTGCCCAACGACATGGAGAAATGCTAGCACCTCCCCCCTGGCCCACGACGAGACCCCCCCCGAGGCCGGGCAGGGGGGCTTACGCTCACCCCTCGAGTCTAGAATCGGTCCGCGTACTCCGAGATTCCCGGGATGCGGAATCGCTGACCGTTCACCGCCTTCACCATCGCGACGACCGAGACGGCGAGCCAGCTCAGGTAGACCAGCGGGTTGAGGAAGAAGAAGAACCCGGCGAGAAAGGTCATGACGCTCGCGCCGAACGACAGGGCGACGAACGCGATCGTCAGGACGAGCCCGTGCTTGGCGTGCCACTGGACCTCGCGGTCGTCCTTCACGACGATGAGGGGGATCAGCGCCAGGAGCCCCAGGTAGGAGAGAACGAGCATCGGCGTGTTCCGAATCGCCGGGGGGGCCGGCGGCGGGCCGGGCAGCGGGGGAGGCGGAGGAGGAGAAACACCGGGGCCGGGGAGCGGGGGAACGTCTCGAGACATGGGCCGATCTCCTTCCGCCGTGTCCAGGTTCGGTGGACCCCATGGTACGACGGAAGGACCGGCCGGTTCGCCTATCGGCTCGAGCCGGCCTTCTCCTCCGGACAGACGAGCCGGATCTCCCCGTTGACGGTCTCCACGGAGAGCCGCTCCCGGCCGCCGTTCACCGTCCCGCGGGCCTCCTTCGGGCCCCACTTCCCCTCGACGGTCAGCCCTTCGAGCTCCGACCGGATCCGGCCGTTGACGGTCTGGAGCTGATAGCGGATCGAGGAGGTCCGGGAACAGGCCACCACGACCGACCCGTTGACCGTCTCGAGGTCCGACTGTCTCAGGCCGTCGACGAAGGCGACGTCGACGGAGCCGTTCACCGTGTTGACGCGGAGCGGCGCGTCGTGGGACTCCACGCGCACCGACCCGTTCACCGTGTTGAGGGAGAGCGACCCAGTCCTCCTCTCCGCCACGACCTTCCCGTTGACCGTCTCGACCTCCACCACGACGGCGGGCGGGAGCTTCAGCTCGTAGGAAACCTCCGCCCCGCTGGGGTCGCCGAGGAAGAGGCCGAACCAGCGGCCCCTCTTGGGGAGGATCGTCTCGACGTCGATCGAGTCTCCCCTCTTCTGGACGCGGATCTCGGTGTCCCGCAGGTTCTGCTCGGCCCGGCTCCCGCGGGCCTTCTTGACGGCCTCCAGCCCGAAGAGCTCCTTGTCCCAGGTCGAGACCCGGACCGGACCGTTGACGTTCTGGAGACGGACCCGGTGGATCCCGCTGAGGTCGTAGGTCTTCTCGAATCTCTCGGAGATCGGTTCGGCGCTCCTGGCCGGAGCGGCACCGACGAGGAGCGCGGCAGCGAGGGCGGGGATCAGGATGAGGGTTCGGGTTTTGGCCATTTCCTCTTCTCCCCCTCAGGAACGGAAGAACGGGGAGAAAGGTTTCGTCCGGCCCTACTCCTCCACCACTCTCGTTCCGGCCATCCGGTCTCCCGAGCGCCGCCCGTCCTCTCTCGTCAGGGCGGGAACGCACTCCAGGAAGTTCCAGGGGGGGAGGACGAGCGGGAGGTTCCGGACGAACGAATCGAGGGGGGTGACCCGTCCCCCGTCGAGCCGGACGACGCGAAGGCCGAAGAGGCGCTTCCCGGGGCTGACGTCCAGGCTGTCCCGGAGGAGGAACGTCACGAGGAAGAGGGCCTGGGCACCCCGGAAGACCCAGGGGAGGAACGGCGACGGCTCCGCGTAGGCGAGCAGGGCCCCGAAGACGGCCGCGGTCGAGAGGAAGAGGGGGCCTCCCCCCAGCAGCAGCAGGTCCAGCCCGAGAGCCGCTCCCCTCTTCCAGCTCCGTTCCCCGACCAGGATCGGTCCCCGGCCGCTCCGCTCGACCGGGTCCCTCCTCTTTGCGTACGATCCGTCCACGTGCCCCCATTCTCTCCCGGCGTCCGCTCGTTCTTCCGGGCCTTCGGGGCGCGGCCCAAGGCCGAGCTCCATCTCCACCTGGAAGGGGCGATCGCGCCGTCGACCCTGGTGCGGCTGGCCCGGCGCTTCCGCGAACCGCTGTTCCCCGACCTCGCCTCGGTCCGGGCGAGGCAGGGAGCCGGCGACTTCCGGGACTTCCTCGCCCTCTACCGCGACGTCTGCCGGTGCCTGAAGGCCCCGGCCGACTACGCGGCCGTCGCCCGCGACCTGGTCCGGCGCCTCTCGCGGGAGAACATCACCTACGCCGAGGTCTACGTGTCGCCCGCCGTGATCGAGAGGATCGGGCTCGACTGGGCGGCGGTCCGGTCGGCGATCGAGCCTGTCTTCCTTGGGTTCGAGAGGGCGTCCGGGCGCCGGATCGTCGTCCTTCTCGACTCCGTCCGGCAGTGGGGGCCCGAGGCGGCGAACCGGGTCCTCGAACTGCACGAAGGCTCTCCCTGGCCGCGCGTCGCCGGCTTCGGCCTCGGCGGAGACGAGTCGTCCGTGCCGGCGGGGGAATTCCGGGGGGTCTTCGACCGGGTCCGGCGGCTCTCCCTCGCCCCGCTCGTTCACGCGGGCGAGTGGGGGGGGGCCGAGTCGGTGGCGGCCGCGCTCGACGACCTGGGACCGGCCCGGATCGCGCACGGCTTCCGCGCCGCCGAGGACCCGTCGGTCGTGGCGGCCCTGGTCCGGCTCCGGACTCCGCTGGACATCTGCCCGACGTCGAATTCGGCGACCCGCGCCCTGCTCCCCGGGGAGCGGCACCCGGTCCTGGAGCTTCTCCGCGCCGGGGTTCGCGTCTCGCTCTCGACCGACGACCCCGGGCTCTTCCGGACGACCCTCCGGAAGGAGTTCCTCGCCGTGGCGCGGCTCGGCGCGACGGCGCGGGAGCTGGAGGCCCTCCTCTCGAACGGTTTTCGCGGGGCGCTCCGCCCCGGTCGTCAGGCAGCCAGGACCCGGTCGTAGACCGCCAGGTACTTCTGCACCGCCGCCTCGGCGTTGAAGAGCTCGACCGCCCGCTTGCGGGCGGCCGCCGCGACCGCCTTCCCCCTGACCGGATCCAGGAGGACCGCCGCCCCGTCGTCGGCCAGCCCGTCCACGTCTCCGACCTCCCGGAGGAACCCCGTCTCCCCGTGGACGACCACCTCGGGCAGGCCGCCGGCGCGATAGCCGAGCACCGGGACGCCGCAGGCCTGGGCCTCGAGGGCCGAGAGGCCGAACGACTCGGAATCCGAGGTGAGGACGTAGAGGCTCGCCGCCGGGATGATCTCCTCCACCGCCGGGGTGTTCCCGAGGAAATGGGCGAGGGACGAGATTCCCCGTTCCCGGCAGAGCTCCTCGGCCGCCGGCCGATCCGGCCCGTCCCCGATCATCACGAGGCGGGCCGGCGTCCGCTTCCGGATCCGGTCGAAGACCTCGATCACGTCCGGGATCCGCTTGACCGGCCGGAAGTTCGAGACGTGCAGGATCATCCGGTGGCCTCCGTGCGTGAAGCAGCTGGCCACGGCCGATTCCCGCCCCGGCGCCCAGCGCTCGGGATCGACGAAGTTGGGGACGACGTCGATCTCCTTCTTGGGCGTGAAGACCTTGAGCGTGACGTCGCGGAGGTACTCCGACACGGCGGTCACGGCATCGGACTTCTCGATCCCGAACCGGGTGATCGGGAGGTAGGAGCGGTCCTGCCCCACGATGGTGATGTCGGTCCCGTGGAGCGTCGTCACCACCTTGAGCGGGTGGGGCGCCAGCATCTCGCGGGCCAGGTGCGCCGAGATCGCGTGGGGGAGCGCGTAGTGGACGTGGATGAGGTCCAGCTTCTCGTGCAGGGCCACGTCGGTCATCCTCGTGGCGAGCGCGAGGTCGTACGGCGCGTACTGGAACAGGGGGTACGACGGGACGGAGACCTCGTGGTACGTCACGCGCTCGGCGAAGACGTTGAGCCGGGACGGAAGCGCGTACGAGATGAAGTGGACCTCGTGGCCCCGTTTCGCGAGCTCGTGCCCCAGCTCCGTCGCGACCACTCCCGAGCCTCCGAACGTCGGGTAGCAGGTGATGCCGATCTTCATCGGGCCCAGCGCCGGATCACCGCAGCGGCCCGTCGAAGCCCGGTTCGTACCCTGCGAACGCGGCGACCGGGTCCGCGAGGGTCGGCGGCCGAGGGGAGACGAAGGCCTCGGCGTAGGTCACGTTGATCAGCTTCCCGTAGGCCCTGGCCCGCGCTTCGATCGCATCGAGAAAGGTCTTCTGGGTGAGGACCGTCTCGGGCTCGGTCGACGACGGGTCGTAGAACTGGCTCGAGAAGCAGCGGATCGCCTTCATCTTGGTCTCGAAGAAGTCCGTCACGTCGACGAAGAACGACGGCTGCTGCGTGTAGCTCGACGCGTAGTAGATGACCGACTGGGGCCGGTGCGCCGCGCCGCCCTTCAGGGCCCGGAGCCCCGCGTAGAACGAGGCTTCGGTCGCGAGCCGGCTCGCGCGGACGTGGTCCGGGTGGCGGTCGGCCGGGAACGGAGCGATGACGATCCTCGGCCGGAACCGCCGGACCACCTCGATCACCTGCAGCTCCGCGTCCCGGTCGGTCCGGAGCCCGCCGTCGCCCAGGTCGAGGCCCTGCCGGAAGCGGGCTCCCAGGACCTTCGCGGCGGCCGCCGCCTCGGAGGCGCGGATCTGGGGCGTTCCCCGGGTTCCGCTCTCGCCGCGCGTCAGGTCGAGGATCCCGAAGCTCCTTCCGCGGGCGGCGAGGGAGGCGAGCGTGCCGCCGCACCCCAGCTCCACGTCGTCGGGGTGCGCTCCCACGGCAAGGACGTCGACCGCGGCTTCCGTCTTCTTCATATCTCGATGACCTGTGGCCCCGGCTCGCTCCAGCGGACCTGCCCCAGGAGCCTCTCCGCGAGCCGCTCCCTCCCGTGTCTCGGGAGGTAGACGAGGGGAGAGTAAACCCTTTCCGCCAGCTTCCCGCCGGGGAGAAGGGAGGCGGCCAGCCGGTCGACGTCCCGGCCGAACGCCTCGTCCGCGCGCGCCGCGGCCGCGAGGACCCGCTCCCGGAGCTTCCCGATGGCGAAGGAGATGTTCTGCGTGGTGGCGTCGAGACCCTTCCCGAGAGAGGCGTCCAGGCCGACGAACGCGGGGCGCAGCGACTCGAGAGCTTCCCTGGCGCCGCTCTCGACGGGGGCGAGGCGGGCCAGCAGCTCCGCGTGCCGGGCCGCCGCGCGCGCCCGGCGAGCCTCCAGCGGCGAGGCGAGGAATTCCTCGAGCGGCAGGCCGATCCGCTCGGCCAGCTTCCGGTCGGTCCGGCCCAGGAGGACCACCGACGGCCTCGGGACGATGCACGGGGGGACGAGACCGGCCCAGCCGAACAGGGGGAGCATCTGCCGCCAGTAGGCAACCTCCGCCGGTCCGAGGACCGTGGCTGCCACCGGGTGCAGCCACGAGGTCGCCAGGGGGCGCGTCAGGGCCGAAAAGGAGGGCTTCCACTCGCCTGACTCGAAGCGGTCCGTCACCTCGTCTTCCTTCCAGGTCCGGGACTCGTCCCCCTTCAGCGAGAAGGCGCCGCCGTCCTCCCGGAGGAGGTGCCGGGTCGATCCGACGATCGCGAAGAGGGGAAGGGCGGACGGCTCCGCCGTCACCTGCAGCGGCAGGCCCCTCGCCTCCAGCTCCCTGGCCTGCTCGCCGAGGAGCCGGCGGACCGTCTCCCGCTCCCGGACGAGGCGGACCGCGAGCGGCACGAGGGCGGGCTTGTCCCCGAGGGCCGCCGCGTCGGCGAAGACGAGGGGAGGGTCCCCGAGCAGCCACGAGAGCGACGCGACGAAACCTTCGTAGTAGCTCCTCCCTTGCCCGAGCGCGGCGAACTGCCGGGCGTCGGGCCCGAACGGGGCTCCTTCTTCCCTTCCCACCGCCTCGTCCGCGATCCGGCCGAAGTCCACCTGGGGCTGCAGCGGCCCGACCGGATGCCGGTTCGCGGCCAGCGGCGCCGGATCCGGCCCGAGGTCCCTCGGCCCGTCCGGCCCGGGAAGGAGGATCCGCGTCACCTCGACGAGGTCGTGGTCCTCGGAGGCGCACCAGAAGATCGCGTCGGCGTCGACTCCCTCCCCCCCGAGCGCCCGGCGGAGGTCGAGGAGGGCCGCGCTCTTGACCGCCGTGAGGAGCGGGCCGGTGAAGAGCCCCACCTGCTGGCCGGTGGTGATCACCGCCCGGGCCCGGCTGCCGGCCCCGGCCGCCCTCGCGAGCACTTCCCCGGCACGCGCCCGGATCGAGGCGAGGTCGGGCGGGACCGTGTCGGGGGAGGCGGTCGTCGTCACCTGGGTGGAGGGATGATAAGCGCATCCGGGGGATCCGCCGGGCCGGTGGCGCCGGGGACCCCCGGGGTCAGTGCTTCGAGCCGCCTGCCGACGCGAGGGCGAGCCGCGCTTCGGCATAGGCGGCGTCGGCGTTGACCGCGTCGAGCTGCTGGTCGCCCACGACCTGCATCCGCGCGGCCTCGGCCGCCCCCCGCTCACGAGTCACCGCGGCGACGTCGACCGCCTCGGGCGTCGCCGCCTGGTTCGCCAGAATGCGGACCTGGTCGCCGGCGATCTCGACGAAGCCCTCCCGGACGGCCACGGCCACCGATCGGCTTCCGTCGACGCAGGTGACGCGCCCGATGCCGAGGAGGGTCAGGAGCGGCGTGTGGCCCGGGAGGACCCCGATCTCCCCCCCCTCGGTGGGGAGCGTGACGCTGTCGCACGTCACGCGGTCGACGACCGCCGCTTCCGGCGTCACGACGGTGACGGTCAGAACGGGACGGCCTCCTTCCATCGGGCTAGACCTCGCCGGCCTTCTTCATCGCCTCGAACTTCTCGAGGACGTCCTCGATGGAGCCCTGGAGGTAGAACGCCTGCTCGGGGATCTCGTCGTGCTTCCCTTCGACGACTTCGCGGAACGAGCGGATCGTGTCGGCGACCTTGACGTACTTTCCCGGGATCCCGGTGAACTGCTCGGCGACGTGGAACGGCTGCGAGAGGAATTTCTGGATCTTCCGCGCCCGGGCCACGACGATCTTGTCGTCCTCGGAGAGCTCGTCGATCCCGAGGATCGCGATGATGTCCTGGAGGTCCTTGTACTTCTGGAGGACCTGCTGGACCGCCCGGGCAACGGCGTAGTGCTCCTCGCCGACGGTCATCGGCGAGAGGATCTTGGAGGTCGACGCGAGCGGGTCGACGGCGGGGAAGATGCCGAGCTCGGAGATCTGCCGGGAGAGGACGGTCGTGGCGTCGAGGTGGGCGAAGGCCGTGGCGGGAGCGGGGTCGGTCAGGTCGTCGGCCGGGACGTAGATCGCCTGGACGGACGTGATGGACCCCTTCTTCGTGGAGGTGATCCTCTCCTGCAGCTCGCCCATCTCCGTCGCGAGGTTCGGCTGGTAGCCGACGGCGGAGGGCATGCGGCCGAGGAGGGCCGAGACCTCGGAGCCGGCCTGCGTGAACCGGAAGATGTTGTCGATGAAGAGGAGGACGTCCTTCCCTTCCTTGTCGCGGAAGTACTCGGCGACCGTCAGGCCGGTCAGGCCGACCCGGAGACGCGCGCCGGGAGGCTCCGTCATCTGGCCGTAGATCAGCGACGCCTTCGACTTCTTCCAGTCGTGCGGGTCGATGACGCCGGACTCGGTCATCTCGAGCCAGAGGTCGTTCCCCTCGCGGGTCCGCTCGCCGACCCCGGCGAAGACCGAGTAGCCGCCCGCGGCCTTGGCCACGTTGTTGATCAGCTCCATGATGAGGACGGTCTTGCCGACGCCCGCGCCGCCGAAGAGGCCGGTCTTGCCGCCCTTCGTGTAGGGCTCGAGGAGGTCGACGACCTTGATGCCGGTCTCGAACATCTCGACCGACGTCCGCTGCTCGTCGTACGAGGGAGCGTGGCGGTGGATCGGCCAGCGCTCCTTCGTGTTCACGGGGCCGAGCCCGTCGACCGGGTCGCCGATCACGTTCAGGATCCGGCCGAGCGTCTCCGGGCCGACCGGAACCGAGATCGGAGCGCCGAGGTCGATCGCCTTCATCCCCCGGACGAGGCCGTCCGCCGGCTTCATCGAGATGCACCGCACGCGGTTCTCGCCGAGGTGCTGGGCCACCTCGGTGATCAGGTCGATCTTCTCCGTCGAGAGCCCCTCCGGATCGACGATGTGAACCGCGTTCAGGATCGTCGGCAGATGCCCCGCGGGGAACTCGATGTCGACGACGGGTCCGATGATCTGGACGACCTTGCCTTCGTTGTTGGCCATGGCTCTTCTCTCTCCCAGTGGGGCCGGAGCGGTGGTGGGTCGGGTGTCCGGACGCCCCCTCGCGGGGCCGTCCGGGATCAGCCCGCCGCGGCCGCCGCGCCGGAAACGATCTCGATCAGTTCCTTCGTGATCCGCGCCTGTCGGGCACGGTTGTACGTCAGGGTCAGGGAGTCGATCAGCTCGCCCGCGTTCTTGGAGGCGCCGTCCATGGCGGTCATCCGGGCTCCGTTTTCTGCGGCGTTCGACTCGAGCAGGATGCGGTAGAGCTGGAACTCGACGTTCCTGGGAACGAGCCGGTCCAGGATGACGGCGGGCGACGGCTCGAAGAGGTAGTCGGTTCCCCCCTCGGACGAGGCGGCTGGGAGCTCGATGGGCAGGAGGCGGCGGGTCCTCACGATCTGCGAGATCACGCTCCGGAACTCGTTGTAGAGGACCCAGACCGCGTCGACGTCCCCGTCGACGAATCGCTGCGAGAGGGCCTTCGCGATCCCGGCCGCGTCCTCGTAGGAGAAGCGGCTGAAGATGCCGGGACGGGTGTCGACCACCTCGAAGGTGCGCCGCTTCCAGAAGTCATGGCCCTTCCGGCCGATCGTGACGAGCCGGATGCTCTCGACGCCGCGGGCTTTCGCGTCGCGGACGAAGTGGCCCGCCGCCCGCTGCACGTTGGCGTTGAACCCGCCGCACAGGCCCTTGTCGCCCGTGACGATGACGAGGATGACCCTCTTCTCCTCGCGGAGCCCCAGCAGCGGGTGGGCCGGCGTGCCGTCCGCCGCCGGGGCCACGCGGGACGCCACCGAGGCGAGGGCGGCCTCGAGCGTGGCGGCGTAGGGACGCGCAGCGACGACGCGGTCCTGGGCGCGGCGCAGCTTCGACGCGGCGACCATCTTCATCGCCTTCGTGATCTGCTGCGTGTTCTTGACGCTCTTGATCCGGCGCCGGATGTCGATCAGGTTGGCCATGCCGCCTCGGCTCCTTCTTCCCGGTCCGGCCTCAGGCCTTCGCGGCCGGGTTGTCGGCGAGGAAGAGCTTCTTGGCTTCGCCGACCGCGGCGGAGATCTTCTCCTCGAGCTCCTTCGTCAGCTTGGACGCCGTCCGGATCTCTTCGAGGAGCTCGGTCTTCTCCGAGCCGAGGTACCGGTGGAGCGTCTTCTCGAACAGGAGGACCGCGTCGACCCGGATGTCGTCGAGGAACCCCTTCGATCCGGCGAAGACCGAGGCGACCTGGAGGGCGACGTCGAGCGGCTCGAACTGCTTCTGCTTGAGGATCTCGACCAGACGCCGGCCCCGGTTCAGCTGGGCCTGGGTCGCCTTGTCGAGGTCGGACCCGAACTGGGAGAACGCGGCGAGCTCGCGGAACTGGGCGAGGTCGAGGCGGAGCGTGCCGGAGATCGTCCGCATCGCCCGGATCTGGGCCGACCCGCCGACGCGCGAGACCGAGATGCCCACGTTCACGGCCGGGCGCTGACCGGCATAGAAGAGGTCCGACTCGAGGAAGATCTGCCCGTCGGTGATCGAGATGACGTTCGTCGGGATGTACGCCGAGACGTCTCCGGCCTGCGTCTCGATGATCGGGAGGGCCGTCAGCGACCCGCCGCCGTTCTCCTTCGAGAGCTTGCTGGCCCGCTCGAGGAGCCGGCTGTGGAGATAGAAGACGTCGCCCGGGTACGCCTCACGGCCCGGCGGCCGGCGGAGCAGGAGCGAGATCTCGCGGTACGAGGCGGCCTGCTTGGAGAGGTCGTCGTAGATGCAGAGCGCGTGGCCGCCGTGGAACATGAAGTACTCGCCCATCGCGCAGCCCGCGTACGGCGCGATGTAGTGGAGGGGCGCCGGGTCGGAGGCGGAGGCGGAGACGACGATCGTGTGCTCCATCGCCCCGTGCGCTTCCAGCGCCTGCACGACCTGGGCGACCGTCGAGTTCTTCTGCCCGATCGCGACGTAGATGCAGGTGACGCCCTTGCCCTTCTGGTTGATGATGGTGTCGAGGGCGATGGCCGTCTTCCCGGTCTGGCGGTCGCCGATGATCAGCTCGCGCTGGCCGCGGCCGATCGGGATCATCGCGTCGATCGCCTTGAGCCCCGTCTGCAGGGGCTCCCGGACCGGCTGGCGGCCGACGACGCCCGGGGCGACGCGCTCGATCGGGTAGAACTCCTTCGTGTCGATGGGGCCCTTGCCGTCCAGCGGCTGTCCCAGCGGGTCGACGACGCGGCCGATGAGGGCGGGACCGACCGGGACCGAGATGATCCGCCGGGTCCGCTTGACGGTGTCCCCCTCCTTCACGAGGGTGGTGTCGCCCATCAGGATGCAGCCGACGTCTTCCTCCTCGAGGTTCAGCGCGAGGCCGAAGACGCCGTTCGGGAACTCGAGGAGCTCGCCCGCCATGGCTTTCTCGAGGCCGAAGACGCGGGCCACGCCGTCGCCGACCGAGACGACCGTCCCGACCTCGTCGACGTCGATGCCGCGCTCCTGGCCCGCCAGTTGCGCCTTGATGATCTGGGTAATTTCCTGTGCGCTGATTTCGGCCATCGTTCGTGCTTTCTCGCCGTCGCCCCGGTCCCGCTACTTCGCGAGGTTGCCGGTGGCGGCGTGCAGGGCGTTCTTGGCTTTCTCCAGGCGGTGCGCCAGAGAGGCGTCGTAGACTTCGCTTCCGAGCCGGACGACGAAGCCGCCGAGGAGGGCGGGCTCGACGGCCGTCTTCAGCCGGATCGTACGGCCGGTCCGCACCTCGAGCGCGTTCGCGAGGTCCCGGTGGGCGGCCTCGGAGAGCGGGCGGGCGGTCGTGAGCGAGGCTTCGACGATCCGGCTCTCGCGGTTGACCTGGTCCCGGAACGCGGTGACGATCTCCGCGAGGCGGCCGATCCGCCGGTTCGCGAGGAGGACCTGCGCCAGCCTCGCCCCCACGACGTCCAGGGAGACCCGCGTGGTGACGGAGTCGAGGATCGCCCGCTTCTGCTCCCGCGGGACGGCCGGGTTCCGGAGGAGCGTCCGCAGCTCCTCGCTTCCCGAGAGGGCCGCGGAGAGGCGCTCGAGCCCGGGCACGAGGGCCGCGAACGCTTCCAGGGAGCCGGCGGTCTCGCGGGTGGCTTCGACGTACGGTCTCGTGAAGGTGGCTGCCATCGTCTTCGCTCTTCGTTTCGTCCGGTCAGGAGGCCCGCGGGGACTTCGGGGATTCGCCGGCGAGCGCCGAGAGGCCTTCGCGGAGGAGCCGATCCTCGTCCTGCTGGGTCACGTTCTTCGAGAGGACGTCGCGCGCGATCTCCACGGCGAGGTCCCCGGCGTAGGTCGTGAGCTCCTTGCGAGCGTGGCGCACGCGAGTGTCCATGTCGGCGCGGGCGCGCTCGACGATCTTCCGGGAATCCTCCTCCGCCTGGCGGAGGAGCTCCGCCTGCTCGGCGGCGGCTTCCTTCTTCGCGTGCTCGTGGATCGCCTCGAGCTCCTGGTCCAGCTTGCCCAGGCGCGCTTCCATCTCGGCGGCGAGCTGCTCGGCCCGCTGCCGGCTCTCCTCGGCTTTCCGGAGGCTCTCCCCGATCTCCCTCCGGCGGTCGCCGAAGAAGGTCGCGACCGGCTTCCGGAGGAACCAGACGAGCAGCCCGAGGAAGGCGACGAGGTTCACCGTCTGCCACAGGGTGATCGGCAGGCCCAGGAAGAGCTGGGCGGCGTCGTGGCCGCCGGCCTCCGACGAGAGCGGGAGGGCGAGCGCGCGGAGGGTCGGGAGCGGCGGCATCGGCATCGTCATCGAGGTCACGCGACCCTGCGGCCGAGCGCGAGCTCCGCGATCTCGGCGGCGATCGCGGACGCGCCGCGCCGCAGCTCCTCGCGCGCCCCGGCCGCCTCCGCCTCGAGCTTCCGCTGGTACTCGTCGGCGGCGGCCCTGGCCCTGTCCCGCGCTTCGTCGAGGATCGCCTGGCGCCGGGCCGAGGCCTCCTGCCGGCCGGCCTCGCGCGCCGACATCGCCGCGCGGCGAGCGCCCGTCAGCTTCTGGTCGACCGCGGCGAGGGTCTCCTTCTCGCGCGCCACGGCTGCGTCGAGAGCGGAGGCCGAGGCGGCCGCCGAGTCTTCACGGTCCCGGAGGATCTTCCCGAGCGGCGTGAAGACGAAAACGCGGAGGACGGCATAGGTCGCCCAGAAGACGACCATGATGACGAGGAGGGAGAGGTCAGGCAGTTGCATCGCTTTTTCCGGACGCCTTGACGTACCGAGCCCGCGAGGGAAGGACGCGAAGAAGGGTCGGATTCCTGGTCCGGGATCGAGAACGCCGCGGCCGGCGGTTTATGCCACACTCAGGAGGATGGGTCAATCGCAGTAATCGACTGATTAATTTTTCTTGCGGTCGGCTTCGGCCTGCTTCCCCTCGATATGCGGTCCGGTTTCGACCGGTCCCTGGATCACCGCCCCCTCCTCGACGACGAGGACCGGGGAGTGAAGCTCGGCATAGATGTGGGCCCCAGCGTGGATCTCGATCTTCTCGCTCGCGTGGACCGTGCCCCTCACGATCCCGGAGGCCGAGAGGCGGCCGACCCGGATCTCCCCTTCGACGGTCCCCCCCTCGCCGACGACGAGCTCGTGATCGGAGGAGACGGCTCCCTTGAAGAGCCCGTCGATCCGGAACATGTCGTCGAAGACGAGCGTCCCCTCGATCCGCGCCCCCTTGTCCAGGAACCCGTTCAGGACCCCGCCCGACTTTCCCTTCATCCGACTTCCTTCACGAGCCGTTCGAAGAGGCCGATCAGCTGCTCCTCTGAGAAGAAGACGATCCGGACCTCCCCCCCCTTCTTCCGGCGCCGGATCTCGACCTTCGTGGAGAGGGCTCTCTCCAGCCGCCGCTCGGCGTCCCTGGTGTCCGGATCGGCCGCGCGCTCCCGCTTCTTCTTCGCGGAAGGGGAGTCCTGCATCAGGGCCGCCACCCGCGCCTCGGTCAGGCGGACGGACAGGCCTTCCCGGATCGCCTCGCGGGCGACCTTCTCCTGATCCGCCGCCGACGGCAGGGCCAGGAGGGCGCGGGCGTGGCCCGCGGAGAGAAGGCCTTCCTCGAGCGCCGTCCGGATCTCCTGCGGGAGCTTGAGGAGCCGGAGGGTGTTCGCCACGGTCGCCCGGTCCTTTCCGACTTTCTCGGCGACCGCCTCCTGTGTCATGCCGAAGTCGTCCCTGAGCTGGCGGAACGCCTCGGCTTCCTCCAGGGGAGTCAGGTCCCGCCGCTGGAGATTCTCGGTCAGGGCGATCAGGAGCTCGTCCCGATCCTCGATGCCATCCTTGACCAGGACTGGAATGCGCTGGAGACCCGCGAGGGCCGCCGCCCGGAATCTCCGCTCGCCGGCCAGGATCCTGAACCGTTCGCCCGCCCGGGTGACCAGGATGGGCTGGAGGATTCCCGATTCGCTGATCGACTGGGCGAGCTCGGCGAGCCCCTGGTCGTCGAACCTCTTCCGCGGCTGCTTCTGGCTGGCCTCCAGGCGGCTCAGCTCGACCATCTGGACGTGGGCCCCGGACCTGTCCGCGTCCGCGGGACGCGAGGACGGGATCAGCGCCGCGAGTCCGCGCCCGAGGACCGGCTTCTTCATCATTCGCCGCCTCCCGCCACCGCCGCCGGCTCCGACGCTTCACGGGCGAGGAGCTCGCGGGCGATCGCCAGGTAGGCCTCGGCTCCCTTCGACTTCAGGTCGTAGAGGAAGATCGGCTTGCCGAAGGAGGGCGCTTCGCCGAGCCTGACGTTCCGGGGGACGACCTGCTGGAAGAGGACCGGCCCGAAGTATTTCCGGAGCTCCTCGAGGACCTGCCGTGAGAGGTTGGTCCGTTCGTCCCACATCGTGGCGATCACCCCCCGGACCGCGAGGGCCGGGTTGAGCTGGTCGCGGACGCGCTCGATCGTGGCGAGGAGCTCGGAGACCCCCTCGAGCGCGAAGTACTCGCACTGGATCGGGATGATCACGCCCTGCGCCGCGGTGAGGGCGTTGAGGGTCAGGAGCCCGAGGGAAGGGGGGCAGTCGACGACGATGAAGTCGTATTCGTCCCTCCGCTCCTCCACCAGGTCCCGCAGGAGGTACTCGCGGCGATCGGCCCCCACCAGCTCCACCTCGGCCCCCACCAGGTCCCGATTCGCCGGAAGGAGACTCAGGAACTTGAGGTCCGTCGAGCGGACCACGGACTGGAACGGCGCCCCCCCCAGGAGCCAGTCGTAGACGGTCGATCCGAGGGCCTGCTTGTCGCACCCGAGTCCGCCCGTCGTGTTCCCCTGGGGATCGAAATCGACGAGGAGGACCTTTCTTTCCAGGATCGCGAGCGCCGCGGCCAGGCTGATGGCGGACGTGGTTTTCCCGACGCCGCCCTTCTGGTTCGCGACGGCGAAGATCGGCGCCCGCTTCCCGTCGGTGGAATTCCCTGTGCATTGTTTCACGTGGAACGCTCCAAGGCCGCTATCCCAGCCTGTTCGGTACCTGGCGTTTCATGGAACGCCCCTCTGTGCGTTCCGCTCTCGCGCACCGCGGCCTCGAAGAGTCTCCTGGTCGTCCAGAGAAGGGCGATCCCGTCCCTCGCCATCCAGGGCCGGGCGGCGCGGACCAGCTGGCCCGCGTCCGCGACGGCACGAGTCGTCAGGATATCGATGGGCGGCATCTGCTTCATCGGGGTCGAACTGGGGAATCTAGCGTTGACGACCGTGGACGTCAACGCGAGCCGGGCCACGACCTCGCCCAGGAACCTCGCTTTCTTCGTCGTGGACTCGAACAGCCAGCCGTCGAGGTCCGGTCGGACGACGAGCAGGGGGATCGCCGGGAAACCGCCTCCGGAGCCGACGTCCACGAGGGTCAGGCGGCGTGGGCCGGGGGGGGGGAGGAGCGGGAGGCCCCGGAGAGAATCCAGGAGGTGCCTCGAGACGAGCTCCCCCGGGGAGGCCGCCCGCCGGGAGACGAGGTTCATCCGGTCGTTCACCTCCGCGAGGTACTGCAGGTACTCCTCCAGCTGGCCCGCGCACCGTCCGAGGAGATCGCCGTCCAGGACGGCGGCGGGCCCGAGGGCCTCCGCGAGGGTCCGTTCGACCTCGGTCCGCTCCGGCATCCTCACCGTCATCCCCCCGCCGTCCTCTTCCCTCTCGAGACCAGGTGGGCCAGGACGAGCGTCACCGCAGAAGCGGGAACCCCAGGGATTCGCGAAGCCTGGCCCAGCGTCCGCGGCCGGTGCCGTTCCAGTTTCTCGACCGCCTCGAGGGAAAGACCCGGCAGGCCCCGGTAGGCGAAGCCGTCCGGAATCCTCTTCGACTCCGCCCGGGAGACCCGGTCGATGATCTCCCTCTCCCGGCGCAGGACCCCCTCGTAGCGGAGCTCGTCCCGAAGGCGGGCCAGCGTCCCGGGGTCCAGCAGGAGAAGCTCCCCGGCCTCCGGAGGGGAGAGGAGACCCGCCGCCCACTCCCGGATCTCCTCGACCACCACCTCCGGCCGCCGGACGAGTCCCGCCAGGGAGATCTGCTCGACGAGAGGGATGCCCAGCGCCTCGAGCGCTTCCTGCGTCCGCTTCCCGGGTGTCAATCGTGTGCCGCGGAACGACTCCTTCACCCGTTCGAGCCGCGCTTCCCTCTCCAGGAGCCGGTCCGCCTCCCGCGGAGGGATCAGCCCGACCGCCGCGGCCCTGGGGGTCAACCTGGCGTAGGCGGAATCCGCCCCGAGGAGAAGGCGATGCTCCGCCCTCGAGGAGAGGAGGCGGTAGGGCTCGTCCGTTCCGAGGGTCACGAGGTCGTCGATCATGACGCCGAGGTAGGCCTCCTCGCGTCCGAGAACGAACTCCTGTTCCCGTCCGGCCGCCACGAGCGCCGCGTTCGTCCCCGCCACGAGGCCCTGTCCTGCGGCTTCCTCGTATCCCGAGGTGCCGTTGACCTGGCCGGCGAAGAAGAGCC
Organism: uncultured Acidobacteriota bacterium; assembly: GCA_903845115.1. GTDB lineage: Bacteria > Acidobacteriota > Thermoanaerobaculia > UBA5066 > UBA5066 > CAIMWE01. Next base: position 39,274 of record CAIMWE010000041.1, on the reverse strand, counting down.
CGGGGACGTCCCTGGACTCGAGTGTGACCCGGAGCTGCTCGGCGCGGATCACGTCGTATTCCACGGCGTACGCGGGACGGAGGATCACGGCGCGCTCCAGTCCCGGGATTCCGCGGACGATCTCCCTCTGCTTCTCCTCGGGGAGAGACATCGAGAGGCCGTTCAGGTAGAGCCAGTCGGTCGAGAGCCCCTCCGGCTCCACGAAGATCTGGTGGCGCTCCCGGTCGGCGAAGCGCACGACCTTGTCCTCGATCGACGGACAGTACCGGGGCCCGCGCCCGACGATCCGGCCGGAATAGAGGGGCGAGAGCGGGAGCGCCTCCCGGATCAGCTCGTGCACTCCGCGGGTCGTGTAGGTGACCCAGCAGTCGACCTGCCTCAGGGCCGGAAACCGCTCGCCCCTGGACCGGAAAGAGAACGGCGTCGGCGTGGGGTCGCCGCAAGCCCTGGCCATGGCGGCGCGGTCGACGGATGCCGAGGCCACCCGGGGGGGGGTCCCCGTCTTCATCCTGGCCAGCCGGAACCCCAGCTCCACCAGCGCGGTCGAGAGAGCCTGCGCCGCCGGCTCCTCCCAGCGCCCCGCCTCCCGGCGCCGGTCTCCCACGTGAATCAGCCCGCGGAGAAACGTCCCGCCGGCGACGACCGCCGCCCCGCAGGAGATCACCGACCCGTCCCCCGTCCGGACGCCGACGAGACGGCCCCTCTCCACCACGAGCCCGACGGCGTTCGCTCCGGCGACGCGGAGGTGGTCCGCGGCGCCGACTATTCGAGCCATCTCACTGGAATACAAGGCTTTATCAGACTGACACCTGAGCCCGCGGACCGCCGGGCCCCGGGAGGCGTTCAGCACCTTGAACTGGATGCCCGTCCGGTCCGCCACCAGGCCCATCCAGCCGCCCAGGGCGTCGATCTCCCGGACCGCCTGCCCCTTGGCCAGGCCTCCGATCGCCGGGTTGCAGCTCATCCTCGCGATCGTCCCGGGGTCGCTCGTCAGCAGAAGAGTCGCCCGGCCCAGGCGGGAAGCCGCGAGGGCCGCCTCGCATCCCGCGTGACCGCCTCCGATGACGACGACGTCGAAGTCCCCCGTCATCTCACTCGCCCGCATTCATTTCCCGAGGCAGAAGCCGGCGAAGATCCTGTCCAGAAGCTCCTCCGTGGCCGTCTCTCCCGTGATCTCGCCCAGGGCCGTCAACGCCCGCCGGAGATCGGCCGCGGCCAGCTCCGGCTCGGATCGGCCGGCGGCCTCGCGCACCGCGAGGTCCGTCTCGAGCAAAGCCCGCCGGTGCCTCTCCAGGAGGGCCACCTCGCCCTCCGTCTCCACCCCCGAAAGCGCCCTCTCGATCTCGTCCCGGAGGTCTCCCAGCCCGTCGCCGGAGACGACCGAAACCGCGAGCGCGCCCTCCCGGGCGGGGCGCCGGTCCCCCCAGAGGTCCCTCTTCGATTCGACCACGATTCGCCGGGAGCCGCGATCGGCCCGCGGTCCCTCCGGCTCCGGCCCCCCCCCGTCGACGGCCCCGTCGATCACCTCGAGGACGAGATCGGCGCTCTCCGCCGCCCGCTCGGCCGCCTCCACCCCGAGCCGCTCGGCCTCGCTCCTCGCCGGACGGATTCCCGCCGTGTCGTAGAGCCGCAGCGCCTCGCCGCGGATCTCGGCCGTCTCGCCGATCACGTCCCGCGTCGTGCCCGGCTCCGCCGTGACGATCGCCCGGTCGGCCCCCAGGAGCGCGTTGAAGAGGCTCGACTTGCCGGCGTTCGGCCTCCCCACGATCGCCACCGTCGGGATCCTCTCTCCGGTCTGCACCAGCCGGCCGGCGAGAAGGCGGGAGAGGAGGCCGAGGATCTCTTCGGTCCTCCGTTCCGGGGCGGCGATCGGGACGTCGTCCGGAAAATCGAGCGCGGCCTCCGTCTCCGCGAGGAGGTCGAGAACGGCCGAGCGGATCTCCCCGACCTGCCGGGAGAGGAGGCCGCTCGCCATCCCGATCGCCCGCCCGGCCCGCGCCCGGCTCTCCGACGAGCAGAGGAGCGCCACGCCTTCCGCCTCCACGAGGTCCAGCTTCCCGTTCCCGAGCGCGCGCCGGGTGAACTCGCCCTTCCTGGCGGGCCGGGCTCCCGCGGCGACCGCCGCGTCGATCACCGCGCGCACCACGGCGGGGGAGCCGTGGCAGTGGATCTCGACGACATCCTCCCCGGTGGACGAACGCGGTCCCTCGAAGAAGAGGAGGATCGCCCGATCGAGGAGGGCCCCGCGGGCGTCGACCACCTCGGTGAGCCGAGCCTCCCGCGGGAGCAGCCCGTCCGGAAGGTCCGGCGCGAGGCGGCGGACGACGGGCAGGGTCGTCCCGTGCGGGCCCGAGAACCGCACGACGGCGAGCGCCGAGGTCCCCGGCGGGGTCGCCGGCGCGACGATGACGTCCCCCAGGCCCGCCGCGTCGGGGACGAGTCGGCCCACGGTGGAAACGGAGCGCCCGGCCGGGCCGGCCGCTCAGGCCTTCTTCGGGACGGCGACCGGCCCGAGGTCGGTGTATCGGTTCAGGAGCATCTGCTGGGCGATCGTCAGGACGTTCTGGACGAGCCAGTAGAGAACGAGCCCCGACGGCATGTCCTTGAACATGAAGCCGAACACGAGGGGCATGGCGGCGAGGATCTTCTTCTGCGTCGCGTCCCCGGTCGAGGGGGTCATCTGCTGCTGGATCCACATCGTCGCCGTCATCAGGATCGGCGTGACGTAGTACGGGTCCTTCGCGGAGAGATCCTGGATCCACAGCCAGAACGGCGCGTGCCGCAGCTCGATCGCGTGCGCGAGCATCTGGTAGAACGCGATCAGGATCGGCATCTGCAAGACGAGCGGGAGGCAGCCGCCGGCCGGGTTCACCCCCTCCGTCTTGTAGAGGTTCATCATCTCCTCGTTCATCTTCACGCGCGCCTGCGGATCGGACTTCAGCTTGGTCGACCACTTCGCGCGGATCGTCTCCACCCTCGGCTGGAGCGAGCTCATCTTCTTCATCGACACGAGCTGCTTGTACGTCAGAGGGAACAGGACGACCTTGATCAGGAACGTGATGCCGATGATGGCGAGGCCCCAGTTCACGACCCACCCCTGGATCCACTTCAGGACCCAGAGGAGCGGCTTGGCGAGGATCGCGAACCACCCGTAGTCGATCAGCTTGTCCATCCCGGGCCGGAGCTTCTCGAGGAGGTCGAGGTCCTTCGGGCCGAGGAAGAGGTCGGCGTCGACCACTCCCGCTCCGGACAGGACGACCTCGCTCTCCAGGAGCGGCTCCTCCTTCCCGGCCTGGATCTTCACCGGGCGGAGGAGGGCGGAGGCCCCGCCTCGCGGCAGGAATGCCGTCAGGAAGTAGTTGTCCTCCAGCCCGGCCGCCACGAGGTCAGCTCCCGCGGGGACCGGTTCCTTGAGGTCGTCCTTGGCCTTCCGGTCGACCGATCCGCCGTGCCGGAGGACGATCGTCGCCCCGGGCTTGGTGTAGGAGGTCTTGAGGTCTTCCTCCGACGGATTCCCGATTCCAGGGCCGAGGACGACACCGACCGGAAGGGTCGAGCCCTCCCGCTGGACCCTCAGCCCCACGACGTACCCCGGCCCGAACGTCCAGGTCCGTTCGATCCCCTCTCCGGTCGCCTCCCGGTAGTGGAACCGCACGACCGCGTCGAGACCCTTCGTCTCCCTCGTCACCGCGTAGAGGGCCGTGGCCGCGCGGGCGGCGAACGGGTCGGCCGGGTCGAGGCGGACGATGCGCCCGGGGAACGGCACGGTCCGCCGGACGAGATCGAGGTCCTTCCCGGCGCCGTCCTTGAACTTCCGGAGCGTCCAGGAAACGAGGTCTCCTCCCTGGTTGGAGAGCCTCGCCTCATAGAGCGGCGTCGAGACGACGACGTCCCTCGCCTCCGCCGCCGTGACCGGCGGGACCGCGACCGTGGCCGCGACCGCCTGTTTCCCGGCCCCCGGCGCCTGCGCGCCCTTCGCCGCCGCCGCCGACGTAACCGCGGCGGGCGGAGTCCCGGCGCTGGCCGGACCCGCCGTCGGAACGGCGGCCGGCTTCCCCGGCTCCGGGGTCGGCGGAGGCGGGAAGAGCCTCGGCCAGAGGATCAGGACGGCCGCCGAGAGGATGAAGGCGATCGAGAGGCGTTTGAAGTCCAAGAGTGCTCCTGCTTGGCGAAGAGGACCGGTCCCTCAGGGAACCGGATCGTATCCCCCGGGATGGAACGGGTGGCAGCGCATCAGCCGCCGGATGGTGAGCGCGCTCCCGCGCCGAAAACCGTGGCGCCGAACCGCCTCGCTGGCGTATTCGGAGCAGGTCGGAAGAAACCGGCACGCCGCCGGGAGGAGCGGGGAGAGGAACCTCTTGTAGAACGTGAGCCCCCGCACCGCCGCCCTCGCCGGCAGCGACGACCCCAGCCGGGCCGGCGTCCCGGAGATCGAACTCACGCGGGGCGCTCTCCGAGACGGCGGAGGAGCCGGCCGAAGTCGTCGGACAGATCGCGAACTCCCGCCCCGGCGGCTCCCTCCCGGAGGTTCACCACGACGTCGGTCCCGGTCCAGCGGTTTCGTTCCAGGGTCGCTCGCGCCTCCCTCCGGAAGATCTCGCGCAGCCTCCGCCGGGCCCTGTTCCGCTCCACCGCGCACCCGATCCTCTTCGTGACGGTCAGCCCGAGGCGGATGGTCCCGGCCCCGTTCGGACGGACGAACAGGACCAGGTACCGGCCGGCGAGCTTTCTTCCCTCGTCGTAGGTCTTCCGGAAATCGGATCGCCTGGCGAGGCGATGGCTCCGCGGGAAGACCTCGCCGTTCATTCCCGGAACAGGCTTCGGCTCAGGCCGAAAGGACCTTGCGCCCCTTGGCCCGTCTCCTGGCCAGGACTGCCCGGCCGCTCTTCGTACGCATCCGGACGAGGAATCCGTGGGTTCGCTTGCGGTGCCGATTGTTCGGCTGGAAAGTTCGTTTCGTCATAGCTTCACTTCGCCTATCTCCTTGAGAATCAAGGGGCCAAGTATTCTGCTGAGGCTCGGTCCTCCTGTCAACACCGTTTTTCGGCCGGACCGCTTTGCCCGTCCGGCCGCGTGCTAGCATCCCGGCCCGTTTTCGTTCGTACGGATCGAAGGGCGGTGGGAGGCCCGTGGAGAAGCCTACAGCCTGGGAAAAGGTCCTGGAGCACTTGAAGCCTCGAATCGACGAGAGGGACTTCGAGACGTGGTTCCTCGGCACCAAGCAGCGCCACGAGACTCCCGAGGTCCTGAGCGTTCAGGTGAACTCCCCGCTCTACGCCAGCTGGATCTCCGAGAACTTCGCGACCCAGATCTCGGAGGCGGCCCAGCTCGCCGGCCTCGGAGGCCGGGAGATCCGCTTCGGCGCCGACGGCGACCCCAGCTCCACGATCGCCGCCATCAAGGGCCCGGTCGTCGTGAAGAAGAGGACGGGGACCCTGAACACGGCCTACACCTTCGAGAACTTCGTGACCGGGAACTCGAACCGCCTGGCCCACGCCGCCGCCCTCCGCGTCGCGGAGAAGGGCACGCGGCAGTACAACCCCCTCTTCATCTGCGGCGGCGCCGGACTCGGCAAGACGCACCTGATGCAGGCGATCGGTCATCGCCGCCTCTCGCGGCAGCCCGGGGACAAGGTCATCTACGTGACGTCCGAGACCTTCGTCAACGAGGTCGTCCTCGGGGTCCGGTTCAACAAGATGGAGTCCGTGCGGACGCGATTCCGCGCCGCCGACATCCTCCTGCTCGACGACGTCCAGTTCGTCATCGGCAAGGAAGTTTCCGAGAACGAGCTCTTCAACACGTTCAACGCGCTCTACGACGACGGCCACCAGATCGTCTTCTCGTCCGACGTCCTCCCCCGCGAGATCCCGGGGCTGAACGAGAGGCTGAAGTCGCGCTTCGAGGGAGGCCTGATCGTCGATGTCCAGCCTCCCGAGCTGGAGACGCGCGTCGCGATCCTCCGGCAGAAGGCCGAGGCCCGGCAGGTCACGCTCGAGGACGACGTCGCCTTCTTCCTCGCCCTGAAGATCAAGACGAACGTCCGGCAGCTGGCCGGCTACTTCGAGCGGGTCGCCATCTTCTCCGAGATGAGGGGAGAAGCCATCTCCCTCGACCTCGCCAAGGAGGCCCTCAAGGACGTCCTCCGGGACGCCGAGCAGACGACCTCGCCGGCGGAGATCCTCCGCGCCGTCGCCGCTCACTGGGGTCTCAAGCCCAGCGAGCTGCGCGCCAAGACCAAGAAGGAGCAGATCGTCTTTCCCCGCCAGGTCGCCATGTACGTCCTGAAGGAATCGACGTCCCTTTCCCTCCCCGAGATCGCGCGGCTCTTCGCCGACAAGCACCACACGACCGTGCTGCACTCGATCCGGAAGATCGCCGCCCGCCGCGAGGAGGACGCCGAATTCAACCGCCTGGTCGCGGGATTCATCTCCCAGTACCGATGAACAGGCATTAAATTCCTCTATCCACAGGCGTTTTTCACAGCCCCCCGCGGGACCCGGCAATTTTCCCCGATCGGCGGCGGCCACAATTTCTTTCCACAGACACCCACCCTGGAATTTCACAGGCAATCTGTGTTACAAACCATTGCGGATATGTGGCTTCTTAGAATCCATCTCGTAGAGACCCCCTACGACTGATCCTACGGGACCTAGATGGAGACCAAAATGATGATGAACCAGGAGCCGATGTGGAGCTGACTCTTCCGGCTTCGCTCCTCGCTCGTGAGCTCGGACTGATGCAGGGAGTCATCGAGAAACGGACGACTCACCAGATCCTGAGCAACGTCCTCCTCGAGGCGAAGGGGGACACGCTCACCCTCACGGCGACCGATCTGGACACCACGTTTCTCTCCGAGGTGGCGGGAGTGACCGTCAACGTGTCCGGGGCCGTCACGGTCCCGGCGCGCCGTCTGTACGACGTGGTCCGGGAGCTTCCGGACGACGCCGTGCTGAAGCTGAAGGTCCTCGAGAACCACCACGTCCAGCTGGACTGCAAGAGCCCGAAGATCCGCATCCGGCTCAACGGCCTGCCCGCCACCGACTATCCCACGCGACCCGAGGCCGCCGGCGGGCCCACGTTGACGATGTCCTTCGGCTCGCTCGAGCGGATGGTGGAGAAGGTCCGGTTCGCCGTCTCCGTCGAGGAGATCCGGCTCCAGCTCCAGGGGGCGCTCCTGAAACCGAAGGGGTCCGGGGTGGAGATGGCCGCGACGGACGGCCACCGCCTGGCGCTCGTGGAGGTCGACGGGGTGCAGGCGGAACAAGGGTTCGAGCCCGTTCTCGTCTCGAAGAAGATCCTGGACGAGCTGAGCCGGCTCGACGTCCCGGGTGAGACTCCCGTGACGATCATCCGGGGGACGAACCATATAGGCTTCTCGGTGGGAAGCCGCCGCCTCTTCTCGAAGCTGGAGGAGCGCCGCTTTCCCGACTACGAGAAGGTGATCAGCAAGGAGAACAACCGCAAGGCCGTCATCGACCGGGAGGAGCTCCTGAGCGCCGTGAAGAGGATCTCCCTCCTCTCCGGAGACAAGACGAAGGCCATCTCCCTCTCGCTCAAGAGCGGCGCGGCGATCGTCTCCTCGGAGAGCCAGGAGGTCGGCGACGGAGACCAGGAGATCGCGGCGACCTACGACGACGAGCCGGTGACGCTGAGGCTCAACGCACGGTATCTCGAGCAGTTTCTGGAGGTCGCGGAGACCAAGGAAGTTCACCTGTTCCTCAAGGACGAGCAGTCCCAGTGCCAGGGGCGGCCGTCCGGTCCGATTCCCGGCTTGACGAACTACTTCTACGTCGTGATGCCGCTCCGGACCTGAACGGGCGGGTCCGGAAACTTAAGACGCGTGGAGATCCACTCCCTCAGCACCGAAAACTTCCGGAACCTCGCAGGGCCCCCCGCGGAGTTCCATCCTGGCCTGAACCTCATCGTGGGGGACAACGGCCAGGGAAAGACGAGCCTGCTCGAGGCGATCGCCTTCCTCGCCGGGAGAATTCCGTTCCGTGGATCGGCGATCGACGAGGTCCTCTCGGCCGGAACCTCGGCGGCCGTCGTCACCGGACGAAGGGGAGGCCCCCCCGCGGCTGACCGACGCGGGCAGGGAGGGGACGTCCTCGGAGTCCGGATCCAGGACGGCAGGAGAGAGCACTTCCTGAACGGGGAGAAGATCGGCCGCCTCAGGGCCCGGAAGCTCCTGCCGTCCGTCTTCCTGACGGCGGAGGATCTGGGCCGGCTGACCGGACCCCCTGCCGGAAGGAGAGCGGCGCTCGACCGGGTCGCCCACGCCCTCGAGGCGAGGCACGGCTCGAACCTCAAGGCCTACGAGACGGCGCGGGCCGCGAAGACCCGCCTCCTCGGGGCCGACCCGGCCGACCCGGCTGCCTTGAGCGCGTTCGAAGGGGTGATGGCCGGGGCCGGCGCGCAGGTCGCCTTCGCGCGGAGGCGCGCCGCAGAGAAGCTGGCCCGGGCCTTCCGGCGGCAGGCCGACGAGCTCCGATCGCCGTTCACGGACCTCTCCCTCCGGCTGAGGAGCGATCTCCCGGAGAGCGGCGACGAAGCGACCCTCCGGGCCCACTTCCAGGAGCGAATGACCGCCGCCGCTCCCGAGGAGCGCCGGCGGGGACGCTGCCTCGTCGGGCCCCACCGGGACGACGTCGCGGTCATGGCGGGAGAGAGCCCGGTCGCGGAGCGCGCCTCGTCGGGAGAGAACCGGACGCTCGTCCTCGCGTGGACCCTCGCCGAGGCGGACCTCCTGCTGGAACAGTCCGACGCTCCTCCCCTCGTCGCCTTCGACGACTTCGACTCGGAGTGGGACCCGCTCTCGCTCGACCGGTTCGCCGAAGCCGTGCCGGCGGGGACACAGCTCTTCCTCACGTCCGCCCGTCCCGGGGCCGTTCGGTCCCTCCCGCTGCCCACGGGGAGTCTCTTCCGCATGGAGAACGGGCGGCTCCGGAGGGAAGGCATCCTCGGCGGGGCCCGCGGGCCGGCCCGCCTCCTTTCGGCGGAAGGGGCGCGATGAACGACGAACCGCTCGAGGACGGCCCGGTGCAGCCGCAGGGAGAGTACGGCACCGACTCGATCAAGCTGCTGAAGGGGCTCGAGGCGGTCCGGAAGCGGCCGGGGATGTACATCGGGAACACCGACGACATCACCGGGCTCCACCACATGGTCACCGAGCTCGTCGACAACGCGATCGACGAGGCCCAGGCGGGCTACTGCGACCGGATCCGGGTCATCGTCCACGCCGACGACTCGGTCAGCGTCGAGGACAACGGCCGCGGGATCCCGATCGGCCTCCACAAGGAGCTGCAGAGGGAGACCCTCGAGATCATCCTGACCGACCTCCACTCGGGAGGGAAGTTCGACGACAACGCCTACAAGGTATCGGGCGGGCTGCACGGGGTGGGGCTCTCGGTCGTGAACGCCCTGGCGGCGCGGCTCGACGTCGAGGTCAAGCGCGAGGGGAAGGTCTGGCAGCAGGGCTACGAGCGCGGCCACCCCGTGGAGACGATCCGCGAGGTGGGCCGGTCGGCGAAGACCGGGACGAAGATCACGTTCAAGGCCGACCCCGAGATCTTCAGCGTCGCCAGCTACAACTTCGAGACCCTCTCCCAGCGGCTCCGCGAGCTCGCCTTCCTGAACCCGGGCGTCACCATCGAGGCGATCGACGAGCGGGACGAGAAGGGGGAGCGCCGCCACGAGTTCCGCTACGAGGGGGGGATCCGATCCTTCGTCGAGCACCTGAACAAGAACAAGCAGCCGCTCCACGAGGCCGTCATCACCTTCTCCGACATCAAGGACCCGACCGGCGACCCGCGCGCGGACCTCCGCAAGGAGCGCCTCGACGTCGCGCTGCAGTGGAACGACAGCTACGCCGAGCAGGTCTACTGCTTCACCAACACGATCTCCAACAAGGACGGCGGGACCCACCTCGAGGGGCTGAAGGCCGCGCTGACCCGCGCGATCCAGCGCTACGCCGAGGCCAACAGCCTGACGAAGGCCCTGAAGGAGACGACGCTCTCCGGGGACGACTGCCGCGAGGGGCTGACCGCGGTGGTGTCGCTGAAGATCCGCGACCCGAAGTTCTCCTCCCAGACGAAGGAGAAGCTGGTCTCGCAGGAGGCCAAGACCTGGACCCAGACGGTCACCTACGAGCGGCTCTCCAGCTTCTTCGAGGAGAACCCGAAGGTGGCGCGGCGGATCGTCGAGAAGATCGTCGACGCCGCCCGGGCCAGGGAGGCCGCGCGCCAGGCCCGGGAGCTCGTCCGCCGGAAGGGGGCGCTCGACGGGGCGGGCCTGCCGGGGAAGCTGGCCGACTGCCAGGAGACCGATCCGGCCCGGTCGGAGATCTACATCGTCGAGGGGGACTCGGCGGGAGGCTCGGCGAAGCAGGGCCGCGACCGGAAGACGCAGGCGATCCTCCCGCTGAAGGGGAAGATCCTGAACGTCGAGAAGGCCCGGTTCGACCGGGTGCTCGCGTTCGCCGAGATCCGCTCGCTCATCCTGGCCCTCGGCGCCGGGATCGGCGAGGAGTTCGACCCGGACAAGCTCCGCTACCACCACATCATCCTGATGACCGACGCCGACGTCGACGGCTCGCACATCCGGACGCTGCTCCTGACCTTCTTCTTCCGGCAGATGCGGGCCGCGATCGAGCGCGGGTACATCTACATCGCGCAGCCGCCGCTCTTCAAGGTGGCGGAGGGGAAGAGGGAGACCTTCCTGAAGGACGAGAAGGACTACGCGCAGTTCCTCCTGGGCCGCGTCGGCGAGGACGCCCGGGTCGACACCGCGTCGAACGGCGCGACCGTCTCGGGGCAGGGGCTGATGAAGCTCGTCACGGAGATGCAGGACTGGAGAGCGCTCACGGGACGGCTCGCCGCGCGGGGAATCCCGGAACGGGTCGTCCGGGTGCTCCTCGACCAGGGCCTCCTCTCCCCCCAGGCCTGGACCGAGGAGACCCGCCTCTCGGCCGCCGCCGCCGCGCTGGCGGCCCTGGGGCTCGTGGCCACCGTGGTTCCCGAGGAGGAGCACGGGGGGTTCGCCCTCCAGGTCGAGACGGACGTGAACGGGATCACCCGCCGGGCGGACGTCGACGCGGCCTTCGCCGGTGGGTACGAGATGCGCCGGGCGGCCGAGCTGGCCCGGAACCTCGACGGATTCCTGGACGGCCCCTGGCGGATCGCCCGCGGGGAGGACCACGAGGACGTCGCGACGCTCGGCGGGGCGGTGGACGCGGTCCTGAGCGGGGCGAAGAAGGGCCTCACGGTCAGCCGGTACAAGGGCCTCGGCGAGATGAACCCGGAGACCCTCTGGGAGACGACGATGAACCCCGCGACGCGCAGGCTCCTCCAGGTCCGGATCGAGGACGCCGTGGAGGCGGACGAGATCTTCACCGTCCTGATGGGCGACGCGGTCGAGCCGCGCCGCGTCTTCATCGAGACGAACGCCCTGAACGTCGTGAACCTGGACGTCTGAGATGAGCGACGAGCCCGAAAAGCCTACCGCCCCGGCCGAGGACCTCCGGGGGCAGCGCTTCCCCGTCTCCATCGAGGAGGAGATGCGGCGGAGCTACCTCGCCTACGCGATGAGCGTCATCGTGGGGCGGGCCCTCCCCGACGTCCGGGACGGCCTGAAGCCGGTCCACCGCCGCGTCCTCTACGGCATGTGGGAGCAGGGGAACCGGTACAACAAGCCCTACAAGAAGTCCGCCCGCATCGTCGGCGACGTGATGGGGAAGTACCACCCGCACGGGGACAGCGCGATCTACGACACCGCCGTCCGGATGGCCCAGGACTTCTCGATGCGGGAGCGCCTGGTGGACGGGCAGGGGAACTTCGGCTCGATCGACGGCGACAACGCCGCCGCGATGCGTTACACGGAGATCCGCCTCACCCGCCTGGCGGAGGAGCTCCTCGGGGACGACATCGACAAGGAGACGGTCGACTGGACACCGACCTACGACGGCTCCCTCGAGGAGCCGACGGTCCTCCCGTCGAAGTTCCCGAACCTCCTCGTGAACGGCGCCGAGGGGATCGCGGTCGGGATGGCCACCAAGATCCCGCCCCACAACCTGGTCGAGGCGTGCGACGCGGCGACGCTGCTGCTGGACGACCCCGACGCGCCGGTCGAGGCGCTTCTCGGGGTCCTCCCCGGCCCCGACTTCCCGACCGGCGGCGTCATCCTCGGGCGCGCCGGGATCCACGAGGCGTACCGGACCGGCCGCGGGATCATCCAGGTGCGGGGCCGCGCGGAGATCGAGAAACAGGCCCGCGCGGACCGGGAGTCGATCGTCATCACCGAGCTCCCGTTCCAGGTCAACAAGGCCAGGCTCATCGAGCAGATCGCGGACCTGGTGAACGGGAAGCGGATCGAGGGGATCTCCGCGATCCGCGACGAGTCGGACCGCGAGGGGATGCGGGTCGTCGTGGACCTGAAGAAGGGGGAGTTCGGCGAGGTCGTCCGGAACCAGCTCTTCGCCCTGACGCCGCTCCAGTCCTCCTTCGGCATCATCTTCCTGGCGATCGTGGACGGCCAGCCGCGGATCCTCCCGCTGAGGGACCTCCTCCGGCACTTCCTCGACCACCGGCGCCAGGTCGTCGTCCGGCGCACGCGCTTCGACCTGGCCAGGGCCGAGGATCGCGCCCACCTCCTCCTGGGGCTCGCGCTCGCGCTCGCGAACCTCGACGCGGTGATCGCGATCATCCGCTCCTCGAAGGACCCGGCCGAGGCGCGGGAGCGGCTGACGTCCGAGGTGTCGTTCGACAAGGGCGCTCTCGAGCGGTTCCTGGGGATCGACTCGCTGGAGATCCCGGCGAAGGCCCGCCGGGAGGGCGACCTCCTCCGGCTCGACGTGATCCAGGCCCAGGCGATCCTCGACATGCGGCTCCAGAGGCTCACCGGCCTCGAGCGGGACAAGATCGTCGCCGAGTACCACGAGATCGTCACCACGATCCGGGACCTCCGCGACATCCTGGCGAAGCCCGAGCGCGTCAGCGCGATCATCCGGCAGGAGCTCGCGGAGGTGAAGGCCGAGTACGGGAACCCGCGCCGGACCGAGATCGTCGCCGCCTCGGCCGACCTCGAGCTGGAGGACCTGATCGCCGAGGAGGCGGTGGTCCTGACGGTCACGCGGGACGGCTACGCGAAGCGGACGAGCCTCTCCACCTACCGGGAGCAGAAACGGGGAGGGAAGGGACGGACCGGGGCCGCGACCAAGGAAGAGGACGTCGTCGAGCAGCTCTTCGTCGCCTCGACCCACGACCACCTCCTCGTCTTCACGAACCAGGGCCGGGTCCACGGGCTGAAGGTCCACCGGGTCCCCGACGCGGGCCCGGCGTCGCGCGGCAAGGCGCTCGTCAACCTCCTGGAGCTCGCGGCGGGGGAGCGCGTGGCCGTGCTGACGACGACCCGGGACTTCTCCGAGGACCGCTTCCTCCTCTTCGCCACCCGCAACGGGCGGGTCAAGCGGACGCTCCTGTCCGCCTACGGAAACATCCGCTCCAGCGGGCTGATCGCGATCAACCTGGAGGAGGGGGACGAGCTCCTCTCCGTCCACATCACGGACGGCAGCCGGGACGTCTTCCTCGGCACCCGGGACGGCATGGCGATCAAGTTCTCCGAGAGCGACGTCCGGCCGATGGGACGCGACACGACGGGAGTCAAGGGGATCGAGCTGCACGAGGGGGACGTCGTCGTCGAGATGGACCCGGTCGAGGAGAGCGGCACGCTCGTGACCGTGACCGAGAACGGCTACGGCAAGCGGACCGACGTCGCGGAGTACCGGCACCAGACCCGCGGAGGGACCGGGGTCATCAACGTCAAGGTGACGGAGAAGAACGGCCCCGTGGCCGGCATCCGGTCGATCGTGGAGTCCGACCAGCTCCTCCTGATCTCGCAGCAGGGAATCGTCATCCGCCTCGCGGCCTCGGAGGTGCGGAAGACCGGCCGGGCGGCCATGGGGGTCCGGCTGATCGACCTCGAGCCCGGGGACCGGGTCGTCGGGGTCGCCAAGCTCGCGGAGAAGGACGAGGAGGTCGCCGAGGAGCTTCCGGCGAACGACCCGGAGGCTGGCGAGACGCCCCCCCCGGCGGACTCCGGCGAAAACGGGTAAAGTCGGGCGATGCGCTTTTTCCTCGACACCGCCAACGTCGACGAGGCCCGGCGAGTCAGGGAGTGGGGCCTCCTGGACGGCATCCTGCTCAACCCGCCCGCCGACAGCGTCGGCAAGGACGCCCGGCGGCTCCTCTCCGACCTGGCCCAGGTGGGGGACGGACCGGTCATCGCCCCTCTCTCCGCGGGCGACCCCAAGGGGATGTACAAGGAGGCCCGGGAGCTGCACAAGCTCGGGAAGAACGTGGTCCTCCGCGTGCCGATGACCCGGGAAGGGCTCCGCGTCGTGCGGCTCCTCGGGGACGAGCAGATCGCGACGGACGTCGGCCTCGTCTTCACCCCGATGCAGGCGCTCCTGGCCGCCCGCGCCGGCACCGCCTACGTCTCGCCCGCCGTCGGGGCCCTGGACGATTCCGGGCAGATCGGGATGGACGTCGTCGAGAGCGTGGTGCGGGTCTACGACAACTACGGCCTCCAGACCCAGGTCAACGTCCAGGGGATCCAGAACCCGATCCACGTCCTCGACGCGGCGATGATGGGGGTGGACGTGGCGACGTTGCCGCTCGGCGTCCTCGAGAAGCTGTTCGACCACCCCCTCACGCAAGCCGGCCTCGCGAACCTCCGGACGAACACGTTCGAAGGGCCGCGCCGCATCCACTGACGGGCGGCAGGCGGGCGATGGCCATCTCGCGGGAACGGGCGGTCGAGCTTTCCCACCGGATCGCGGAGAGGCTCCCGTCGACGCCGGGAGTGACCGTCCTCGCCGAGCGCGAGTTCACGCGGAACCGGGTCCTCCAGGCCCTCCTCGAGTGGGACCGCGAGATCGGTCAGCTCGAGGAGCAGAGCCGGAAGAAAACCCGGGAGCGGAACCGGAGGGCGGTCGAGGGAACCCAGGAATGGGACCTCCTCTTCGCCGAGGAGATGACCCGGGCGCTCGTTGCCCTCCTGGGCCGGGGCGAGTAGGCCGGTCGCCCGGCGAGGAGGTTTGGTTGGGCTGACCAGGGCGGCCGGTTGAATTTGGTCTAGACCAAGGCCGAGAATCGGGGGGATGACCGCGCCCAGGGTCCCCCTCTACCGGACGATCGCCGAGAGCCTCTCGCGCGACATCCGGACGGGACGCTACACGGAGGGCGAGAGGCTCCCCGCCTCCCGGCTCCTCGCCCGCACCCTCGAGGTGAACCGGGCCACGCTCCACCAGGCTCTCCGGGTCCTGAAGGCGGACGGCTGGATCGAGACCAACAAGGGAGGGGGCACCCGGGTCGCCCGGCGCTCGATCGCGGGACCGGTGATCGGCCCGGCCCCGGCGTGGGACCGGATCGCCTCGTCCCTCCTCCGGCGGATCGTGGCCGAGCCGGGGCCCGAGCCCGGGAGGACGCCGGTGTACGACCTCTCGCGCCTCGCCCCGGACGAACGCGACTTCCCGGCAGAGGTCTTCGCCTCGTTTCTGACGGAGGTGGCGCGCAACCAGGCGCTCCTGTCGTACGGGTCGCCCTTCGGCTACCGGCCTCTCCGGGAGACCCTCGCGGCCCGCCTCGCCAGGCGAGGGGTCCCGGCGGATCCCGATACGATCCTGATCGTCAACGGAGCCCAGCAGGGGCTCGACCTGATCACCCGCGCCCTCGTCGACCCAGGGGACGCGGTCGCCGTGGAGGACCCGAGCTACTCGGGTGCGCTGACGCTCTTCCGGATGCACCGCGCCCGCCTCCTGGGAGTTCCCCTCGACGCCGAAGGCCCCGACCCCGTGGCGCTCGCCAGGGTTCTCGCCGAGAAGCCCAAGCTCCTCTACGCGATCCCGGACTTCCAGAATCCGACCGGGCTCCTCGTCTCCGCGGAGCGGCGCCAGCGGATCCTCGAAGCGGCCGTGGGCGCCGGGGTCCTGGTGGTCGAGGACGCGTTCGACGCCGACCTCAACGTGGAAGGCGAGCTCCCCCCGCCGCTGGCCGCGACGGCCCCCGGGCACGTGGTCCACCTCGGGACGATCTCGAAGGCCCTCTTCCCGGGCGTCCGGGTGGGCTGGATCTCTGGGCCGAAGGAATTCGTCCACCGGCTCGCCGCCCTGAAGCGGATCGGCGAGCTCACCTCCCCCCCCATCCTGCAGGCCGCCCTGAACCTCTTCATCTCCCGGGGGGAGTACGACCGGCACCTCGTCCGGACCCGGACGCGCCTCCGGAGCCGCCTCGCGGCCGCTCAGCGCGCCGTCCGGGAGAGCTTCCCGGTCGGCACGGCGTGCGACCGCCCGAGCGGCGGATGGGTGCTGTGGATCCAGCTGCCCCGGGGAATCTCCGGGAGAGCGCTGGCTGCCGCGGCGCGGGACAAGGGGGTCCTCGTCTCTCCCGGCGCGGACTTCAGCCCGGACGCGGCCGACCTGCCGGCCCTCCGGATCTCGGTCGCCAGGGAGACCGGTCCCGACCTCGAGAAGGCCCTCGCCCTGGTCGGGGCTGCAGCCCGAGCGCTCCTCCATCGCCTCGCCGTCCAGCGGAACGGATCCGGGAAGTCCCGGGCCGGACGCGAAGAGGCGCTCATCCAGATCTGAATCCGTCCGACGAAAGGAACCGCCATGACCGCTCCGCTCTCCATCGAATCGCCCTTCTCCTCAGACGCCTTCCGCGTGAAGGTCGGCCTCGCCGAGATGCTCAAGGGCGGCGTCATCATGGACGTCGTCGACGCCGGGCAGGCGAAGATCGCCGAGGACGCCGGAGCCTGCGCCGTCATGGCGCTCGAACGGGTCCCCTCGGACATCCGGCGGGACGGCGGCGTCGCCCGGATGTCGCCCGTGTCGAAGATCCGGGAGATCGAGGCCGCCGTCTCCATCCCCGTCATGGCGAAGTGCCGCATCGGCCACATCGCCGAGGCCCGGATCCTGGAGTCCCTCGGGGTCGACTTCGTCGACGAGTCGGAGGTCCTGACGCCGGCCGACGAGGAGAACCACGTCTACAAGCACGACTTCAAGGTGCCGTTCGTCTGCGGCTGCCGCAACCTCGGCGAGGCGCTCCGGAGGATCGGAGAAGGGGCGGCGATGATCCGGACGAAGGGCGAGGCGGGGACCGGGGACATCGTCCACGCCGTGAGGCACCTGCGCGAGGTGTTCCGCCAGATCAAGGGGCTGACGATCCTGACGAAGGACGAGTGGATGGCCGCGGCCAAGAACCTCCAGGCTCCGTTCGGGCTGGTCGCGTGGGTCGCGGCGAACGGGCGCCTCCCCGTCCCCAACTTCGCGGCCGGCGGCGTCGCCACTCCAGCGGACGCGGCGCTCTGCCGGATCCTCGGCGCCGAGGCGGTCTTCGTCGGCTCGGGGATCTTCAAGTCGAGCGACCCGGCCAAGCGGGCGCGCGCGATCGTCGAGGCGACGACCCACTGGCAGGACCCGGCCCGCATCGCGAAGGCCTCCGAGGACCTCGGCGAGGGGATGAAGGGAATCGAGGCGGCGAAGCTGGTCGAGGGGGAGCTCCTCCAGACGAGGGGCTGGTAGACCTTGCCCTCCGCCGGGGTGCTCGCCCTGCAGGGGGACTTCGAGGCTCACCGGAAGGCGCTCGCCGCCGCGGGGCTCGACGCCCGCGAGATCCGGACGGCCGGCGAGCTCCTCTCCACGGACGCTCTCGTCCTGCCGGGGGGAGAGTCGACGACGATGTGGAAGCTGATGGAGGGAACCGGCATCCCCGAAGCGATCGCCGAGCTCGCCGCGAGCGGGCGCCCGGTCCTCGCGACCTGCGCGGGGGCCATCCTCCTCTCCCGGCGGATCACGCACCCCGACCGGGAGGGGCTCGGCCTCCTGGACGTCACGGCGGTCCGGAATGCCTACGGCCGGCAGCTCGATTCGGCGGTCGTCCGGCTGACCGACCTGGACCGGGAGGCGCTGGGGGACGAGCCGCTGGAGGCCGTCTTCATCCGCGCCCCGCGGTTCCGGGACCTGGGAAGAGGGGTCGAGGTCCTCGCGAGGAGGGACGGGGACGCGGTCCTCGTCCGCTCGGGGAACCTGATCGCCGCGACCTTTCACCCGGAGCTGGCCCGCGACGGCCGGGTCCACCGGCTCTTCGTGGAGGCGATCCGAAGGGGGAAGCCGAGGGACGCCGGGAAGCTGGTGGGGGCAAGGTGAGGGACGGCGGCCCCGAGCGGCCCCTCCGGATCGAGAACCGGGGGGCGGTCCGCCTCCTCGTCCTGGACCGGGGCAAGGCCAACGCGCTCGATCCGGACCTGGTCCGGACCCTCCACGACGCGGCGCTGGAGGCGGAGGGCGACGGCTCCGTGAGAGGAGTCGTCCTGACCTCGGCCTCCCCGAGGGTCTTCTGCGGAGGGTTCGACCTCGCGAAGATGGGGACCGCGGACCGGGAGACGTTCGGCCGGTTCATCCGCGGCTTCGAGGCGCTCTTCTACGCCCTGTTCCTCTACCGAAAGCCGCTCGTGGCGGCCCTCCCGGGCCACGCCGTCGCGGGGGGGTGCCTCCTCGCCGGAACGGCGGACTTCCGCTGGGCCGCCGAGGGGACCGGGACGATCGGCCTCCCGGAGGCGAGCCTAGGGGTCCACGTTCCGCGACACTTCCTCGAGGCGCTCCGGGCGACCGTCGGAGACCACGCGCTGACGCGATGGAGCCTCTCCCGCGGCGCCGTCTCCTTTTCCGAGGCCCTCTCGCTCGGCGCCGTCGACAGGCTCCTCCCGCCCGCGGGTCTCCTCGACGCGGCCGTCGCCTACGCGGAGGAGCTGGGGACCGCTCCCGGCGACGTCTATGCGTCGGTCAAGAGGGACCTGCGAGGGACCGCGTACGAGAAAGCCCGAGAGGTCCTCGAGGAGAGCCGCGCCGTCTTCGTCGATTCCTGGTTCTCCGAGGCGGGCCAGAAGGGGATCGCCGCGACCCTGGCGCGCCTCCGGCAGCGGTAGCGGCGGCGCGGGGGAAGGAGGAGCCGTGGGCGGGAGATGTGCTCGGCCGTGGGCTCCTCAGTAGTTCAACTCGTCGTCGTCCGCGAGGAGCCTGACCCGGGGGGAGGCGAGCGCCGAGACCTCCGCGCGGAGGGCCGGAAGGGTCGGGGGCTTCATGTGGTAGAGGTTCACCGGCACGCCCGGCGGGAACTTCGTCATCTCGTTCCTGAGGCGGCTGGGGGTGAGGTGGCGCGACACGTCCGCGACCTCCTCCATCGAATCGGGGAACGAGCACTCGACGAAGATGGCCCGGAGCGAGGGCGTCTCCCTGGCGACCCGCCAGATCTCCTCGGTGGGGCCGGTGTCACTCGAGAAGATCACGGCATCCTTCCCGTCCTGGAGGAGGTACCCCGCCGTCGGCACGGTGTGGTCGACCGGGATGGCGGTGATCGTCAGCCCGTCGACGGAGACGGGCGTCAGGGGCTGGACCACCCGGAACCGGACGGTCGGGAGGAGATGGTTCGGGATCCGCGTGAAGTCCGGCCAGAGCGCGTCGTTGAAGAGGTGCAGCTGGAGGGACTCCACGACGCCGGCCGTCCCGATCACCTCGATCGGCCCCTCCGTCCTGCCGAAGACGTTCTCCACGAGAAAGGGGAGCGAGGCCACGTGGTCCATGTGCGAGTGGGTCACCACGATGGCCCGCACCCGGGACTGCTCCTCGAGCGTCAGGGCCTCCGTGAGCGCGCCGGCATCCAGGGCGATCGTGCCATTGATCAGGAAGGAGGTCTGCCGGTGTCGCGGCGTCGACCCCCCGTACGCTCCGAGCACGCGAATTCGCAAGGCGAAGCGATTATCCTCCGGGCGGTTCCTCCCCCGGGCAAGAAATCGCGCATCCGGGGTCCGGGTGTGACGCCGGTCACCGTGCCGGACAGAACGTCCGGCCGACGTGGAGCTCCGTCCGCGTTCTCCCGCGAGAGAACGATCGCTCGAATTCCCGCCACCTTCGGCACGGCTGGCGGCAGGGCTATAGTTCCGGCGCCGTGCTTCTCCTTTCACCGCAACCGGTCACGAAGGGTCGGTGACGCCATCGACGCCAGGATCGCCGCCGCGTGGGCGCTGGTGTGCCGGGGGCGGACGGCCCGCGCCGCCCGGAGGCTCCTGGCCGAGAAGCAGGGGCTCGCCGCCATCCTCTCCCTCGGGCCGGACGAGGCCGTCGAGATCGCCCGGGAGCCGCTCGACTCGGTCCGCCCGCTCCTGGAGCCGGATCGCGTGGCCGGCGTCGACGACCAGCTCCGGCGCCTGGAGGCGAGCCAGGCCCGGCTGGTCGGCCTCCTCGACGGCGAGTACCCGCCGCTCCTCCGGCAGATCCCGGACCCGCCGGTGTTCCTGTTCGTGAGGGGAACCGCACTGGCCGCCGACCAGGGCGTCGCGATGGTCGGTTCCCGCCGTCCGACCCGCGCCGGGCTGGAGGCCGCGCGGGAGCTCGCGGGGGCCCTGGCCCGGGAGGGGGTCAACGTCGTCTCCGGTCTCGCCCTGGGCATCGACGGGGCGGCTCACCGCGCGGCGCTGGAAGCCTCCGGGCGGACGACCGCGGTGCTCGGGTCGGGCGTCGACGTCATCTACCCGTTCGAGCACGGGCCGCTGGCCGCGGAGGTCATCCGGCACGGGGCGCTCGTCTCCGAGTTCCCGATGGGGACCGGCCCGATGCCCCATCACTTCCCGATCCGGAACCGCCTGATCGCCGGCCTCGTCCCTCTCGTCGTGGTGGTGGAGGCCGCCGAGAGGAGCGGCTCCCTCATCACCGCGAGACACGCCGCCGACTTCGGCCGGGACGTCGCGGCCGTTCCCGGGACGATCGTCGCCGCCCACGCCGCGGGCTCCAACGCCCTCCTGAAGGACGGGGCCATCCTCGTCCGGTCCGTGGAGGACGTCCTCGCCGAGCTGCCCGGGTCCGTCGGATACGGTGCCGGTAGGGCGTCGTCTTCTGCCGGGGCGGCCGCAGGCCCAGACCCGGCGCTGGGAGACGACGCCCGGCTCGTCCTCGCCGCGCTCGACTTCGTGGATCCGCGGGACACGGACACGCTCGTCGCGGCCACCGGACTCGATGCGGCACGTCTCTCGGGGGCGCTCGTCCTCCTGGAGCTGGACGGGCTCGCGGAGCCGCTTCCCGGGGCCACATTCGTCCGCCGGAAGGGGCGGGGTTGACAGGCATGGCATCGTGACGGCCTCATGTCGAAGTCACTCGTAGTCGTCGAATCGCCCGCCAAGGCCGGAACTCTCGGTAAGTTCCTGGGCAAGGAGTTCACCGTGGCCGCCTGCTACGGCCACGTCCGCGACCTGCCCAAGAAGGGGATCTCGGTCGACCGCGAGAACGGGTACGAGCCGACCTACGAGATCCTGGCGGGGAAGGAACGGACGATCGCGGAGCTGAAGCGCTTGGCGAAGGGCGCCGAGCACATCTACCTCGCCGCCGACCCCGACCGCGAGGGGGAGGCGATCTGCTGGCACCTCGAGGAGATCCTCCGGCCCGGGGCGCCGAACGCCATCTTCCACCGAGCCGAATTCCACGAGATCACGAGATCGGCCGTCGTCCGCGCGATCGAGAAGCCCGGCGAGATCGACCGGAACCGGGTCAATGCCCAGCAGGCCCGCCGGATCATCGACCGGATCGTCGGCTACGAGGTCTCGGACCTCCTCTGGTCCAAGCTGTGGCGTGGCCTGTCGGCCGGACGGGTCCAGACCGTCGCCCTCCGGATCATCGTGGAGCGGGAAGCCGAGCGCGACGCGTTCCGGCCCGTTCCCTACTTCTCCGTCCCGGCGACCCTCTCCCTCGGGGGGATCTCCTTCCCGTCCCGGGCGGTCGTCTGGAGGGGGGAGAAGCTCCGCTTCGACGGCTCGGACCCGCGTCTCGCGACGGCCGATGCGGCCGCCGAGGTGGCCGCCCACGTCGAGACGTGTGGGGCGAACCTGAGGGTGGTTTCCGTCGAGGCCAAGGAGCGGAGGAGCTCCGCCCCCCCGCCGTTCACGACCTCGAAGCTCCAGCAGGGGGCGGCGCGCTCCCTCGGCTTCACGGTCCGCCGGACGATGCAGGTGGCCCAGCGCCTCTACGAGGGGAAGGCGATCGGGGAGCGGGGGACGGTCGGCCTGATCACCTACATGAGAACCGACTCGACCCGGACGGCCGCCGAGGCGATCGCCGCCGTCCGGGACTACATCGGGACGACCTGGGGTCCGGGAGCTCTCCCGGACGAGCCCCGCTACTTCCGGCAGAAGCGGGACGTGCAGGACGCCCACGAGGCGATCCGCCCGACCTCGATGGACCTCCCCCCGGAGGCCGTCGCCAGGTACCTCCAGGCGGAGGAGCTGAAGCTCTACCGGCTGGTCTGGAGCCGGTTCCTCGCCTCGCAGATGAGCCCGTCGGTGACCGAGGTGACGACCGTCGAGATCGAGGCTGGCCGGGCCGGCGCCGCGGACGTCGCGACGCTGCGGACGACCGGGTCGGTCCTGAAGGACGCGGGCTGGCTCCGGGCCTGGGGCCAGGAAGAGGCGGCGCCCCAGGCGGACGAAGCGGGAGAGAAGAACGGGGACGCGAAGGACGAGGGCGAGGAGGGGGCGAAGGACGACGCGAAGGTCCGTCTCCCCGCGCTGGCGGAAGGCGACCGGCCCGCCCTGGTCGAGGTGAAGGCGGAGGGGCACGAGACCCAGCCGCCCCCGCGCTTCAACGAGGCCTCGCTGGTGAAGTTTCTCGAGGAGAACGGCATCGGCCGCCCGTCCACCTACGCCGAGATCATCCGGAAGATCGAGGACCGCGAGTACGTCCGGAAGAAGGACCGCCGCTTCCAGCCGACCCTTCTCGGGCGGCTGGTCGTCGACCTGCTGCGGGGCGGATTCGACGACTTCTTCCAGACCGAGTACACCGCGAAGATGGAGGAGGAGCTCGACGAGGTCGAGGAGGGAAAGCTCGACTGGCGGAAGGCCCTCGCGGAGTTCGACGGCAAGTTCTCGAAGGACCGGGACCTGGCCAAGAAGAAGATGATCTCGATCAAGGCCGGTCTGCTCCTCGCCGACGTCCGGACGCTCCTGAAGGACTTCCCCCTCCCCAAGGAGCTGGACGGAGTGGAGAGCTGCCCGAAGAGCGGCCACCCGCTGAAGCTCCGGATGGGGAAGGCGGGTCTCTTCGTCGCCTGCGCGGGGTACCCCGATTGCGAGTACACCGTGAACATCCCCGAGGTCGAGGACGACCCGATCGACCAGACCGAGCTGGAGGGGCAGACCTGCGAGGAGTGCGGCAGCCCGATGAAGCTCCGCGCCGGGCGGGACGGCTCGGCGTTCCTCGGGTGCACCGCCTACCCGAAATGCCGCAGCACGGTGGCGGTGAAGGTGGCGGGGGGGAAGGCCGAGGCGAAACCGGACCGGCCGACCGGAGAGAGCTGCCCGGTCTGCGGGAAGACGATGGTGACGCGCCACGGCCGGTTCGGGGACTACGTCGCTTGCTCCGGGTACCCGGCGTGCCGGTACCGGCCGCCGAAGCCGGTCACGACGACCTCGGTCGCCTGCCCGGACTGCGGGACCGGCGAGGTCCTCGTCCGGAAAGGGCGCTTCGGGCCGTTCTATGGCTGCTCCAACTACCCCTCGTGCAAGCGGAACTTCAAGGCGAGGCCGGTGCCCAAGCCCTGCCCGTCGTGCGGGGCGCCCTACCTCCTCGTCCGCGAGCGAAAGGCGGGGCCGTTCTTCGCGTGCGAGAAGGAGGGGTGCGATTTCGACGCGCCGGCGGCGGACGTCGCCCTCTTCACGCCCAGGACGATGATTCCCGACGCGGCCCGGGCCGCCGCCCTGGCCGAGGCGACGGCCGCGGCGCCGAAGGCGAAACGGGCGCCCGCCAGGAAGACCGCCCGGAAGAAGAAGGAGTAGTCACTCCCGCTCCGGCCGTGTCGCTCGGAGGCAGGTCCGGAAACGGCAGACCGACAGCGAGGGGAGAAGCCGGTCCAACGCGCCCAGGACCGGATACGGGCTGGCCGAGAAGAACAGCTCGTCGAGCTGGAAGCCGCCCCGGGCCACCAGCTCGACGACCCGGGAGGCGCTCCGGACGGCGATGTGGTCCGCCTGCTGGAGTCCCGGCACGGTGGCCTTGATCCGCTCGGCCCAGTGGTCGCGGTTGGGGGTGTAGATCGCGAGGGCGCCCCCCGGAACGAGGAGCCGGAGGGACTCGCGGAGGGCGGGGAGCAGCACCTCGTCCGTGACGTGCTCGACGAAGTCGGCGAGGACGACCGCCTCGAAAGAAGCCTCCCCGAACGGCGAGAGGTCGCGGGCGTCGGCCAGCTCGAACCTCACGTTGGGGACACCCCGCTGGAAGGCCAGCTCCCGGGCCTGCTCCACCGCCGCGGGCGCGGCGTCGATGCCGACGACGAGGCCGACGTGAGGCGCCAGGAAGAAGGCGGTGTCCCCGCGAGCCGAACCGATTTCCAGGACGCGTATGGAGGGGCGGGGACGGACCAGCCGGAGCAGGGCCTCGTCCCGCTCCCGGTACTTCCGCGCGTTCCGGAGGAACCAGTGGGGGCGGTACATCCGCGCGTAATACGCCTCGTCGTAGACCTCGGCGTTGGGGGCGAAGCGGGTCGGCAATTCTGATCCCGGCATCCCATATTATCGGGCCGTGCGTCCCTCGGTCTCCGGAGCGCTGGCGGCACTCGCCGTCGCGGCCCTCGTGTCGGTGGCCGGCATTCCGCGAGGGCTCGCCCGCCTCGCGGCGCGGCCGGAGCCCTGGGGGGCCGATGCTCCCGCCTATTGCCGGATCGCGCGATCGATGGTCCAGAGCCGCTCGATCGTGCTCCCCCCCCCGGCGCTGATCGACCGCGACCTCCAGCAGGACCTGACGAGAGTCTGGGGTACGCCCTACGCGCTCGGGGCGCGCGGCGAGCTCTATCCGAAGCACCCGTGGGCCTTCGCCCTGCTGATCGCGCCGGGGACGTGGCTGGCGGGCACGGCAGGCGCCGTCGTCACGGCGGTCCTCCTCGGCGCGGCCCTCCTCGGGTTCGCCACGTGGCGCGCGGCCCGATTCGTGGGCGCCCTGCCGGCAGCCCTCGCGGGGGCCGGTCTCTTCGTCCTCGACCCCGCCATCAGTTTCGTCTGCCTGGGGATCAACGTGGACGTCGCGATCGCGCTCGCGGCGCTCCTCGCCGCCGCCGCCGCGGCCGACGACCGCCCCCTCCGCGCCGGCCTGATCGGCGGCGCGTCCCTCCTCCTGCGCCCGACGATGCCGCTGCTCCTGGCGCCGGCAGCCTTCCTGGTCCTCCGGTCGGAGGTCCCCGGAGCCCGGTTGCGCGCGGCCGCGGGGCTCGCCCCCGGGGCACTCCTGCTCCTCGCCTCGAACGCCCTCCTCTGGGGCAGTCCCTTCACGACCTCCTACGATCGCGCGGCGGTCCTCGTCGGAGGCTCCTTCCGGATCGAGACCCCCGCCGCGCGGTTCCACGGCAACATCCTGGAGGGGCTCACGGTCCTGTTCACGGATCTGGACGCGGGACTCCTCTTCACCGCCCCGGTCGCGCTCGCGGCCCTCCTCGGGTACCTCCTGCCGGAGGCTCGTCGCGCGGAGTGGTGGGGGACGACCCTGGCTGGGGCGTTCTCGCTCCTCGTCCTCGCCCCGTACGAGTACGTGAAGCTCGTCCCTCTGTCGAACGTCAGGTTCGCCCTGCCGCTCCTCACGACGGCGCTCTTTCCGCTCAGCGCGCTGCTGGGCCGATTGACACGGCGCTCATGAGGATCCGGTAGCGGAAGGTCCTCCCGATCAGCGGCAGGGGGGCGAGGAGTTGCTCGGCGATCCGGACGGCCGGAAAGGGGGAGACCGACCACGTGTCGAGCGCGAGGGAGAACCCCTCCTCCTCGAGGAAGCCGCGATACGCGGCCGCCGTCCGGACGGCAATGTGCTGGGGAAACTGGCGGAGGAGGATGCCGTGCGCCTTCATCCGCTCGACGTAGTGGAGGCGGTCGGGCGTGTAGATCCCGAGGCGGCCCCCGGGCTTCAGGATCCGGCGGCACTCCGACAGCATGGCCCGGAGCGTCGGGTCGTCGATGTGCTCGACCAGGTCGATCGCCGCCACGGCGTCGACGGCCCCACCCTCGATCGCGGAGAGGTTCGCCACGTCCGCCTCCAGCCAGCGCACGTTGGGGATGCCGCGGCGGCGCCGCTCCGTCTCGGCCATCGCGATCGCCTCGGGGGCCGCATCCACCCCGACCACCTGGCGGCAGCGCCGGGAGAGGAGGAACGAGACGTCGCCCCTGGCCGAGCCCAGCTCGACGACGAGATCGGCCGGCCCCGGCGCCACGACCCGGAGGACGTCCCGGTCCCTCTCGAAATATTTCCTCGCCGGGTTCCGGAACCAGTGGTGCGGGTGGAGGCCTTCGTAGTACGAGGCGTCGTAGAGGTCCCGCTCGAAGGTCACCCCTCGAGTTTACGGGTCACCAGGAGCCTGTCCGAGTAATGGGAGGGACCGCGTTGCGAGCACCACGGGCCGGGCTTCAAGGCGGCGCGACGCAGGCTGATGCCGATGCGATCGCCGAGGAGCGCCAACGCAGAAGACGGGCCGGTGCTGCCGCAACCCGAAGGGCGGCCGGCGGTTGCGGGGCGTCTCCGGCGTTGCGCCTCCTCAGCGGAGAGCCAACTCCAGCTTTCGCCGGCGCGCCTTGGATTCGCCCCGCAAGCGCCTGCCGCGCGACCCCTCCGCTTACTCGGACAGGCTCCTAGAATCCGGTCATGTCCACGAACCTCCCCGTCACCGTGATCGGCGGCGGCCTCGCCGGCGTCGAGTGCTCCTGGCAGCTGGCGAGGCGGGGCCATCGGGTCCGGCTCGTCGAGATGCGGCCGGTCCGGACCACCGACGCCCACACGACCGACCGGCTCGCCGAGATGGTCTGCTCGAACTCCTTCCGGTCGGATAATCCGGCGAACGCCGTTGGGCTCCTGAAGCGGGAGATGGAGGGGATCGGGTCGCTCGTCCTCGCCGAGGCGCGCCGGGCGGCCGTTCCGGCAGGCGACGCCCTGGCGGTCGACCGGACCCTCTTCGCCGAAGGGGTCACCGCGAGGATCGCCGCCCGCCCCGAGATCGAGCTGGTCCGAGCCGAGGCGGAGGAGCTGCCCGACGCGGAAGCGGGTTTCGTGGTGGTCGCGACCGGGCCGCTCACCTCGCCTTCGCTGGCGGAATCGCTCCGGCAGGCCCTGGGCGGCGAGTACCTCTACTTCTACGACGCCGTCGCGCCGATCGTGGACGCCGAGTCGATCGACCTGTCCCGCCTCTTCGCGGCGAGCCGCTGGGGAAAGGGAGGGAGCGCCGACTACCTGAACATCCCGCTCACCCGGGCCGAGTACGAGACGTTCGTGGGGGACCTCCTCGCCGGCGAGAAGGTGCCCCTGCACGACTTCGAGAACGCGGCCTACTTCGAGGGGTGCCTCCCGATCGAGGAGATGGCCGCGAGAGGCCTCGACACGCTCCGGCATGGCCCGATGAAGCCGTTCGGCCTGCCAGACCCCCGGACGGGGCGGGAGGCCCACGCCGTCGTCCAGCTCCGGCAGGACGACCTCGCGAAGGACCACTACAACATCGTCGGCTTCCAGACGAAGCTCCGGCAGGGCGAGCAGCGCCGGATCTTCAGGACGCTTCCGGGCCTGGGCGAGGCGCGGTTCGTCCGGTTCGGCCTCCTCCACCGGAACACCTACATCAACGGCCCGGCGCATCTCGACCGGCTGCTCGCCTGGAAGAAGGACCCGCGCGTCTCCTTCGCCGGGCAGATCACCGGGGTGGAGGGGTATCTCGAGTCGGCGGCCACCGGGTTGCTGGTGGGGGCCACCCTCGCGCAGCGGATCGAGGGACGGGAACCGGTCCCCATCCCGTTCTCGACGGCGCTCGGGGCGCTGACCCGCCACGTCTCCGGGCACTCGGAACGCGACTACGCCCCCATGAAGGTGACCTTCGGCCTCTTCGACGATGCCGACGTCCCGCCGATCCGGGACAAGGCGAAGAGGCGGGAGGAGATCTGCCGGCGCGCGCTCGCGGAAACCGTCGCGTGGAACCGGGCCGCGCTCGGGGACCCGGGCGAGACGCCGGAGAGGATCGCGGAGGGGACGGGGGGCTAGCGCCGTGCTCGTCGACGACCTGGTCGCCTTCGACCGGAACCTCCGAGACGAGCGGGGCGTCTCGGAGCACACGCGCCGCTCCTACCTTCACGACGTCGGCCAGTTCCTCGACTTCCTCTCGGGGACCTTCCTCTCCAGGGAGGTCGGCACGATCGCCGCCGGAGAGGTGGATGCGCTGGCCGTCCGGTCGTTTCTCGCCTACCTGCGCAAGGAGGGGCTCCAGAAGAGCTCCATCGGCCGCCACCTCTCCGCCCTCCGGACCTTCTTCACCTTCCTGATGCGGGAGGGGCGGGCCGACTCGAACCCGGCCCGCGCCGTCTCGAGCCCCCGCCCGGACGCCACGCTCCCGAGAACGCTCTCGGTGGAGGAGGCGAGCGCCGTCGTGGAGGCCCCGGATCCCGACGCGGCCCTGGGGATCCGGGACCGGGCGCTCCTGGAGCTGCTCTACGCGACGGGGCTCCGCGTGTCGGAGCTGGTCGGGCTCGACCTGGCCGACGTCGACGTCTCCTCGAGGCAGCTCCGGACGCTCGGCAAGGGGCGAAAGGAGCGCCTCGTCCCGTTCGGCGAGAAGGCCGCGGAGGCGATCCGCTCGTACCTGCCGGTCCGGGACGCGCTCCGTCCGGCCGCCCCGGGCCGCGGGCGCGAGCCGCTCTTCCTGAACGCTCGGGGAGCCCGCCTGACCGACCGGAGCGTCCGGAGGATCCTCGACCGGGCGCTCTTCTCCGCCGAGGTGGAGCGCCACGCCTCGCCGCACGCGCTCCGGCACTCGTTCGCCACGCACCTCCTGGCCGCCGGGGCCGACCTCCGGACGATCCAGGAGCTGCTCGGCCACGCGTCGCTGTCGACGACCCAGAAGTACACCCACCTCGACGCGGAGCGGCTCATCGAGGTCTACCGGAAGAGCCACCCGAAGGCGAAGGGCGGGGGGTGACAGCGGGTCCGCTTCCGATTCCCGGAGCAGGATCCTAGACTCCTCCCGTGGCGCGACAAGAATTCCGGCATACGACCATCCTCTCCGTCCGGCGGGACGGCGTCGTCGCCGTGGGCGGGGACGGCCAGGTGACCCTCGGAACCACGGTCCTGAAGCACGGGGCGTCCAAGATCCGGCGGCTCCTCGACGGCAAGGTCCTGGCCGGCTTCGCGGGATCGACCGCCGACGCGATGACGCTCTTCACCCGCTTCGAGAGGAAGCTCGAGCAGTTCCACGGCCAGCTCGAGCGGGCGGCGGTCGAGCTGGCGACGGACTGGAGGACCGAGAAGTCCCTCCGCTCTCTCGAGGCGCTCCTCGTCGTGGCCGACCGGAGCCACTCGCTCCTCCTCTCGGGAACCGGGGACGTCATCGCGCCGGACGACGGGATCCTCGCGGTCGGCTCCGGGGGACCCTACGCGGCGGCGGCGGCGCGGGCGCTCCTGAACCACACGGCGCTCCCGGCCGACGCGATCGTCCTCGAGGCGCTCAAGATCGCGGCCGGGATCGACATCTACACGAACGACTCGATCCGGGTGGAGACCCTGCCGTGAGCGGGACCGCCCTTCCCGCTGGCCCGCGGGAGCACCGGCTGGCGGACCTCTCGCCGCGGAAGATCGTCGCCGAGCTGGACCGCCACGTGGTCGGACAGGGCCGGGCGAAGCGGGCGGTCGCCATCGCGCTCCGCGACCGCTGGCGGCGACAGAGCCTCCCTCGCGAGCAGGCCCGCGAGATCACCCCGAAGAACATCCTGATGATCGGCCCGACGGGGGTCGGCAAGACCGAGATCGCGCGGCGCCTGGCCCGGCTCACCGACGCCCCGTTCGTCAAGGTGGAGGCCTCGAAGTTCACCGAGGTCGGCTACGTCGGGCGGGACGTCGACTCGATCGCCCGCGACCTCGTCGAGGCCGCGATCCGCCTCGTGAAGGACGAGCGGCGCTCCCGGGTGATGGACCGGGCCGCGGCCGCGGCCGAGGAGAAGCTCGTCGATCTGCTGGTGAGGGCGACCGCCGTCGACCCGGTCACCGGGACGGCCGGGGTCGCCGAGGGGCGCGACAGGATCCGGCGAGACCTCCGGGAAGGGCGCCACGAGACGCGCGAGGTCGAGCTGGAGGTGGCCGACGACCGGACGCCGCAGATCTCGGTGATGACGCCGCAGGGAGTCGAGGAGATGGGGATCGACCTCCCCGGAATGCTCCCGGGCCTGTTCGGCGGCCCGAAGAAGAAGAAGAAGACCAGGCTGCCCGTCTCCGACGCCCGGCCGCTCCTCCTGGAGGCCGAGGCGGACCTCCTCACCGACGAGGCGACCGTCCCGCAGGAGGCCATCCGGCGCGTGGAGGAGACGGGGATCGTCTTCCTCGACGAGATCGACAAGATCGCCGGAAGGGAGGGCTCCCGCGGCGGGCCGGACGTCTCTCGCGAGGGGGTCCAGCGCGACCTGCTGCCGCTGGTCGAGGGGACGACGGTGAAGACGAAGCACGGCCTCGTCCGGACCGACCACGTCCTCTTCGTGGCGGCCGGGGCGTTTCACGTCGCCCGCCCCTCGGACCTGATCCCCGAGCTGCAGGGGCGATTCCCGATCCGGGTGGAGCTGAACGCCCTGAGCGAGGACGATTTCCTGAGGATCCTGACCGAGCCGGAGCACGCGCTTCCGAAGCAGGCCGCCGCGCTCCTCTCGGCGGACGGGATCGAGGTGGTCTTCGACCGGGAAGGGCTGTCGGCCATCGCGGCGGCGGCCGCGGAGCTGAACCGGAACCTCGAGAACATCGGCGCCCGCCGGCTCCACACGATCCTCGAGAAGGTCCTCGAGGAAGTCTCGTTCGCCGGGCCGGACGCTGCCGGCGCGCGCGTCGTGATCGACGGGGCGTACGTCGGACGCGCGCTGGCGGACCTCGTGAAGAACCGGGATCTCTCGCGATTCGTCCTATGAGGGCCCGGTCGGCGGCGCGAAGCCTGCTGCTCCTCGCGCTCGCCGGGGCGGCCGGCTGCGGCCGGAAGCTCCCGCCCGAGGCGCCGCTGCAGGTCCTTCCCGCGAGAGTCGATCCGATCCGCCTCTCCCAGGAAGGGTCCGACGCCGTTCTCCGCTTCCCTTTCCCGTCGAGGACGACGGTCGGCACGCCCCTCGAAGGGCTGACGAAGGTGACGATCTACCGGGAGCTGCTCCCGGCGCCGCAGGGGGCGATGGTGCCTCCGCCACCCACGGGCGCCCAGCGGGAGCGGGAAGAGCGCCTCTTCCTGACGAGGGCCGAGAAGGTCGTCGAACTGACCCGGCCGGACCTCGACGCGGCCACGCTGGGCGGCGACGTGGTCGTCCGGGACTCCCTCTCCACGCTGTTCGCCGGAAAGAGGCTGGGGAAGGTCTTCCTCCGCTACGGCATCACGGTGACCCGCGACCGGCGGAAGGTCTCCGAGATCTCCCCCCTCGTCGCGATCCGTCCCCTGGTGCCGCCCGGCGAGCCGACGGGGCTGACGGCCCTGGTCGAGGAGGGGCTCGTCTGCCTCGAGTGGGAAAGACCGCTGGCGATGCTCGACGGCTCGAAGCCGGTGACGGTCGAGAGCTACGCGGTCTTCCGCCGCGAGTGCGTCCCCGGGGCGGAGCCGATCTACGAGGGACCGATCGCCGTCGAGAAGCTCGAGTGGTTCGTCGACCGGACGGTCCAGCCCGACCGGAAATACTGCTACACGGTGCGCGGGATCCCGCCCGGAATCCGTGCGCCCGCGGGCCTCCCCAAGGGCAAGGAGGAGCCCGTGGCGCTCGGGCCTCCGGCCGACGAGGCGTTGGCCGACACGCGCGACGTCTTCCCTCCGCCGCGCCCAGAGGGTTTCCAGGTCCTCCCCGAGGTGGACGGAAACCGTCTCGTCTGGAATCCGGTCCTCGCGCCGGACGTCGACCACTACCGGGTCTATCGTCGAAGGGGACCGACGGCTCCGTGGGAGAGGCTCCCCTTCGCGGCCTCGGACACGACCTGGTTCGTCCCCGGGTCGGACCCGCTCGCGCTCTACGCCGTGACCGCGGTCGACCGGTCCGGGAACGAGAGCCCCAGGAGCGAGGCGGCGACCGACCCCTCCGGCGGGCCCCGGTGACGGGCCCGGGAGAGAGGACCGTCGGCGGCCTCCCCCGCCGGTTCACGAAGATGAGCGGAGCCGGCAACGACTTCCTGGTGTTCGACGGACGGGTCGAGGTGGGGCCGCGGGAGAGGGCCACGATCCGGCATCTGTGCGAACGGGGGACCGGGGTCGGCGCGGACGGGGTCCTGTTCCTGAATGCCGTTCCGGGGAACGTCCCGATCGTCGTTGCCGACTACTACAACGCGGACGGAGGAGCGGCGCGGTTCTGCGCCAACGGTACCCGGTGCGCGGCCCGGTTCGGAAGCCTGCGCCTGGGCACGGGCCCCGAGCTGACCGTCCGGACCGGCTGGGGAAACGTCGGCGCGACCGTCCACCCCGGAGCCCGGGTCACCCTCCGGCTGCCCGAGCCGGTCGGCCCGGGGGAGGAGCTTTCCACGTTCGACCCGGAGGAGATCCTCGTCGAGAGGACGGGAGTGGCGGTCTCGGTGGGCGTTCCGCACCTCGTCGTCTTCACGAGCGGCCGGACCGAGCTGGCCCGGCTCGACCTCGCGTCGATGGCCCCCGGGTTGCGGCATCACCCGGCCCTGCCGGACGGGGCCAACGTCCACTTCGTGGCGCCGGCCGCCGGGGGGAGGCTGGCGATCCGGAGCTGGGAGCGCGGGGTGGAGGGAGAGACGCTGGCCTGCGGCTCCGGCGTCGTGGCCGCGGCCGTGGTGGCCGCCTGCCGCGGGCCGGTCGCTCCTCCGGTGACGCTCGCGACGCGCTCCGGGGAGGAGCTGGTCGTCTCCTTCCGGCTCGACGGCGGCGTCGCCCGGGACGTGACGCTCACCGGCGACGCCCGCGTCGTCTTCGAGGGAACGCTGAACGAGGAAGTCCTATGAGGGGAGTCCGGCCGGAGCGCTGAGGCCGGCGAGAAGCTTGCCGCAGAGCCCCCCGAAGCTGCCCGAGGACATCACGAGGACGACGTCGCCGGGCAGGAGCCGGGGAAGGAGGGTCCGGGCGAGCGCCTCGGCGTTCTCCGCGTCGAAGGCGGGGACGCCGCGCCGGGTGAGCTCGCCGGCCAGCCAGCCGGTGTCGAGCGCGCCGGGGCCGGCCGGGCTCCCGAGCCGGGCCGCGTGAAACGGGCGGGTGACGGCGACCGCATCGGCGGACGAGAGCGCAGAGAGGTACGCCGGCGCGAAATCGGCCCGGCCCCCGGTGATCGAACGGGGCTCGAAGACCGCCCAGAGGCGCCGGCCGGGAAAGCGGCCCTTCGCTCCGCGGATCGTCTCTCCGACGGCGGTCGGGTGATGGGCAAAATCGTCCACGACCGTCACGCCCCCCTCGGTCCCGCGGACCTCGAGGCGGCGCCGAACGCCGCCGAAGGAAGCGAGGCCGGCCGTCAGCTCGGCGGGAGTGAGCCCGAAGGGCCGGGTGGCCCCGATCGCCGCCAGGGCGTTCGCCACGTTGTGCCGCCCGGCGAGCGGGACCAGGGCCTCGAGGAGAGGCTTGCCGTTCTCGAAGACGGTGAACCGGCTCCCTTCGGAGCCGAACGACACGTGCCGGGCGACCAGCCCGTCGTCCCCCTCCGGCTCCACCCGGTAGCGCAGGACCGGGGCCCTGGCCGACGACAGGACGTCGAGGACGTTCGGGTCGTCTCCGTGCGCGACGATCAGCCCGTCGGGGGGGACGAGCGCCACGCCGGCGCGAAAGGCGTCCTTCACGGCGGCGAGGTCGCGGTAGAGGTCCGCATGGTCGAACTCGACCGACGTGAGGATCAGCGTCCTGGGGGCGTAGTGAAGGAACTTCGGACCCTTGTCCCGCCAGGAGGTCGAATACTCGTCCCCCTCCACCACGAACGCCGGGCCCCTCCCGATCGCGGATGGGGCCGGAAGGTTCACCGGCTCGCCGCCGACGAGGTATCCGGGAGAGCGTCCGGACGAGGCGAGCAGCCAGGCGGTCAGCGCCGTCGTCGTCGTCTTGCCGTGGGTCCCCGCCGCGACGACCGGGTGACGTCCTGCCAGGAACTCGTCGTGGAGGGTTTCGGGCATCGACGACACCGGGAGCCCTCGCCGGAGCGCTTCCACGAGCTCCGGGTTGTCCTTCCCGGCCAGGTTGCCGACGACGACGTGATCCACCTTCTCCGGGAGATTCCGCGCGTCGAAACCGGGACGGACCTCGATGCCGAGGGCGGCGATCCGGTCCGACATCGGAGGGTAGAGGGGGAGGTCGGATCCGAGGACCGTGTCGCCCTTTTCCAGCAGGAGCCCGGCGAGCGGCGCCATGGCGGTTCCGCCGAGGGCGATCAGGTAAAACGTCCGGGGAGGTGACACGGGCGCGGAGTTTGCGTGACGGGAAGAGGCGAGTCAATGCGAGTGCCATCGTGGCTCGAAGAGCAGACTCTCTATAATCAAGGTTTCGCCCGGCCGGCGAAGTGGTCCGGCCGGAAACGACAGGAGGATTCCGTGAAGGATGGATTGACCAGGAAGTGGAACGATAGCAAAGAGTTCGGTGTGGTGACCGGGGCGCTGGCGTTGCTGTCGGCCCTCGTCTCCTCCGTGGCGCTCGCGCAGGCGCCCGCCGCGGCGCCCGCGCCGGCTGCGCTGGCCGCGCCGGACGCGAAGGCGGCCGCCGTCGCCAAGCCGGGCGCTGCCCAGCCGAAGGTGGTGACGGTGGAAGAGGCCAAGAACGTCGGGACGGTCGCGAAGGGAGAGGCGATCGAATACGCCTTCAGGATCAAGAACGAGGGGAAGGCCGACCTCCTCATCAACGACGTGAAGCCTTCCTGCGGTTGCACGATCGGAAAATTCGACAAGGTGATCAAGCCTGGCGAGGAGGGGAAGATCACCCTGACGATCGACACGAAGGCGTTCAGCGGACCGATCTCGAAGACCGCGGTCGTCCTGACGAACGACCCCGCGAAGGCCCAGTACTCCCTCACGCTCTCCGCGTACGTGAAGCCCTTCGTCGAGGTGGCCCCGTGGGGCTTCTTCCGGATCCAGGGGCTCGTGGGCGAGGAGCTCACCTCGGAGCTGATCCTCGGCTCGGACGAAGCCGACTTCAAGCCGTCGAAGGTCGAGGTTCCTCACCCGTATCTCTCGGCCGCGCTGGCGCCGGCTTCGGAGAAGGAGCGGCTCGAGGGCAAGGGCAAGACCCAGTGGAAGGTGACGCTGAAGGCGGACAAGAACTCTCCCGCCGGGATTCCCTCGGGCGAGGTCAAGGTGACCACCGGCATCGCCAAGCAGCCCGAGCTCGTGATCAAGGTGAGCGGGGTCATCAACGACAGCGTCGGCGTCCTTCCCAGCCAGGTGACGTTCGGGACGTTCGACCCCAAGGGAGGCCTCACCCGGGAGATCGACGTCGTCAACCGGAACTCGAAGAACGCCGCGTTCAAGGTGACGGCGGCCGAGTCCGGAGTCCCCGGGGTCGTCACCGAGGTGAAATCCTCGGACAGCACCAAGGTGAAGGTCGTCGTCTCGATCGACCCGAAGGTCATCAAGAAGGGGCCGTTCGACGGCTGGATCACGATCCGGACGAACGACGCCATCAAGGGCGAGATCAAGATCCCTCTCCGCGGCGTCTCCCTCTGACCCCGCGCGGCGGGATCCAGGATGTTCCGGCCCGGGAGGAATCGCCCTCCCGGGCCATCGTGTTCTCAGGAGTCGTGAATGGGCTCGCGCCTCTCCGCCGCGTTCCTCGTCCCCGCCTTGCTGGCGGGCGTCGTCGCGCCTCCGCTCGGCGCGGCGGAGGTTCCCGTCTCGGGCTGCCGCTGGGAGGCGATGACCAGGCGAAGCCCCGGGCTCGTCGTGGGGAAGGCGCGGTGGCAAATCGGCACGCTCGCGGTCAGGGACGAGAAGGTGATCTGGGCGGATGCCCGGGACCCTGGCCGGAACCTGATCGTCCCCCTTTCCCGGGTGACCGGACAGACCCTGGAGTGCGACGACGTTTCGAGCGGGCGGACGTGCACGGAATGGCGCCTCCGGACCCGGCGGGAGGAGTTCCGGTTCCGGGACCTCCTCTCCGGGCCGAAGGGCAGCCCGAGGCTCATCGAGATCCACGAGACCGTCCGGTCGGCCCTCGCCGACCTGCCGGCCGCTCCCCCGATCGACCGGAGGTAGCCAGATGAAGAGTTCGCGCCTGACCCTACCGATCCTCCTCGTCCTCCTCGCCGGCCCGGCCGAGGCCGCCTCGCGCCTCGTCGCGCCGGAAGCGGCATGGAACGCGGGCGTCGTCGCCAAGGGGGAGGTCATCCGGCACGCCTTCGTCATCCGGAACGAGGGGGCGACCGACCTTCATCTCACCGAGGTCCGCCCGTCGTGCGGGTGCACGGCCGCGGAGTACGACCGGACGATCGGGCCGGGCAAGGAAGGCCGGATCACCCTGGTCGTCGAGACGAAGGGGTTCCAGGGCCCGATCTCCAAGAGCGCGCTGGTCCTGAGCGACGACCCGGCGGCTCCCCAGACGTCCCTCGTGGTCAGCGCGACGGTGAAGCCGGTCGTGGACGTCCTCCCGTCGGGTTTCCTCAGAATCCAGGCCCTCGCCGGCGAGAAGACGTCGGCCGAGGCGACGGTCGTCTCCGACGACCCGGCGTTCTCGCCGGCCGTCACGGAAGCTCCCCAGGCCTGGGCGAACGTGACGGTGACCGCCGTGCCGGAGAAGGACCTGCTGCCCGGCCGCGGCCCCAGGCAGTTCCGGGTCCGTCTCGACGTCGGCGAGGGAGCGCCCGAGGGGCTGATCGGGGGCGCGGTGAAGCTGTCGACGGGGATCGGGAAACTTCCTCTTCTCGAGATCCCGATGTCGGGATTCATCCGGCCCTCGATCGGCGTGAACGTCGGCCGGATCAACTTCCAGAACTTCGTTCCGGAGGGCGAGCCGGTCCGCCGCACGGTGCTCCTCACGAACCAGAACCCCAGGAACGAGAAGCTCGTCGTGACCGAAGCGACGACGAACGTGCCGGGAATCCTCGTCGAGGTGGTCCCGGTCGACAGCCACAAGGTCCAGATCGTGATGACGGTGGACCCGAAGATCCGGAAGGGGCCCTTCGAGGGGACGCTGACCTTGAAGACGAACGACCCGATGAAACCGGAGATTCGCTTGCCGGTCTCCGGCACGGTCCTCGTCCGGGAGGTCGAGCCCCCCGCGAAGAGTTAGCCCTTCTTCTCGGGCTTCGCCGGGAGGACCTCGAGCCAGTCGAACGCCACGGAGAGAGTCCGCGGGTCGGAGTTACCCGGCACCCGGTCCTTGGGGGCTTCGGCGTAGGTGAACTCGAACCGGATCTCGTTCGGTCCGCTCTTCCAGAGCGCTTCGGGCGTCGCGAAGCTGTAGACCCGTGCTCCGCCCGCGAGCGGGACGGAGTCGATCCGGCCTCCGTTCACGAAGAGGGTCGCCACCTGGGCGGGAGAGCCGGGGAATCCGAACGGCCAGCAGCGGAACCGAACCAGCTGGTCGCCCTTGGCGCGGCTCGACACCGTGACGGTCGAGGTCCGCGCCTGAGCCCAGACGAAGCTGTCGTTGTCTCCGGTCTTCTCGAAGCCGGACCAGCCGGACGTCAGGGCGCCGGCCGACGTCTCGGCGTCGAAGTTCAGGAACCGGGTCTCGTCCACCGGTCGGCACGCGGAGAGGGCGAGGGCCAGGCAGGCGACGGAGATCGACGGGAAGAAAGCTCTGGGTTTCAACGGGACACCTCCACACCGTCCGCGAGAAAGCGGACCGGCTCTCTGTTCTCCTCGGCGCCGAGGCGGCCTTCCGCCGCGATCCGGGCGCCGACGGCGGGATCGGGAATGGAGAAACCGACGCTCTCGAGAGGGATCGCGGCCTCGGCGTCCTCGACCGCGAGAGCGCCCGCCGGGGTCCGCGCGAGCCGTCCGCTGACGCGGAACGCGCGGGCGCCGACGGCCTTGGGATCGCGAAGGACCTCGGAGACCCGCACCAGCGTCAGCCCCCGGAGCGGCCGGCCGTAGATCTCCGTCGGGGCGGCCAGGGAAGGCGCCGCGAGCGTCGCGATGGCTGCCGCGACCCGGACGACGGTGACGATCGACGACCTCATTCGCTGCTCAGAGGCTGTGAAGGAATCTGGAAGCGACCCCTTCGAGATCTCTTCACAGCCTCTCAGGGACTCGGCGGGAAGGAGATGGCGCGGGCCCCGCTGAACGCGAAAGTCTTGGTCACGCCGGGGCAGGTGGTCCCGGCGACGCCGGACGCTCGAGCGTACGTCAGGGAGCCGGAGAGCGTTCCGTCGACATAGCCCCGGATCGTCCCGGTCCAGGTGGCTCCCGAGGCACCGCCGCTGACCGCGATCGAGCCGTCCGCGTTCGGCGTGGCCGTCGAGTTCTTGGAGCTCGTGGTGAACCAGGCCTGTACCGGAAAGTACTGCACGGCCGGGTTCGGGGAGGGGCAGCCGTCCAGGACGAGGCTGGCGGCGAGGTAGTCCGGCGCGGCCGAGATGAGGTCGAGCCGGCCGGTGGAGAAGTCGTAGCCGCCGTCGCTGAAGAGCAGACCGAACCCCCCGTTGTTCGGCACGAAGACCTTGAACGGGGGGGAGTAGCTGATCGAACCGATCGCGTTGTCGATGACCGACGCCCCCGTCACGACCGGCCCGCCGCTCTTCACGGTGACCCAGGCCGTCAGGTTCGTGTCGGATGCGGAGTAACCGAACGCCGCGGCGATCCGGTTGATCTGTGTCTGCGAGCTCTTCCCCAGCGTGTAGTCGTTCTGGCCGATCGTCGTCCCGTCGTCCCTCGTCAACCGGACGGTCACGACCGTCTGGGCGGCGGAGTTGGCGCTCTGGAGGAAGAGATTCGTCCGGTATCCCGACGCGGCGCCGTCAGGAGCCGAGGAGACATAGGGGACGTACGCCGTGTCCCCGAGGGAGACGGCCTGGTCGAAAGTCTGGGCCGGGATCGCGAAGCCGTAGGTGCCCGGGATTCCGGAGGCGCTCCGCGCGTTGGCGTTGAGCGTCTGGGAGAGGACGGAGACCGGCAGCCGGGACTCGATCCGGACCCCCCCGGCCCCGGAGACGCCGAACCGGGTCCCCAGGAGGTCGTCGATGGCGAGGGTCTGGCCGGCCAGGACGGTCACGGTCGAGCGCGCAGGGCTGCTGTTGTCGCCGAGCGCGGCGTTGTTCCCGTCGAGCGCGGACGCCGGGAGGAAGAAGAGGTCGACGGTGGCCGCCGCGG
>CAIMWE010000040.1 GCA_903845115.1 uncultured Acidobacteriota bacterium | reverse complement strand
GGCAATCCTCCCTGCCGCCCCGACTGCGCCGCTTTGTCCCTACTGGCGAGGGGCGTAACATGCTTTCGTGGAGAGATCGGGCAGCGGGGCGACCGTCTGGCGCCCCGGCAACCAAGCCGCGACTATCCCGCGCACGGAGGCGCCATGCTCTCGGACGACGTCCGGTTCCACCTGACGTACTCGATCGGCAAGGAGCCGGCGGATGCCTCTCCCGCCGACCTCTGCCGCGCCCTCTCTCTCGCCGTCCGGCAGCGACTGACCGACGTCCGGCTGGCGACCGAGAGACGGTACTCCGAACGGGACGCCAAGCGGGTCTACTACCTCTCCATGGAGTTCCTGATCGGGCGCTCCCTGGACAACAACCTGCTCAACCTGGGGCTGCGCGACGAGGCCGAGAAGCTCCTCTCCGCCCGGGGCTCCTCGCTCGACTCCGTCCTGCCGCAGGAGCGCGACGCCGCCCTCGGCAACGGCGGCCTGGGGCGCCTCGCGGCGTGCTTCCTCGACTCGCTCGCCACGCTCGGGATGCCGGGGTACGGGTACGGGATCCACTACGAGTTCGGCCTCTTCAAGCAGGAGATCGTGAACGGGGAGCAGCGCGAGCGGCCCGACCACTGGTTCGCGCACGACTCCCCGTGGATCGTCGAGCACCTCGACGAGGCCTGTCTCGTCCCCGTCTACGGACACGTCGAGCACCAGCTGGACCGCGCCGGCAACTACAACCCGATGTGGCTCGGCTGGAAGGTCCTGATCGGCGTCCCGCACGACCTCCCGGTGGTCGGCTGGGAGGGGAAGACCGTCAACGTCCTCCGCCTCTACAGCGCCCGCGCCTCGGACGAGTTCGACATGCAGATCTTCAACGACGGCGACTACTTCAAGGCCGTGGAGCAGAAGGCCGCCTCGGAGACCGTCTCCAAGGTCCTCTACCCGTCCGACTCGCTGGCCGCCGGGCGCGAGCTGCGGCTCGTGCAGGAGTACTTCCTGGTCGCCTGCGCGGTTCGCGACATCGTCCGCCGCTACACGAAGGCGCACGCCTCGTTCGACGACTTCCCGTCGAAGGTCGCGATCCAGCTGAACGACACCCACCCCGCGCTCACCGTCGCGGAGCTGATGCGCCTCCTGGTGGACGAGGAGAGCCTCGACTGGGACCGTGCCTGGGAGATCACGAGGGCCGCTCTCGGGTACACGAACCACACCCTGCTCCCCGAGGCTCTGGAGAAGTGGTCGGTCCCCCTGTTCGAGAAGGTCCTCCCCCGTCACCTCCAGATCATCTACGAGATCAACCGCCGGTTCCTCGAGGAGGTCTCGATCCGCTTCCCCGGGGACGTCGCCCGCCTCCGCGACATGTCGATCGTGGAAGAAGGCGAGACGAAGCAGATCCGGATGGCCTACCTCTCCATCGTCGGGAGCCACTCGGTGAACGGCGTCGCGGCCCTCCACTCGGAGCTGGTCAAGAGCACGCTCGTTCCCCGCTTCCACGAGATGTGGCCGGAGCGCTTCCACAACAAGACGAACGGCGTCACCCCGCGGCGGTGGCTCCTGGGGGCGAATCCCGGCCTGGCCGCCCTCGTCACCGAGGCGATCGGCCCGGGGTGGGTCAGCGACCTGGACCGGCTCCGGGGGCTCGACGCGCTCGCCGGCGACGCCGCCTTCCAGGAGAAGTTCGCCGCCGTGAAGAGGGAAAACAAGGTGCGCCTCGCGGCGCTGATCCGGTCGCTCACCCGGGCGAAGGTCGACCCCGATTCGCTCTTCGACGTCCAGATCAAGCGGATCCACGAGTACAAGCGCCAGCTGCTCCTGGTCCTCCACGTCATCCACGACTACTTCCGCCTCGTCCAGGACGGAGACGTGTCGGGCCCGCCGCGCACCTACGTCTTCGCGGGGAAGGCGGCTCCGGGGTACGCCGTCGCGCGCCGGATCATCCGGCTCATCAACTCGGTGGGCGAGGTGATCCGGAAGGACCCGCGGGTGAAGGGACGGATCGAGGTGGTCTTCCTCCCCGACTACCGAGTCTCGCTGGCCGAGGCGATCGTGCCGGCGGCCGACCTCTCCGAGCAGATCTCCACGGCGGGGAAGGAAGCATCGGGGACGGGGAACATGAAACTCTCGATGAACGGCGCCCTGACCATCGGCACGCTCGACGGCGCCAACGTCGAGATCCGGGAGGAGGTCGGGCCGGAGAACTTCTTCCTCTTCGGCCTGACCGCGCCCGAGGTGGAGCGGATGCGGCGGGAGCGCTCGTGGGACCCGTGGGGCGTCTACCAGACCGACGCGGGGGTCCGCCGCGTGATGGACTCGCTGGCGGGCGACGTCTTCTGCCCCTGGCATCCCGGACACTTCCTTCCCATCTTCCGCAGGATCCTCGGGGAGGGGGACGAGTATTTCCACCTCGCCGACTTCGGGTCGTACGAGGAGGCCCACCGGAGGGTCGGCGAGACGTTCCTCGACCGGCCCGCCTGGCGGGCGATGGCCATCCGGAACGTGGCGCGCACGGGCAAGTTCTCGAGCGACCGGACGATCCGGGAGTACGCGGAGGAAGTCTGGGGCGTCGCCCCGGTGCTGTGAGACAAGAAGGAGAGGCGATGCAGGTCGAAGAGAGATCGGTCGGGAGCTACACGGTGGTCACGGTCGTGGACGCGCGGATCGACGCGCAGGGGGCGGACGATTTCCGGGCGGAGATCACCCGGGTCGCCCAGGGGGGGAACCGCCGCATCCTCCTCGACCTCTCCGAGGTGACGTTCATCGACTCCACCGGCCTGGGCGCCATCATCGCGTCGCTCAAGCAGCTCGGCCCCGACGGCGACCTGGTGATCTGCGGCGCCCGCAACTCCGTCGGCAGCCTCTTCCGCCTGACGCGAATGGACAAGGTCTTCCGGATCTTCGCAACCTCCGACGAGGCCCTCGCCGCGCTGGCCGCCGGCTAGGCGCCGACCGCCGGCTAGACCCGCTTCAGCTTAGCGATGGCCGCGTCCAAGTCGTCGAAGATCTCGAACACGCGGTGCAGGCGCGTCAGCTCGATGATCGAGCGGACCTCGGGGGTCAGCTTCAGGAGGACGACGTCGCCGCCCTGCGCCCGCGCCGCCTTCAGGGCGACCACGAAGACCGAGAGGCCGCTCGAATCGACGAACCGGACCTTCGCCATGTCCATCACGAGCCTCGACCGGCCCGACTGGATCAGCTCCTTCAGCTCCTGGCGAACGTCCGCCGCCGTGACCGCGCTCAGGCTGTCGGGGAAGGAGAGGACCTCGACGGGACCGTGGGCGGTTTTCGAGAGCGTCATGCTGCCCGCTAACCTAGCGACGGCCAGCCCCCCTGTCAAGCGCGCAACGATGACGGGACCATGACGGGTCGCCTCGAGATCCCCGGCCCCCTCGGACAGAGGCCCCACCGTGTGCGGGCGAGCTTCGTCCGGGGCGTCCGCCCGCTGGCGGGGCTGGCCGGGGAGGTCTCGGTCCGGGCGCTCGACCTCTTTCTCTCCCTGGCAGGGCTCGCCCTCCTCTCGCCGTTCCTCCTCGCGCGGGCGGCCGCCGGACGTCTCCGGACCGGGCGCTTCCTCGACCGCGAGCCCCGCGTCGGGAGGTTCCGGACGCCGTTCGACGAGCTCGCGTTCGCCGGCCCGATGCCCGGCCGCCGGCTGGCCGTCCTGCTGAACGTCCTCCGCGGCGACATGGCCTTCGCCGGCCCGCGCTCCCTCGCGCCCGGCGAGGCGTCGACCGTCGCCCCGTCCGCCGCGATCCGGTTCCAGGTCCGCCCCGGCCTGGTCTCGCCCCACCTCCTCCGCAAGCGGACCGGTGTGGCGTACGAGAGCGAGGCCGACCTCGACAGCGAGTTCGTCTACGGCGAGACCCTCAAGAAGGACGTCGGCCTCCTGGCCCGGTCCGTCCCGGCCGCTCTCCTCGGGTCGGCCCCCCCGCGAGACGCGCCGCCCGAGTTCCGCCTCTTCGGGATTCGGATCGTCAACACGA
Organism: uncultured Acidobacteriota bacterium; assembly: GCA_903845115.1. Taxonomy (GTDB): domain Bacteria; phylum Acidobacteriota; class Thermoanaerobaculia; order UBA5066; family UBA5066; genus CAIMWE01. The sequence goes on along the minus strand of CAIMWE010000040.1, from coordinate 4,650 downwards.
CGATGGACGAGGCGCTCGAGTGGATCGTCGGACGGGCCGGCGCCAGCCGCCCGTCGACGATGGCGTTCGTGAACCCCGACTGCCTGAACATCGCCTGGAGGGACCCCGCGTACAGGGAGGTCCTCCTGGGCGCCGAACGGGTCCTCCCCGACGGGATCGGGATCCACCTGGCCTGCCGGATGCTCGGGACCCCCCTGATGGCGAACGTGAACGGGACCGACCTCTTCCCGCGGCTCTGCCAGCGGATCGCCGGTACTGGCCTCTCGATCTACCTCTTCGGCGCCCGGCCGGGGATCGCGGCCGCCGCCGGCGAAGCGATGCAGCGCCTCCACCCGGAGCTGAAGGTGGCCGGCGCGCGAGACGGCTTCTTCCCTCTCGGGGAGACCCCCCGCGTGATCCAGGAGATCAACGCATCGGGCGCCTCGATCCTCCTGGTGGCGATGGGCGCGCCGCGCCAGGAGCAGTGGCTCGCCTCCCACGCCGCCGAGCTGAAGCCCCCCGTCCGGATGGGAGTCGGCGGCCTCTTCGACTTCTACTCGGGACGTATCCCGCGGGCGCCGGTCTGGATGCGGGAGATCGGCCTGGAGTGGGTCTACCGGCTCTTGCAGGAGCCGGGACGGATGTGGCGGCGCTATATCATCGGAAACCCCCTTTTCCTCTTCCGCGTCTGGAAGGAATCCCGGAAGGCCGGGTCGGCGGAGGCGGGGTAGCGGGCTCGCTTCTCCCGCCTGCCGAATCGAGAGGAGACCATGGAATCGATCATCGTCACCGGAGGCGCCGGTTTCATCGGGAGCAACTTCGTCCGGCTCGCCGTCGAGAGGACGCCGTGGCGCGTGGTCGTCTTCGACAAGCTGACGTACGCCGGGAGTCTCCTGAGCCTCGCCGGCGTCTCCGAGCACCCCCGGTTCCGGTTCGTCCAGGGCGACATCGCCGACCGCGAGGCCGTCCGCTCCCTCTTCGCGGGCTTCCGGCCCCATCGGGTGGTGAACTTCGCTGCCGAGACGCACGTCGACCGGTCGATCGACGACCCCGGGACCTTCATCCGGACGAACATCACCGGCACGTTCGAGCTGCTCGACGCCGCCCGCGGTCTCCTGGCCGAGGCCGACGCCGCCTTCCGTTCGGGGTTCCGGTTCCTCCACGTCTCGACCGACGAGGTCTACGGCTCCCTGGGCAAGACGGGGCTCTTCTCGGAGACCACTCCCTACGCACCCAATTCGCCCTACGCCGCCTCGAAGGCGGCCGCGGACCACCTCGTCCGCGCATACCACGAGACGTTCGCCCTCCCCGCGCTCGTCACGAACTGCTCGAACAACTACGGTCCCTACCAGTTCCCCGAGAAGCTGATCCCCCTGATGCTCCTGAACGCCCTCGAGGGGAAGCGGCTGCCGATCTACGGGGACGGCGGCAATGTGCGCGACTGGCTCTACGTCGTCGACCACTGCGAGGGGATCCTCCGCGTCCTCGAGGCGGGGAAGCCGGGCGAGAAGTACAACATCGGGGGGCTGAACGAGAAGACCAACCTCGAGATCGTCGACCGCCTCTGCGCGATCCTCGAGGAGGAGGCCCCGGCCCTCGCGAACACGGCCCTCGTAGGAAAGGGCCTCGTCCGCTACGACCAGCTGAAGACCTTCGTCCCCGACCGCCCGGGCCACGACCGGCGCTACGCGATCGACGCGACCAGGATCAGGCAGGACCTCGGCTGGTCGCCCCGCCACGATTTCGAATCGGGCCTCAGGGAGACCGTCCGGTGGTACCTCGCGAACGCCGGCTGGTGCCGGGCGGTCCAGTCGGGGAGCTACCAGCGGGAACGACTCGGGCTCGACCCCGGGAAGAAGGGAACTTGAAGGCTCTCGTCTTCGCCGACCAGACCGCCCGCGGCCTCGCGCCGCTCACGGACCGGACGTGCGCCGCCCTCCTCCCCGTCGCCGGACGATCCCTCCTCGACCACGCCCTCGACGCCCTGGAAGCCGCCGGCATCGAGGCGGCGATCGTCGTCGCCTCTCCGTTCGCCGCCGAGGTGGAGCGGCACCTGAAGGGGGCCGGAAAACGGAAGCTCGCCGTCGAGGTCTCTCTCTCCCGCGGGGACGAGACCCTGGAGGACGCGATCGCCCGCCTGGGCGAACGGCTTCCTCCGCCGTTCCTGGCCGTCCGGTGCGACGTCCTCCGGACCCCCTCCGTCGCCGATTTTCTCGAGCGGGCCCGGCGCGCCGGCGGGACCGGCCCGGTCGCCGCGAAGATCGGGGGCGTCCCCGGCGGCCTCCTGCTGGTCCGCGAGAAATGGGCCGCGGCGGCCGGCGACCCGTGGCAGGGCGCGGAGGCCGCCGGTGCGGTCGACCTGCGGTCCGGACGGGCCATCCTCGTCGACACCCTCCCCGCTTTCCACCGCGCGAACATCGAGGCCGCGTTCGGGAAATTCCCCGGGCTCGTCCTGCCCGCCCGGGAGGCGGGGGCCGGGATCTTGGTCGGACGGCACTCCCGGGTCCCTCCATCGAGCGTGAAGGGACCGCCGGCGTTCGCCGGTCCCCGGTGCCAGGTCCACCCGGAAGCCGACCTCCGCGGCGACGTCGTCCTCTCCGGAGACGTATTCGTCGACCGGGGAGCGACGCTGAAGTCGGCGGTCGTCCTCCCCCGCTCCTACGTCGGGGAGCTCGTGGAGGTCCAGAACGCCATCGTCTGGTCCGACCTGCTCATCCGCGTCGACACCGGCTCGGTCGCCCGGGTCACCGACTCCTTCCTCCTCTCGGAGCTGTCGGAACCGGTGGTCGCCCCGCTCCTCGGGGGGCTCCTCGATCGGCTCGCCGGGCTCCTCCTCCTCGTCCTCTCGATCCCGCTCTGGCCCGTCGTCTTCCTCGCCTCCCTCGGGGGGGGATTCCCGCTGCGCACCGTCCGGCTCCGCGGGAACCGCCAGGCCGCCGGGGGCGGCGGGCGCTCGGGAAACCGCCCCGTCCGGCGCGAGTTCTCGGCGGTCGAGGCCCGCACGGCGGTCCCGGTCCTCCGCCACCTCCCAAACCTGGTGGCGGTCGTCTCGGGCGACCTGTCGCTCGTCGGCGTGCCGCCACTCTCGGCGGCGGAGGAGGACGCCCTGACCGAGGAGTGGGAGAGGCTCCGACTCGAGGTGCCGGCCGGCCTCGTGGGGCCGACCCAGCTGACGGTCCCCGCCGGCGCGCCGACCGAGGAGGAGCGCCTCACCGACGCGTTCTACGCGAAGACCCGAACCCGCGCCGGGGACCTCGTGTGGCTCCTGCGCGGGGCGGGCGCGCTCTTCTCGGGAACCGCCTGGGCGAGGCCGCCCGCGGAAGGAGGCTGACGTGCCGCACTCCTCTCACCCCGCTCCCGGCTTCTCGCGCGCCGACCTGCACGTCCACACGACCTACAGCGACGGCACCGCGACGCCGGAGGACCTCCTGAACTACTACGCCCTCCACTCGGCCGTCCAGGTCTTCGCCGTGACCGACCACGACACCCTCGACGGCGCCCTGCAGGCCCGGCGGTTCGCCGCGGAGCACCCCGACCTCTTCGGCCACCTGGAGATGATCGTCGGCGAGGAGGTCAGCTCGAAGGACGGGCACGTCCTCGGCCTCTTCCTGAAGGAGTGGGTCCCGCCCGGGATGGACGCCGCGAGGACCGTGGAGGCGATCCACGCCCAGGGGGCCGTCGCGATCGCCGCGCACCCCTACACGAACTGGATGAAGTTCAGCGGCCTGCTGGGCGTCGGGGACCTGATCCGGACCGTCCCGTTCGACGCCGTGGAGACCAGGAACTCCAACTTCACCGAGGTCTTCGCGAACCGGAAGGCGGCGAGAAGGGCGGCCGGAATGGCGCAGGTCGGGAGCTCCGACGGCCACTTCCTCGACGCGATCGGCCGCTGCCACACCGACTTCCCCGGCTCCACGGCCGACGACCTCCGGAAGGCGATCCTCGACCGGACCACCGTCCCCGGCGGCCGCTGCTACGGCCTCCCGACCCTCGTCGGCTTCGTCGTGGAACGGCTTCGCGTGGGGGGGAAGATCCTCCCCAACCGCGACGCCATCCGGATGGCCTCGTCGGAGGGAGACCTCCGGATCGTCGTCCACCCCGACTCCGGGATCGACGGCGCCGTCCTCACCCTCGTCGGCCGCCTCGACGCCCTCTCGATGAAGGTCGTCAAGGAGACCCTCCTCCGGCTGACCGACGCCAAGGTCGGCGTCGTCCTCGACCTCGCCGGTGTCGACTTCCTCGCGTCGGCCGGCGTCACCGCCCTCGTCGCCGGAGCCAAGAACGCGCTCAGGAACGGCGTCGCCCTCTGCCTCGCCGCCCCCTCCCCCGCCTGCCAGCGGACCCTCGTGGCCGCCCGCCTCGGCACGTTCCTCCGGACCGAGCCGGACGTCGCCCGCGCGCGCCGGCGCGTCGCGGAGAGGGCACCCTCCGTCGTCGTCTCGGCCGCCGGCCCCGGCGCCTGATCGTAGAATCGACCAGCGCGATGCCTACCACTCCCGCACCCGGCACGGTCCTCATCGTCGACGACGTCGCGGTGAACCTGAAGCTCCTGCGCGCGATCCTCCAGAAGGCAGGCCACCGCGTCGTCGAGGCGGCCAGCGGGCGGGAAGCGCTGGAGAAGGTCCGCGAGGCCGCCCCCGACCTGATCCTCCTCGACGTGATGATGCCGGG
>CAIMWE010000039.1 GCA_903845115.1 uncultured Acidobacteriota bacterium | reverse complement strand
GCGCTCGAGCTCTTCGACCGGGAGAGACCGGACGTCGTCGTCAGCGACATCCGGATGCCCGGCATGGACGGGCTCGAGCTGACCGTGCAGCTGCGGCAGAGGGCGCCCGGCCTCCCCGTCATCCTCTGCACCGCCTATGCGGACGTCTCGTCCCTGGTGCGTGCGATCGAGCTCCGCGTCGCCGGCCTCGTCCGCAAGCCGTTCGACCTGGAAGAGCTGATCGAGGCTGTCGAGCGGGCGGGCAAACCGGTCCTCCAGGCGCGCGAGATCGAGGCGATGAGGAGCGAGCGGGTCGAGCTGGCCGCCCGGCAGCTGGGCTTCGGGCCCGCGATGAGGCGCCTCGCCGAGGATGCGATGCGCGTGGCGGCCAGCAGCTTCAACCTGCTGATCCAGGGAGAGACGGGGGTCGGGAAGACTCGCCTCGCCGCGCTCATCCACGGGTTCAGCCCCCGCCGCGCCGCTCCGTTCATCTCTCTTCACCTCGCCGCGATCCCCGAGACGCTCCTGGAAGGGGAGCTGTTCGGGCACGAGCGGGGCGCCTACACCGGGGCCGAGAAAAGGCGGCCGGGGCTCTTCCCGTTGGCGCAGGGGGGGACAGTGTTCCTCGACGACGTCGACACGATCCCGCCCTCGATCCAGGCCAAGCTCCTGACCGTCGTCGAGACCGGCTCCTATTCCCCCCTCGGGAGCAGCACTCTTTACGTGGCTGACGTGCGGGTGATCGCTGCCACCAACCTCGACCTGTCAACGGAAGTCGCCTCGGGGCGGTTCCGGCGGGATCTCTTCTACCGTCTCGGAGACATCGTCCTGAGGATCCCCCCTCTCCGCGAGCGGCCGGAGGACGTCCCGGGGCTCGCGACGCTCTTCGCCTACGAGACCGCCGCGGAGCTGGGAAAGTCGCCGGTCCCGATCGCGGACGAGGCGCTCGCCTGCCTGAAGGCCTGCCCGTGGCCCGGCAACATCCGCGAGCTGAAGTCGACGATCCGGCGGGCGGTCCTGTTCTGCGACGGCGTTGTCGACGCCCCCTCGATCCGCCGCGTCCTCTCCACCGGGGACGGACTCGAGAGTCCCCGGGCGAGCGCTGTTTCCGAGCTTCCTCCGTCGCTGCTCCTGTGCGACCTCGAGGCCCTGGGTGTCCGCCGCGCCCTCGGCGTGGCCGCCGGCCACCAGGCGAGAGCGGCCGAGCTGCTCGGAGTCACCGAAAAGACCTTGAGGGCGATGCTCAAACGCCACCGGATCGAGCCGCAGACCAGGTAGCAGGAAGGCGATCGGGAAGAGGCCGGTTCTTTTTACCGGTCGAAAGTACCGGTCCCGAGGTCTCCCGGTGGCCTCGAGGAGGCCGTTCCTGGCCTGAATCCCCCCTTTCCGCCCGATTCGGGAACGGCACGGATCGTGATTAGCACCGGCGCGTGGGCAGCTCGCGCAAGACGGCCGAACCCGGCGATCCATCTCCCGGAGAAGAACAGGGATCTCCCCTGCCCGGCCGCAGGCCCGCCTTCTGCCCCTACATCGACGCCGGCCCGGCCGCCTGCTACTGCCGAAACATCACCAGCCAGACCGCCCCGCTGATCGTCCGCTACTGCGGCGGCGCCTACCAGGAATGCGACATCTATCGCACGGAGGAAGCTCGTGGAAAGACGCTGGTGAGGAGGATGGATGGCCTGTCCGACCGGCAGCGGTAGGTGCCCGTGCCGGAGAAATCTCCGGCTTCGTAAGGTCCGGTCAGATCCGGACCTATTCCGAGCCTTAAATTCTGCCCTGTGGTCCTCGCCCCTGCGGGCGGGCGCCGCGAGCGGCCGGTCTCGAGGCGGGAATCGCGTGCGGTCCCGCTCCCGTCATCCGGTCGTGCGAAGGGGTGTTCCGGTAGGCGCCAAGCAAGCAGCGAGAGGGGGAACAATGAACGGAACGAAGGGTACGAAGGGTCTAAAGGGAAGAGCCGAACGGCTCGTGAAGGGAGCGCTGACCGGGGGAATCCTCCTCCTCGGCGTGGCCCTCTCGCTGGCGGTGCCGGCGACGGCCTCGCTCACGGGGACGGACGTCGTCGTCCCCACCTCGGCGAGCGCGGGGGGCGCCTACGGGTCGTACTGGATGACGACGCTGTGGGTGACCAACGGCGGGACGGCCCCGACGGACATCGAGATGGCCTTCCTCGAGCGGGACGTCTCCAACACCTCTCCGATCCTCTACAGGACGACGCTGGGGGCGGGGGAGTCGAAGAGCTGGGACGACGCGGTGAAGACCCTCTTCGCCAAGACGGGGACGGCGGGGGCCATCCGCGTCCGTTCGACGAAGGATGTCCTCGTCGTCTCGCGCACCTACAACGACGCCGGCGGGGACATCAGCAACTCCGTCGGCACGTCGCTCGACGCCCTGCCGGCTGGGATGGCGGCGGGTGCGGGGCGGACGACGACGTTCCTCGGGGTGACTCCCGACGGCACGGGAGTCTTCCGGTACAACTTCGGCCTGGTCGAGGTGGACGGCAAGGCGGTGACGCTCCGGATCGTCCTTCGCGACGACAAGGGAGTCACGATGGGGACGGTCGAGGCGCCGCTGCGGGAGCTGGAGATGAAGCAGTACGCGGTGGGGGACCTCTTCCCCGGCGCGACGGCCCCGACGGCGGCGATCGACGTGACGGTGACGGCTGGCAACGGCCGGATCGTCGGATTCTCGACGCTGATCCCGAACGGCAGCAACAGCCCGACCGGCTTCGGCATGTCGCTCGACACGCAGACGTTCATCGGCCCGCCGGGGCCCGCCGGCCCGACCGGG
>CAIMWE010000038.1 GCA_903845115.1 uncultured Acidobacteriota bacterium | reverse complement strand
TTCAGCCCTCCGGTCACGACCACCGAGAGCGAGGAATACGCCGTCCAGCTCCAGGGGGTCACGACGCTCGAGCTGAGGATCGTGCCGGAGATCAGCGGCGGGGCGGCGAGGGCCACTCTCGCCCGGATGAGCCTGGCGTAGACCCGCGCGCGCCCGCCGGGAGCATTCCGGGAGAGAATCGCTCCCCGTCCCACGGTCGTTCCCCATCCGGTTGCCGGAGGCGGGGAGAGCCGCGGTGGTCCCAGGAGAGAGCAAGACCCTGAAGAGTTGTAGGGCGGGAAGCGCCGCCAGTCGAGACCAGCTGGCCCGACCTCCTGGCCAGGATCCCCGACCGGACGGACGAGGGGGAATCCGCCGTCTGTTTGGTCCGGGACAACGGTGCGGGTTTCGAGATGACCCGCGTGAACCAGCTCCCTGAAACTCCGATACTCCGGCACGCCGCTCCGGTCCCTGTACTCCGGAATTGTGAAACAGATCACACCGATGCGCGAAGGGGGCGTTTCCCTTTGACTGAGACGCAGCGTCTATGTACTCTGATTCTCGGAACAGCATTCAGCGCAGGACTTTCAGCCGGTCGAGTGCACCTTCACTGGGTCAAGAAGAAACCCGGAACCAAGAAACCAGGACAAGGAGAAAACGATGACCACTCGAGAAATCAGCGACAGCGGCACCGAGAAGGAAGGGACCGGACCGAACGCCGAATTGAACGATGAGCAGCTGGAGGGCGTGGCGGGCGGAGGCGTTGCCAGCTTCGTTCATGACGTCATGGATAGGATCAAAGATAAGGCTATGCCGGTGGTGGTTTACGCCACCTCCGATGGCTCGACCTGGAAGGCTGACTACGGGGGAGAGTGAATTGCGAAACGCAACTTGGCCCGAACGCCTTCGGCAGGAATGACGTCAAGAAAGAAGGAAGGAAGGAAGGAAGGAAGGAAGGACCCGCGCCAGCTACGGAAATCAGGGGCGGCGGCGGACTCCCGCTGCCGTTGCGATCGACGAGGTAACGAACCACCCCAGGGCGCTCTTTCCTAGCTGAGCGACAGCGGCCTCACCGCCCCCCTCCTGCTCTCGCGGGCCGGCGCGTCATGGAGTACGTCGGATCGAACACCGGAAACAACAACGACCCCTTCATTCGTGACGGTCCCGTGGGGGACTCGGGAAGACCGGGGATTCGGGGCCTGACCTGACTTCAGAGGATTTCCCGATGCGGCACCCCCGACCCACGAAAATGCGTTCGAGGAGGTCGTAGGACGCACTTTCCTGAGCCCTTGCCACGCCCCGGAAAAGGCGGCTGGCGTGGACGTGAAGGAACGACGTGGCGTTCCCGAGACTCCGCTGGGAGACCGACACGACCACCGGGAGAGCCCTCACCTCGGGGGGGCGGCTCCGCAGCGGTGCCGCCCCCTCGGGAGACCCTTCGGGCCCAAATTCGGGCCATCCGTTGCATTGGCCCCACCTGCCGCTGGAGACCGAACCTCCCTGTCGATCTGGCGCCGCCCTTCAGCTCGCCGAGAGCTTGGCGAGCTCCTCCTTCAGGAGCACCGCGCCCCCCTTCAGCACGTCGTCGCGGGAGATCTCCCCCTTCGCCAGCCTCGCGAGGAGGGCCCGCTGGGCGCGGTACTCCTTGCTGTCGACTCCGGCCTTGCTCTGGAGGAGCCGCCACGCTTTCCGCCGCTCGACGCAGAGGAGGACCATCTGCCGCGACAGGGCGTAGAGACCGGGCTTTCCCTCGTGGTCCTCGGCCTTCATGACGACGCCGAAGTCCGGGACGTAGACGGGGCTCTTCGGGTCGAAGACGCGGCGGTGGACGACGTCGTCCTGCGTCAGGAGGACCAGGATGTCGTCCAGCGCGGCCATCGTGGAGGCCTTCGCCGCGTCGACCTTCTTGACGTGCTGGCGGAACCGGGCCTCCGTCACGGCGTAGTGGGCGACCGTGTAGCGGACCTTCTCACCGGTCGACTTGAGGGTCGTCTCCCACCAGTCCTTGTCGTGGGCGGGGTTCCCCTTCAGCTCGATCGCCTCGCGGTAGGTCTCCCCCTTCCCGGGGTGGAACGTGAACTCCGGGAGGAGGCGGCAGTCCCGCGCGCGCTGCGCCTGCAGCGTCGAGACGTCGTCGCCCACGCCGTGCTCCGGCTGGCACGGGGTGAAGCTCTGGATGTACGCCGTCCCCCGGTACTCGAGGGCGTCGAGGAGCGCCTTGTAGAGCTTCGGGGCGTTCGCCATCGAGACCTGCGCGACGAAGGGCGAGCCATGGCCGGCGGTGAAGATCTCCGCGAGGCTCTTCTTCTCCGTCAGCTTCCCCTGGGTGGCCGCGCCGATCTGGTTCATGTCGAACCCCCCGGTGATGACCGACGAGTCGGAGTTCTGGCCGCCGGTGTTGGAGTAGACCTGGGTGTCCAGCATCAGCAGCTTCACGTTCGGGCGGTTCTGGAGGACCGCCTTCGAGACGTTCTGGAAGCCGATGTCGCCCATGCCGCCGTCGCCGCCGATAGCCCACGCCTTGGGCAGCTCGGCCACCTCCTGCTCGGTCATCAGGGCGTCGGTGAAGTGGGCCAGGTCGAAGTACTCCCCCGCCGTCATCACCGCCTCGTCCCGCTCGAGAAGGGCGTCGGTCAGCCGCTCCGGCATCACCGACCGCCGGGCGTGGTCCTGGATGAACGCCTCGCCGAAGAGCCAGGCGACCGTCGCCCCGTCCTGGAAGAGCGAGTTCATCCACGGGTACGGGTGGGGGTTGTTCGGCGGGGTGGACCCGTAGACCGTGTTGCAGCCCGTGTGGGCGCCCATCGCCATCACCGACATGCCGTTCGCGAGCCGCCCGTCCACGGCCTGGATGTCGCGGTGGTTGACCGCCTCCTGCGTCAGGACCGCCGCCAGGGCGTCCACCACCTCCCGGTCGCCGATCGGCGCGTGCCCCTTCAGGCGGGCGTCTGTGTCGGCGTCGCTCTCGCCGCCGAGACCCATCAGGAGGTGCGCCACCGCCTTTACGAACAGCGCGTGCTCCTCCGGGCTCCTCACCTTCAGCGCGGCCAGGCGGGCGAAGCCGCCCTCGGCCAGCTGCTTCGCCTTGCCTGAGAGCCGCTCCGCCTTCCGGTGGTACATCGGCCGCATGTAGGCCTCGGTCACCGTCGCCACCGACCGGAGGACCGTCTTCTCCCCGCAGCCCGCGCAGGCCCCGTCGCCCGAGACGAGGGCGTCGTAGCTCGAACGGACCATCAGGTGGTTCCGGAGCGCCGCCTCGCGCGACGACTGCGGCTTCTCAGGGTCGTACAGGCCGAGGAATTTCTTCGGCGTGTCGGCCAGCAGGTTCAGGAAGCCCATCGCCGTCGTGTGCTCGGCGTTGAGGTCCTCGGTCTCGTCCACCATCTTCAGCGCCTGGTGGTCGCCGCACTCGGTGACGCACTCGCCGCACCCCTTGCAGAGGTCCGAGACGAAGATCGAGAAGAGGCCCCCGCCGCCGGGGCTCTTCTTCTCCAGGTTCTGGAAGATCGCGTTCACCTTGTTGTAGGCCAGCGGCAGGGTGGCGACGATGCCGAGGAGCTGCTCCTTGCCCTGCTCCGAGATCCCCGCGAGAGGCTCGACCGCCTGACGAACGAGGTCCCGGACCGGAGTGCCCGTCTTGGCCTGCTGCGACGCCACCATCCCGGCGCGGACCGCTTTCTCGATCTCCGGGACCGACCCGAGGAGCCGCCCCCTGTCGGCCCCGTCGGTGACGTAGCCGGTCACGGCGGTCGTCAGGATCGTGGAGAGGTCCTGGGCCGTGTTCGGGAGGGCCGTGTCGGGGCACGACGAGATGCAGTCCATGCACTGGGTGCAGTTCTCGGCGATGAAGATGGGGGTCATCCGGCGCGCGACGTACTTCGAGGCGACGTCCCCGGTGGCCGCGGCCGCGACGCCCGCCGCCGCCAGGACCGAGGCGGGCTGGTGGTACCCAAGCCCCGCGCGGAACTCGCGGTCGAAGGTCTCGCGGCGGAAGATCGGCGCCCGCTCCGGCTGGGCCGCGGGGCGCGGGATCGAGAGGCAGTGGGTCTCGCAGCCCGAGGCCGGGAGGACCGACGGTCCCCGCATGCTGGAGCGGTCGGCCGCGTCCACCTCGCCGTAGACGATCTCGGTGACCCGCGCGAAGCCCTGGAGCATGACCTCCATGTTCGAGGCGACGACGGCGTCGCCGAACCGGCCGAACTTCTTCCGGTACTGCGCCTCCACCTGCTGGTGGAAGTGCTCGCGGTCGATCCTGAACTCGTCGAGGAACGGGGAGACGGCGAAGAACGCCCCGAGGAAGGCGTTCCCCTGCATCCGGAGCTGCAGGTCGGGCCGCTCCGTCGCCTTCCGGGCGATCTCGAACCCCGGGAGGATGAAGAAGCGGATCTTCTTGTCGAGGATCAGCTGCCGGTACTTCCTCGGGATCCGGAGCCACGCCGTCTCCGGCGACTCCTCCGACTCCCAGACGAACGCCCCCCCCTCCGCCATCCCGTCGAGCGGGTTCGTGTGGGTGAAGGCCTTGGGGTCGCAGCAGAGGACGACGCTGACGTGCCGGAGGTCGCAGTTGACCCGGATCCGCTCCGGGGCGACGACGAGGAAGTACTCGGTCGGCGCCCCCTTCTTCTCGGAGCCGTACTTCGGGTTGGCGCTGACGTGGATGACTTCCTTCATCCGGCCGTACTCGTCCACGGCCTTCTCGCGCCCGGCGACGAACTCGCCGATCTCGCCGATGATCTCGCTCAGGTTCTTGCCGGTGGTGATCATTCCCCACCCGCCGATCGAATGGAGGCGGACCGCGATCGCCCCCTTGGGCAGGAGCGACGGCCGCTCCTCGGCCTTCACCTCGTACTGGTGGTCGACGCCGACGACGAAGATGGTCGTCCCGTCGGCCGCGGTCCTGCCGTCCTTCCGCGCAATCGTCCCGGTGGCGAAGCCGTAGGCCCCCAGGATCCCTTCGGGGCGGAAGTCGCGCGAACCGAGGCCGTAGATTCCCGAGAAGAAGCGCGGGACCGCGCCGGCTGCGATCGTGCCGGCCTGGACGGCCTTCGTGAAAGCAGTCCGGATGTCGCGTGCGAGGGGGTTGTCCCCCGCGAGCGGCTGGTCGGTCCGCTCCATCACGATGACGTTCTTCTTTCCGGCGAGAGCGGCCACGTAGGCGGCTTCGGGGGCCGGGCGGAGGACGTTGACATGGATCGAGCCGGCCTTCTCCCCCTTCGCCCGGAGGTGGTCGACCGCGGCCTCGATGTTCTCGGCGGCTGAGCCCATCGAGACGAAGACCGTCTCGGCGTCGTCGGCGAGGTACTTCGAAAGGAGGCCGTAGTGCCGCCCGGTCAGCTTCCCGAACTCGTCGTAGGCGGCCTCCAGCATCGGCAGGATCGACTCGTAGAACGCGGTCCGGTGCGAGACGACCCCGTTCATGTAGTGCTCCTGGTTCTGGACGGGGCCGAGCAGCATCGGGTTCTCGAGGTCGATCATCCGGGGGACACGGCGCCGCGTCGGTCCGAACAGCTCCCGTTGCGCCGGCGTCGGGCAGTCGATCAGGTCGTCCGGCGAGCCGAGGAACTCGCGCATCAGCTCCGCCTCGTGGCGGAAGAAGGTCCGCTCCAGGTGCGAGGTGAGGAAGCCGTCCTGGGCGTTGATGCCGGGGGTGAGCGACAGCTCGGCCACCTTCCGGATGATCAGCGCCTGGTCGGCCGCCTGCTGGGAGTCCTTCCCGAACAGCATGATCCAGCCGGTGTCCATGACGGCGTAGACGTCGTCGTGGCCGCAGTGGACGTTCAGCGCGTGCTTCGTCAGCGCCCGCGCCGAGACCTCCAGGACCATCGTCGAGAACTTCCCGGGCGCGTGGTAGTACTGCTCCGCGCCGTAGACGATCCCCTGGCCCGAGGTGAAGTTGACGGTCCGCTTCCCGCACACCGAGAAGGCGATCGCCCCTCCCTGCGCGGAGTGCTCCCCTTCCGTCTCCACCGCCAGCTTCGAGGCGCCGAAGACGTTCAGCTTCCCCTCGGCGTAGGAGAGCTGGTAGTTCTCCCCCATCTCGGTGGACGGGGTGATCGGGTAGAAGACCCCGCCGTCGGTGATGCGCGCCTCGGTGTAGTACGAGACGAGCTGGTTTCCGTTCGTGGTGATGCGGATGCCCGGGTAACGCGGGGCTTCGCTCATCGAACTTCCCTCCGTTCCGCTTCTGCGCCGTGCCGGGATGCGGGGGGACGGCGTCGGGAAGGCCACGGCGCGGCCTCCTGATCGCGGCCCCCCGGCTCGTCTGGAACGACGCGCCGCGCGAACACCGGAACATTCTACCGGGCTCCGGACCCCAGCAGCCCGGCGCTCGAAAGAGAAAGGGCCCCGGTCTCTCCGAGGAGATCCCGGGGCCCGGTTCGGCCGATCTAAGTCTTCGGCTTCAGCTCAGGGCTTGGCCGGCTCCGGCAAGAACTGGGCCGCCGCGGCGACCGCCGCCCCGGGCGTCACCTTGACGCCGAGAGCCAGGAGGCTCTGCTCCACGGCGACGAGCGCCGCGACGATCTCCCCGGCTCCGATGTTCCCCATGTGACCCAGCCGGAACGCCTTCCCGGCGATCGGGCCGAGCCCCCCGGCCACGACCACTCCCCGTCCGGCCATCTCCTTCCGGAATGCCATGTCGGCGATCCCCTCCGGAAGCAGGATGACGGAGAGCGTGTCGCCCCGGCAATCCGGCGCCGTGAAGAGCTTCAGCCCCATCGCCTCGAGCCCGGCGCGGACAGACTTCGCGATCTTGCCGTGGCGGGCGAAGCGGGCCGCGATCCCCTCCTCGTGCACCATCTTCAGCGCCTCGCCGAGGGCCACGATCTCGTTGACGCACGGGGTCGAGTAGTACTTCCCGGGGTCCTGCATGATCGGGAGCCAGCGCATCACGTCCGAGTAGTAGGCCGGGACGGAGGTCCGCGACTGCCGCTTGGCCATCGCCTTCTCCGAGAAGAGGCAGAGCGCCACTCCGGGAGGGGCGCCGATCGCCTTCTGGGGCGCCGTCAGGAGGACGTCGATCCCCCACGCGTCGAACTTCTCGTCCACGCCGCCGGTCGCGCAGACGCCGTCCAGGATGATCAGCTCGCTCCGTCCCTTGAGCAGCTCGAGGTAGGCCTCCACCGGCGACACGGTCCCGGTGGACGTGTCGACGTGCGTGATCGTCACGGCCGCGTAGCTGCCGGCGTCCAGCTTCTTCTTCACCTCTTCCGGCGCCACCGCCTTGCCCCACTCGGCCTTCAGGATGTCGCACTGGATGCCGAACGACGCGGCCAGGTCGCCGAACCGGTCGCCGAAGTAGCCGTGGGAGATGACGAGGACCTTCTCCCCGGGCGCCACGAGGTTGACCAGCCCCATCTCCATGGAGAGCGTCCCGCCCCCGGCCACGATGAACGGCTGGCCGGCGGTGCTCTGACAGAGCGTCTTGAAGTCGAGGAGCGCCTTCTTGAACTGCTCCACGAAGGCGGGGAAGACGTGGGAGACCGTCGGGCGGGCCAGGGCGCCCAGGATGCGCGGGTGGACCGGGGTCGGGCCGGGGATCATCGTCAGGATTTCGTCGATCATGCGGACTCCTCTTTCTGTTGCGGATCCCGGAGCTACTTCACCCAGTTGATGTCGGTGCCTGGGGGAAGGTGTGGAGTGAAGATCGAGAGGTACTGCAGGTCCTCCTCGAGGGCCCGCGTGTCGTGGACGATCCCGCGGGGGTTCACGTGGACCTGGCCCCCCTTCACCGGAGTCCAGACCCCGTTGACCAGGATCTCCCCTCGCCCTCCCACGACCACGACGTACTCGTCGCTGACGGTGTGGAAGTGCGTGCCGACCGCGCTTCCCTTGACGCACGTCCTGATCATCAGTTGCGTCCGCGGGCATTCGTAGACGACCTCGCTGTCGATCCCGGTCGCCGGCAGCTTTCGCTTCGCGTAATAGGACGCGAGGTCCACGAGCAGGGCCACGTCCGGGGTCGAGTCGATCAGACCCTTCAGCATTCCAGCCTCATATGACGCCATTCCGGCCTCCCTTCCCTTTACACCATTCGTTTCCAGATAACGCGGTCGGAGAAGCGGTACGTCCGCCGTTCGACCGCGAGACAACCACAGGAGTCAGTTCTGGACCCCCACTCACTCCAAGGAGAAGACTAAGCCCGCCGGCCGGACTTTCGACGCCACCGACGGTCTAGGGACGGGAATCATTCGGCTCATGCTCCGCGGCGGAGGGGCCGATCTCCCCGGCCCGTCTCCCCGCGACGGCAGCCCGCCAGCGCCTGCGACCGCGTCGCGATAGACTACCGGCCGGAGGAATCATGATCAGTCCCACCATGCAGGATGCCCTGAACACGCAGATCAACATCGAGCAGCACTCCGCCCAGCTCTACCTCGCCATGAGCGCCCACTGCGCCGCGAACAGCTTCAAGGGGTTCGCCCACTGGCTGTCCGTTCAGGCGTCGGAAGAGACGGCCCACGCCGCGAAGCTCATCCAGTTTCTCCTGGATCGCGGCGGCCGCCTCCAGCTCCGGGCAGTCCCGGCGCCCGCGGCGGAATTCGGCTCGGTCATCGAGGTGATGGAGAAGACCCTCGAGCACGAAAAGGGGATCACCGGCAAGATCTCGGCCCTCTTCGAGCTGGCCCGCGAGGAGAAGGACTACGCCAGCGAGATCACCCTGCAGTGGTACGTCACCGAGCAGGTGGAGGAGGAGGCGAACGTCGGCGAGATCGTCGCCCAGCTCCACGCGGTGGGCGACAAGGGAGGGGCGATCTGGTATCTCGACTCGAAGATGGGGAAGAGGGGGGCGTAGCACCCTCGAGACCCTCTTCCTTGTCCCGCGTTCCCGGAGCGGCTACCTCCCTTCGGGGCCGGCGGAAATCTCGCCCACTTGGGCCTGCTCCAGCCTGGTCCCGGTCGGACAGGTCCAGCCGTCGTTGCAGGCCGGAAGGACCTGAACCGCCCCGTTGAACCGGGTGACGTCGTCCTGATCCGTCGCCGTCATGCAGACGGAGATCGGCGGGACGCCGGAGCCGGAATCGAGAGCATCCACGACCGCCGTCACCGTCCGGGACTCCCCTTTCGCCAACCGGAGCTGCCGGCGGCTGGACTCGACCGCGAGGCCTCCCTCCTCGGAGACCGCGATCTCGAAGGTCGCTTTCCGTCCGTGGTTCGTGACGACGAACCGGAGAGGAGTCCGCCCCTCGCCGCGGCAAGTCGGGCCGCCCTCCACGAGCTCGACGGTCACCGCCTGGGGACGGTAGAGGAACGGAAAGACCCGCCGGAACGCGGTCCCCTCCTCGTCGATCCCCTCGGCCGCGACGCGGAACGGCTCGTCCGGGACGCGGAGATCCCCCACCAGGTCACCGGACAGCGAATTTTCCGAACGGTCGTGCATCCAAACGTTCCCGATGCGCTCGCCGGCCGCGCTCAGCAGGACCAGCCTGGCGGTACGCCACGCACCGTCAAGCGCGCCCACGACCCGTTGCGTCTCGCCCGCTCTCGGCATCCGTGCCGTCCCGAACAGACCCCAGTGCGGTCCGACGAGCTTTCCCTCGGCCTGGAGGAGGGTCGCGAGCCGGAGCGGGCCATCGACCGCAACCTGGAGGTCGTACTTCCCCGAGCCCTGGACCTCCACCCTCCACTCGCCGGCATCGGGGTGCTCGATCTCGACGAACCGGACCTTTCCCGAGGCAGCCAGGCTCGCGTCCGCGTTCCGGGCGTCGACGACGGCCCCCGACGGGCGCCGGACGACGAAGCCCGAGGCCTCGGCGGCCGAGACGACGAAGCGCGCCCGCGTCACGGCCCCGTCGATCGGAACGACGACCGTGTCGAGCCCCTTCGGGATCCGCGCCGAGCGAGAGAGCGCCAGTCCGCTCCATTCGGGGAACCCCTGCGACAGGATCCTGGGCAAGAGGTCCAGACCACCGTCTGTCAGCTCCCAGGTCATTCCTCCCGTTGCCGCCGCCAGGGCGGCAAACGAGGCATTTCTCCCCTCCCGCCCCACCGCCACGTAGTCGACCGGGATCCCCTTGGCCGCCGCGAGGAAGGCGGTGTGCCCGGCCATCGCCACGTCCTTCGGCGGCCCGTCGGTCAGCAGCGCCACGCGGGTTCCCGGAGCGACGCGTGCCAGCGTCCTCGCGAGCGCCGTCATCCCCCACGCCCGCTCCCCCTCCTGCCCGCCCACCGCCTCCAGGTCGTCGACGACACGCGCGAAATGCTCCGCATCGGCCGCGGCGCGCACGTCACCCCGGGAGGCCTCGCCGAAGGACGTCAGGAACAGCCCCTCGGGAGGGTTTCCGGTCTCCCCGACCCGCCGGAGCACTTCCCGGATCGCGGCACGGACCTCCGCCATCCCCTCCTCGAGGCTGGTGTCGACGGCGAGACCGAAGGACGGCCCCATGCCGAAGAGGCGGGCGAGCGCGTCCTTGTGGTCCTGCAGCCTCGTCGCCAGGCGGGCCACCACCACCCGGGTGTTCTCCACGGCGAACCCCGCCGCCACGTCGTGTCGCTTCGGATAGGGGCCGTTCGGCCGGTCCTTGCTGATCCCGTTGCAGCTGGGATTCACGAGCGGACCGTGGAGGCACTTCTTGTCTGGCACGTCGCAGGAGTTCGCTCCGAAGTAGAACCCCGACGTGAGCGCTTTCGTCTCGTAGGGCT
The DNA here is from genome assembly GCA_903845115.1 of uncultured Acidobacteriota bacterium. Classification (GTDB taxonomy): domain Bacteria; phylum Acidobacteriota; class Thermoanaerobaculia; order UBA5066; family UBA5066; genus CAIMWE01. Next base: position 20,669 of record CAIMWE010000038.1, on the reverse strand, counting down.
TGGAAGGGCAGGGCGCCGCCCCTTTCAGGGGGTCGTAGAGGAATTCGACCCCCAGCTGCTCGTTGATCTTCCGATGTCCCTGATCGACCCAGGAGCTGTGGGCGTAGAAGTCCTGGACGGCGTGGAGCGCCTGGCCGAGCGGCTCGCGAGTCCAGCAGTCGTCCCGGTCGATGGCCGCGTCGAACGCCGTCTCGAGGCTGTCCCGGATGAAGACGCTCGTCGACGCGAACCGCTCGTTGTCGAAATGGCACCCCGGGCACTCCGAGAAACGCTGGTCGACATGCTTGTTCCCCTCGACGATGGCCCGGATGGCGTCGGAGGAAAAATGGTAGGTCCGGCCCGCCACGACGAAGGCCTGGTCCTTCAGCGCCTTCTGGGTGATGTCGTCGTGCCCGGTGATGCCGCCGATACCCGTCGGCCAGAACGCCTCGAGCGGCGGGGAACAGACGAGGACGACGGACAGAAACGTGAGCCGGACGTGGGCGGGACGCGGCAACAGCTTCATGGCCGGTTGGCCCTCCACCGCAAACTTACACCCGTGCGTCTCCGGTGAGCAACGACGAACGTGTCCCGGCGGGGGGATGGACCCCTCTGGCGCGGGCCTTCTTGTCAGGCTCTCGGGCTTTTCGCTGCCAGACGATTCCTACCCGACCGACCAGCGAACCACCCCGAGGTACGCCGTCGCCAGGACGACGAGGCCGAAGGCGATCCGGTACCAGGCGAAGACCGTGAAGTCGTGGCTCGCGATGTACCGGATCAGCCAGCGGACGCAGAAGAAGGCCGAGACGAAGGCCGTCACGAATCCCACCGCCCACATCCCGATGTCGTGCGTGGAGAGGAGGGCCCGCTCCTTGTAGAGCTCGTAGACGGTGGCCGCGAGAAGGGTCGGGATCGCCAGGAAGAACGAGAACTCGGTGGCGGCCTTCCGGGAGAGGCCGAAGAGCAGCCCTCCGATGATCGTGGCCCCCGAGCGGGAGGTCCCCGGGATCAGGGCGAGCGCCTGGGCGAAGCCGAGCTTGACGGCGTCCATCGGGCCGATGTCGTCCACCGTCTCGACGCGGACGGTGTGCGTCCGCCGCTCCGCCCAGAGGATGACGAACGCGCCGACGATGAAGGCGGAGGCCACCGGGACCGGGGTGAAGAGGTGCGCCTTGATCGCCTTCCCCACCGCCAGCCCGATCACCGCCAGCGGCATGAAGGCGATCGCCAGGTTCATCACCAGCCGGTTCGCTTTCTCGTCCCGTCCCAGGCCGGCGAACGTGCTGACGATTCTCGCCCGGTACTCCCAGCAGACGGCCAGGATCGCCCCCGACTGGATGACGATCTCGAACAGTTTCCCCCGCTCGTCGTTGAACCCGAGCAGGTCGCCCGCGAGGATCAGGTGGCCGGTGGAGGAGACCGGAAGGAACTCGGTGAGCCCTTCGACGATGCCGAGGACGAGGGCGACGATCAGGTCGTGGAGCTGCATGGGCCCATTGTCCTCGAAAGAGCCGAAAAGGGCCTCCGGGCTCCGGACCTCGTTCGACTCCTGGGACCTGGCGCGTTCCGGCCGGCTGCCCCGGCGTCAGAAGACCAGTAGCGATCCCTCCGGCACGTGGATCCAGTGCGGCCGGTCGGCCGGAGCCGCCGGGCTCCAGAGCCGCAGCCTGAGACTGGACGCCTGGAAGACGCAGTCCCACCGCTCGCCCAGGTAGAGGGCCGCCTCCAGCTTCGCCGAAATCCGGTTCTCCCCGGGGCCTTCGGCCAGGAACGTCTTCTCCAGCCGGACGATCGCCTCCGCCCTGTCGCCCACCTTCCGGTCGCCGCGCATCCGGCCCCACAGCTCCCACCCGTCGCCCGAGACGCGGCACCGCTCGCCCTTCAGTTCAGCAACCTGGCCCGAGAACCGGTTGTTCGCCCCCATGAACTCCGCGGCGAAGAGGGTCTTCGGGCGCTCGTAGATCTCGACCGGCGTCGCCTCCTGCTCGATCCGCCCCTTGTCCAGGAGGAGGATCCGGTCGGCGATCGCGAGCGCCTCGGACTGGTCGTGGGTCACCATGATCGCGCTGATCCTCAGCTGCTGGATCAGGCCGCGCAGCCAGACCCGGGCCTCCTCGCGGAGCTTGGCGTCGAGGTTCGAGAGCGGCTCGTCGAGGAGGATCAGGCGCGGGTTGTAGACGATGGCCCGCGAGAGCGCCACCCGCTGCTGCTGCCCGCCCGAGAGCTGGTGGGGGTGGCGGTCGGCCATTCCGGTGAGGCCGATCTGTCCGAGGACCGCCGCGACGCGGTCGGCGATCTCGTTCCGGGGGACCTTCCGGAGCTTCAGCCCGTAGGCCACGTTCTCGAAGACCGTCTTGTGCGGCCAGAGGGCGTACGACTGGAAGACGAGGCCGAGGCTCCGCTTCTCCGCGGGGACCACGATCCCCGCCGAGCCGTCGTAGAGGACCTCGTCGTCCAGGACGATCCGGCCGGCGTCGGGGTGGTCGAGCCCGGCGACGGCCCGCAGCAGGGTCGTCTTGCCGCTGCCGGACGGGCCGAGCAGCGCCACGATCTCCCCCTCTTCCAGGGTGAACGACGTGCCGCGGAGGATCTGGTTCCCCCCGAGGCGCTTGTGGACTTCGGTGACGTTCAGTCTAGCCATGGAGGCGCACTCCGAGCCGCAGCGCGACGCCCATGCCGACTGCGACGAGCAGGATGTTGACGACGGAAAGCGCGGCCACGACGTCGAGCGCTCCGCTCCCCCAGAGCGAGACGATGAGCGACCCGATCACCTCGGTGCCGGGGCCGAGGAGGTAGACGCCGGTGGAGTACTCGCGGGCGAAGATGCAGAAGATCAACAGCCAGGCGCCCACCAGTCCGAAGCGGACGAGCGGCAGCGTCACGTCGCGGATGATCCGCCCGCTCGAAGCCCCGGCCGAGGCCGCGGCCTCCTCCAGCTCGGGACCGACCTGCAGGAGCGCGGCCGAGACCATCCGCATCCCGTAGGCGAGCCAGACCACGCTGTAGGCGAGCCAGAGGCTGAAGAGCGTGGGCCGGAGCGGCGCGAGGGGCTTCACGAAGAGGAAGACCCAGAGGAACGCGAGGCCCGCGATCAGCCCGGGCATCCCGCGCGGCACCATGACGAGATAGTCCAGGACCTTCGCCCACCGGCTCTGCCAGCGATGGGCCGCCAGGCCGATCGCCGCGTAGCAGGCCACCGCGATGCCGCCGCCCACGACCGCGAGGACGATCGTGTTGACGATCCCGCGGACGACGTTCGGGTACTCGAACAGCTCCTTGAAGTGGTCGAGCGTCAGCACCTCGGTCAGGTTGACCCCCTCGCCCCACGAGCTGACGACCGAACGGAGGAAGACCCCCGCGAGAGGGACGGCGATCGTCGGGATGAACCAGAGCACCATCAGCCCCGTGGCCGGCCACCGCCACCGCCCGAGCGGGAGCGGACGGGAGGCCTGCCCCTTCCCCTTGACGCTGACGAACCGGCTGGTCGCCCCCATCAATTTCCTCTGCAGCCAGACGAGGGGGAAGGCGATCGCGATGATCACGACCGCGACCACGGCCATCAGCTGGTAAGAGGGGACTCCCAGCTTGTTGGTCAGCTTGAAGAGGTAGGTCGGCAGGACGAGGAGCCCCTGCGGGTCCCCCAGGACGAGCGGCAGGCCGAAGAGCTCGAACCCGAGGAAGAGCGTCAGGACGCCGCTGGAGAGGATGGCCGGCCAGACCATCGGAAGGCTGATCGTCAACGCCACCCGCGCGGTCCCCGCCCCCGCGGTGAGCGCCGCCTCCTCGAGGTCCGAGGCGAGGGAGCGGAGGGCCGACGAGGTGTAGAGGTAGACCATCGGGACGTGGGTGAGGCCGGCCAGGACGACCAGGCTCTTCAGCGAGTAGATGTCCCAGGGAATCGGCCCCAGGTGCTGCTGCCACCAGAGGGTGAGGAACCCCACCGGGCCCATCGCCACGATGTAGCCGAAGCCGAGGACCATCGGCGAGACGAATACCGGGATGACGATGACCGGCTCCAGCCAGCTCCGCCCTGGCAGGTCGGTCCGGACCATCAGGAACGCCATCGCGCTCCCCACGGGCACCGCGATCGCCGTCATCCCGAACGCCAGGATCAGGTTCGTCCAGACCGCCCGGTGGAAGTCCTCGTCGGCGAAGACGAACCGGAACGCCGAGAGCGAGAGCTTCGCCGAGGGCTGGAAGAACGGGGCGTCCAGAAACGCCTGGTAGATGACGATCACCAGCGGCAGCGCGATCGCCACCGCCGACACGAGGACGACGGAGAGGCGCGCCCAGGGGATGCGGCGGGCCACGGGCTACTTCGTCCCGAGAGCCTTCTGCCAGCGGTTGAGGAACTCCAGCCGCCTGGCCTGGTCGAGGTACTCGAGGAGCGACTCGTCGACCGGGATCGGCTTCACTGCCGTCCCGAACGCCTTGTTCGTGGCGACCGCCGTCCCCTCGCCTGTGACGTCGTTCCGGACCGATCCGAGGCCCGCCTGGTGGGCGACGATCTCCTGGCCGCGGGCCGAGAGGAGGTAGTCGAGGAAGAGCTTTCCGGCGTTCGGGTGCTTGCCGACCTTCGGCAGGATCGCGACGCGCGACATCACCAGGAGGTAGTCCTTCGGGAAGGAGATCCCCAGCGAGGAGTCCTTCTTCTGCTTGGCCGCCGCGTACGACGAGAAGATGTTGAACCCGAGGATGTGCTCTCCGGACTGGATCCGCTCCAGCATCGCCCCGATCGACGTGTAGAGCTTCACGCCCACCGCGCCGTAGGCCTTCGCCGCCGCGTCGAACGCCGGGTCGACCTTGGCGTCCTGGGTGATCAGGAGGAAACCGACGCCGCTCCGCTCCGGGTCGTAGGCGGTCACCTTCCCCTTGAAGCGGTCCTTCTGGGTCTGGAGGAGCTTCGTCATCTCCGCGTGCGACTTCGGCGCCTCCTCTTCCTTCAAGAGCCGCTTGTTGTAGACGAAGACGATCGGCTCGTACGTCGTGCCGAACGCCAGCCCCTTCCAGTTCGCCCAGGCCGGGATCTGGTCCAGCTCGGGGCTCTTGTACTCGGCCGCGTAGCCTTCCTTCGCGAGCTTCACCTGGAGGTCCATCGAGGAGCTCCAGAGGAGGTCGCCCGAACCGGAGCCGGCGGCGGCCTCGCTGACGAAGCGGTTGTAGACCTCCGTCGAGTTCATGTCGTTGTACTCGACCTTGACCTTCGGATAGAGGGACTGGAAGTCCTTGACCAGCGGCCCCGCCACCACCTGGTCGGTCGTGGCGTAGACGGTGAGCTGGCCTTCCTTCTCCGCGGCCGCGACGACCGCCGGAGCGGTCCGCGGGTTGGCGCCGGCGGCCCGGGCGGTCGCGGGCAAGCAGAGGCCGCCGATCAGCAGGAGCAGGGCCGTGCGGTTCTTGGTCATCGTGCACCTTCCTCGTCGTCCGTCGGAGAGTCGGCACCGTGACGACCTGCCACCCCCGATCGTCCGATCGTTCCCGGGATTTCCCGGCATTTTCTCACGCCGGACAGTGGCCGCCTGGAGTCGTGACCGTCAGGACCTGCCCTGAAGCGCCCGTCCACCGTACCTCCGACGTCCCCGGCCCGCGCCGCCAGGCCACTTTCCGGCCTCCAGGCGGCATTTCGTGCAATTCGGTAAGCTCGACGCGCCGTCATGCGCCAAACCATCACCTACGGCATCCTCCTGGCGATCAAGGGGCTCAGTCGGATCTTCTTCCGGGTCGAGCTGACCTGGATCGGCTCTCCCCCTACCGATCCGTGGGAGAACCACCGCCTCGTCGTCTTCCTCCACCACACCAGCCTCTACGAGCCGGTGTTCCTGGCCGGTACGCCGGACTCGTTCATCCGGAGAGTCGCTTTCCACGGCGTCCTGCCGGCGGCCGAGAAGACGATCCGGCGTCCACTCGTCGGCTGGCTCTTCAAGATGATCGCCGCCCACGTCATCTCCATCACCCGCGCCCGCGACCACACCTGGTTCCAGGTCCTCCGGAAGATCGACCCGGAGTCGATGGTGATCCTCCTCCCCGAGGGGCGGATGATGCGGAGGAACGGCCTCGACTCCGCCGGCAAACCGATGACGGTCCGGAGCGGCATCGCGGACGTCCTGGAGGCGGTCGGCGAGGGGCGGATGCTGATCGGCTACAGCGGCGGCCTGCACCACATCCAGGCCCCTGGGGAGATGCTTCCTCGCCTCTTCCGGAACGTGAGGATGAACCTCGAGCTGGTGGACATCGCCGAGTACGTGAACGCGCTCCTCCAGGGCCGGACGGAGGAGGAGTTCCGGCGGGCGGTCTGCGAGGACCTCGAGCGGCGGCGGAACGCGAACTGCCCGGTCGTCGGCCCGAAGCCGTGGTCGGCCGGCGGCCCCCCGCCGTCAGCGTTCGGCGTCGGGATCTAGCCCGGAACTCCGAGCGGGCCGTCGATCCCCTCTTTGCACAACTTCACCTCCGCCACGCACGGGGGAAACGGTCGCGCCGCATCTTCCTGATCACCCGGACGGCGATCCGCTTCCGGGAACGAAAGGAGAACCCGATGTCCGAATCCGGAAACGTCCCCGTCCCCCCCTCTCCCGCAGGAGCCGCCCCGCCTCCCTGCCCGGAAGGCCGCCCCACGAGGTGCCGCCGCCGGGGCCGCCGATTCGCGGCCGGCGCCCTCGGCCTGGCGCTCGCCGCCACGGCGGGCGCGCTCGCGCTCCGGGCGGCCGGCCAGTCCGCCCCCCACGGCTTCGCCCACGGCCCGTTCGCGGCCCACTCGTTCTGCTCCGGCGACCCCGACAGGCACGTCGTCCGCGCGGTCGGCTGGCTGGTCGACGACATCAAGGGGACTCCCGAGCAGGAACAGAAGCTGGCCGCCATCGCGAAGTCGGCGGTCGCCGACCTCTGCCTCCTGAAGAGCCAGGCCCGGGAGAACCACCTCCAGGCCGTCGCGATCCTGACGAAAGAGACGGTCGACCGCTCCGCCCTGGAGTCGGTGAGGGTCAGGCAGATGGAGCTCGCGAACGGGGCCTCCACGCGGCTCACGAAGGCGATCGCCGACGTGGCCGACATCCTGACTCCCGCGCAGCGGGTCGACCTGGCCGAGCGCCTGAAGAAGCACCACGGATGACGTGGCCCCGGCCCGTTCGCTCGATCGGGCCGGATGTCCGATGATCGCGCCGTGACACCGAGAGTGCTCATGATCGAGGACGACCACCGGCTCGCGGTCATGGTCGGCGACTACCTCGGCCGGAACGGCCTCCACGTGGAGCTGTCCGGGACGGCGACCGAAGGGCTCGCTCGCCTCGCGCGCGAGCCCTTCGACTTCGTCCTCCTCGACCTGATGCTCCCCGACGGCGACGGCCTGGAGGTCTGCCGCAAGGTCCGCGCCTCCGGCTCCGGCATCCCGCTCATCATGCTGACGGCGAAGGGGGACCCCATGGACCGCGTCGTCGGCCTCGAGGTGGGGGCCGACGACTACCTCCCCAAGCCGTTCGAGCCGAGGGAGCTCCTCGCGCGCATCCGCGCCGTTCTCCGCCGCGGACGGGACGGCCGGTCGGCCGGCGCGGGAGCCGCCTCTCCTGCCCCGTCCCCGGTTCTCCGGTTCGGCCGCCTGGAGATCGACGCGGACGCCCGCGTCGCCCGAGTCGACGGCGCCGAGCGCCCGATGACGTCCCGTCAGTTCGACCTCCTCCTCGCGATGGCCGAACGGGCCGGCCGGGTCCTGTCGCGCGAGCAGCTGATGGAGCTCGTGAGAGGCGAGACGCTCGAGGCCTTCGACCGTTCCATCGACGTCCACGTGGCCCGGATCCGGGCGGCCATCGAGGACGACCCTCCCAACCCGCGCCGGATCATCACCGTCCGGGGCGCCGGTTACGTCTTCGCGAAGAGCCAGGACGCCTGATGAGGCCCCTTCCGTCCCTGCGCCCGGTGCACGGCCGGCTCCACTGGCACATCTACCTGGCCGTGCTGGCCGCCGTCGGGACCGTCGCCCTCCTCTCGGCCCTCTCGTTCCACTTCTCGGGCAACGGCGAGAGCGGAAGCAGCCTGGAAACTGCCGCCGAGATCGCGGCCGGGATCCTCCCCGGAACATCGGCCCCGGCAGGCGAGCAGCAGTCGGCCCTGGAGCGGTGGCACGCGAGGACCCACGCCAGCTTCGCCCTCTACACGGGCCGCCGGGAGCTGATCGCCTCGGCCGGCGAGCCTCTCCCCGCACCCCCCGCGCCGTGGACCTCCAGCGGCCTCTACCGCTCCGGCTTCAAGGGCCCTGTCTTCGGGCTGCGCCTCCCGGACGGCCGCTGGCTCGTGGCGAGGCACCCGCACCGGGCGGGGGCGGCCTTCGGGTTCCTTTCGCTCCTCCTCTTCGTCGCGGCGGCCGTCGCCCTCGTCGCCTACCCGATCTCGCGGCGCCTGACCCGGCGGCTCTGGCGCCTGGAGGAGAGCGTGGAGGCGCTCGGCGCCGGCGACCTCGCCGTCCGGGTCCCCGTCGAGGGGCGCGACGAGATCGCCCGCCTCGCGTCCAGCTTCAACCGCGCGGCGGCCCGGATCGAGACCCTGGTCGGAGCGCAGAAGCGCCTCCTCGCCAGCGCCTCGCACGAGCTGCGCTCCCCGCTCGCCCGGCTGAAGGTCGCCTCCACGCTCCTGGAAGGCGACACCCGCCTCAAGGACGAGATCGCCCGGGACGTCACGGAGCTGGACGAGCTGGTCGAGGAGATCCTCCTGGCCAGCCGGCTCGAAGCCGGCAGCGAGGAAGAGACCGAGTCCGTCGACCTGACCGGCCTCGTCGCCGAGGAGTCGGCCCGGGCCAGGGCCAGCTTCCACGGCGACCTCGTCACGGTCGCGGGAAGCCCGCGCCTCCTCCGCCGCATGGTCCGGAACCTCGTCGAGAACGCGCGCCACCACGGCGGCGACGGCGACATCGAGGTGACGCTCGTCGGTTCGGCGGACGGCCGGGCCCTTCTCGACGTCTGCGACCGCGGCCCCGGCGTCCCCGAGGAAGCGCGAGAGCGGATCTTCGAGCCGTTCACCCGGCTGCCCGTCACGCCTGCCGCCGGCAAGGGGACCGGCCTCGGCCTCTCCCTCGCGCGGCAGGTCGCCCGCCGCCACGGCGGCGATCTCGTCTGCCTCCCGCGGGCGGGCGGCGGCAGCGTCTTCCGGGCCACCGTTACGGCCGGCGCTCCGGCCACCCGGGCCGGCTGATCCTCGCTCGAGCGGTCTCCCGCGCCATCCCCCTCTCGAGCGCGTCGATCAGGTAGGGGCGGAGGCCCGCTGCCGGGACGATCCGGTCGAGGGAGCCCACGCGGAGCGCGCGGTGGACCGAGTGGGTCGCGTCGAACTCGTCCGCGACCTCGCCCAGCTTCTCCGAACGGACCACCGCCTTCAGGTCGGACAGCCGGGAGCGGATCCCGGCCTTGTCGCCGTCGGAAGCGGCCTGGAGCCCGGTCTGGAGAGCCGCCACCCTCGGGTCGCGCTCCGTCCTCTGGTCCACCTCGCGCGAGAAGACGACGGCGGCCGCCGGAGCCCCCCCGATCACGGAAGCGAAGCTCCCCTCGAGCGCCGCCACCTCCATCCCGTCGTTCAGCGCCTTCGAGAAGACCACGAAAGCGCCGCCGTGGTACCGCGACACGACGCAGAAGACGATCGGGCCGACGAAGTTCGTGATCGCCCGCCCGATCTCGGCGCCATTCTCGAGCTGGAGCTTCCGCATCGACTCGGGCGAGCCGTCGAACCCCGAGAGGTTCGCCAGGATCACGAGCGGGCGGTTTCCGCTCGCGGCGTTGACGGCGCGCGCCAGCTTCCTGGAAGAGAGCGGGAAGAGGGTCCCCGCGGTCCAGTGCTCCGGCCCGTCCGTCGCGACGAACCCCAGCCGCGGGAGCGGACGCGACTCGATCCCGAGGAGACAGACCGGGATCCCCCCGAGACGCGCGTCCCAGACGACCGCGATCTCGGCGTCTCGCATCCCCTGCCACCGTTCGAGGGGCTCGTGGTCCTGGTCGGTCGCAGCTCGCATCACCCTCCGGATGTCGAATGCCCTCTTCCGGCCCGGGTTCGTCTCGTCGGAGAAGATCCCTCCGACCGTCGACAGCCCGTCCCCTCCGTCGGCGGCGTGGGGGAACGACCGGACGTCCCGGTCCGTCGGGTCGGCGGTGGGCGCGCGGCGGGGGAACCGCTCGCCGGGCACCACGTAGGTGAGGTCGTAGTGCCGGAGCAGGATCCGGCACGCGTCCCGGACGTCCTTGGCGAAGTACTGCGCCTGCCCGTTCGGTCCCATCACCCGCTCGTACCCGCCGATGCCCTGGTTGTCTTCCGCGGAGACGCTCCCCGAGTAGTCGAGCGCGGTCTTCCCCGTCAGGACCATCGCCCCGTCGCGCGTCATCACCAGGATCCCGCGCGTGTGCATCAGCATCGTGGCCTCGGCGTTCCAGTAGGGCTGCGCACCGACGTTGATCCCGGTGACGACGACGTTGACCTCGCCGCCTCCCTGGGTGAACTCGATCAGCCGGCGCAGGACGCGGGAGATCCAGTCCATGTTCTCGGTGCCGCTCTCCATCGAGATCTTGGCGCCGGCCGAGACCGTGAACCACTCGACCGGGATCCCCCTCTCCTCCGCGAGGTCCAGCGCGCCGAGGATCCGGCGGCACTCGGGCTCGGCGACCGAGCCGACCTCGCGGCTCGGATCGCCGAGGAGGACGACGCGCGACATGCCCTCCGGACACCGGGCGGTCACGCTGGTCAGGATCCCGGCGACCAGGTTGGCGAGGTTCTCCCCCGGCGGCCGCTGGACCGGGACGAGCCGGCCCCGCTCGTCGAGGTCGAGCTCGACGAACGTCCCCGGCGGGAACTCCCCTTCGTCCGCTCCCGGGGGTGGAGTCAGCATTTCCAGGATCTCGTACGGGTGGGTCAGGCCCCGCTGGCGCATCCGGACCACCTTCTGCGCCACCTCGGAGAGGGGCCGGATCGGCCGGTCGCTCGGCGAATGGAACGTCAGGACGACGCCCGTGCCGGAGGGGTTCGCCATCGAGATCACGGTGTCCACGAGCGTCCCGGCGGCCCCGCCCGGCACCCGCGCCCGGACCGTCACCTTCTCGAGTCCGATCCCCTCCGTCGCCCTGCCGATCTTCCTCGACAGGGCGCCGAGCTCCTCGCGGTCGAGAAGGAACGGCGGCCAGACGTCGAGGAGGACCCGGTTCCAGTGCAGGCGCTCCTCGGGGCGTCTCTTCGACTGGAAGAGGCGGATCGAGGCGAGCGCCTCGAGGAGCATCCGCTCCAGGTGCGGGAGGCCGGTGATCCTCCCCGCCGCGTCCCGCTCCGCCGTCAGGTCCCGGACCTCGGCGAAGGCGAACAGCCGCTCGTCCTTCCGGCTCTCGCGGGCCACTCCCCGGAACAGGTAGACGTCCTCGGCCGACGGAAGACGTTCCAGCTCGAAGTCGCGAAGCCTCCAGAGCTGCAGCCGCCTCGCGATCTGCGGGTGGAGGCCGCGCTGCGACCGGTCCTCGGCGTATCCGTCCGGCCCGAGCCGGAACGTGAAGTGCTGCACCGCCGGCGGGCCTCCCCCGGGGCCGTGCCCGGCGACGGCGACGAAGACGCGCTGGAAGGGCCGGCTCGAGGGAGTGTCGTCGAGGGCCGCCGCGAGGGCCGCCGAGCTCTCCTCGGGCTCCGCCGGGGCGTCGAGCCCGAACGCGTAGAGGTCGAGGACGGGGGTGCGGGCCGCCGGGACGGAATCGACCACGCCGCCGAGAGCGGCGAGGACTTCCGCGACCCGGGAGAAGGGCGCGTGGGTCGAGATGACGTGGACCCGCTCGTCGTCGAGGTCGAAGTCGACGCGCGCCACGCTCCGGTCCCCGAGCGTCGTGGTCCAGAGGTCCGCCAGGTTCCAGGTCCGGTAGAACCGACGGGTCAGGACCTCCAGCATCAGCTCCCGGGTCGTCGGGTCGCACTCGGAAAAGCGGCGGGAGAAGAGCCTTTCGAGCGGCTGAGGGCAGTCGACGAGCGCCAGGACCCGGGCCGCCCGTTCGGGGCCTCCCGGGTCGGTCCCGAGGAGGGCGAGGTGCGCCTCCATCTCCGCGTAGACACGCCGGCGCCCTTCCTCGAACAGGGGCTGGTCGAAGAGGCGGTATCTCGCGTCCCGGGCCGCGTCGAAGAGAGCTGGATACCGGTTCTCGGCGACCGACGCGATACGGTCGAGGACCGTGCGGAGGTGCGGACCGCCCTCCTCCCGTGAGGTTCCCGCGCCCGCGACCCGGCGATCCAGGATCGCGAGAACGGCAGGGATCATCCGATCGGCCCCGAGGCGGGCCTTGAAGATGCAGAGGAGAGCCTCTTCGAGCCCGGGCGACCGGGAGAGGCTCCCGACGCCGTAGTGGCGGAGGGCCCGTCGGAGGCGCTCGCGGAAGCGCGCCGGAAGCCCGGACCCCTCGGCGTCGAGCGTCCTGACGTAGGTGAGGAGGTACTCGCCGGTGCTCAGCGCCTCGAGGGAGTCCGCCGTTCCGCCGGTCTGACGGCGAAAGAGGCCGAAGACGTCGCCGAAGGCCGCGAGGACCTCGTCTTCGGCGCCGCGGCGCTCGGCCGTGTCGAGGGCGCCGGTCCGGGCGATCCGGACGTAGTCGCTCGCGATCCGCCGGGCGTCCGACGGCGTCAGGTCGAATCCGAGGACCAGCTGCCGCAGCTCCTGGAGGTTCTCGCGCCAGCCCGCGGGCGCCCCGGCAGGCCTGCTGACCACGAGCGCGCCGAACGAGATCCTCCCGGAGGCCGGCCCCGCCGCCCCGGACGTCGAAGGGTCGAGACGGAGGAGCTGGGCACCCTGCGATACCTGGGCATTCCCGACGACGAAGACCTGCCGGACCGTTCCCGCGAACGGCGCCACGACGGGCGTCTCCATCTTCATCGCCTCGAGCACCGCCAGCCGCTGCCCCGCGGCCACGACGTCGCCAGGCTTCACGGAGAGAGCCGCGACCACGGCGGGCGCCGGGGCCCGGACGACCCCCTCGTCGTCGTGCACGAAGCGGTGCGCAACCCCGTCGGCCTCCACGCTGTGGCGGGGGCCTTCGGCGACCGATACCATCCGGTACCGCCGGGAGGCGCAGTGGAGCCACCGCTCGTACGGTCCGAGGGGGTCGACCTGCACCTCCAGGACCTCGCCGTCGGCCAGGATCCGGTAGGAGCGGGTCCCCACGCGGTGGACGCTCAGCTGGTACCGCTGTCCCGCGTGGCGAAACTCGACCGTCCGGCCGGCTTCGGGCCGGACGGTCGGCCGCATCCTGGCCGCGGAGCTGGCGAACTCCTGGAGCTCGAGAACCCGCTCGGCCTCGTCGACGTCGATCGCCGCGTTCAGAAGGGCGACGGCAGCGTTCGGGCGGTCCGGGGAGTCGGCGGCCGCGGTCGTCTCCCCCAGCCACGCCGCCTCGATCTCGGAGGAGGCGTTCCGGACCTCCGGCCGGTCGATCAGCTCGAGGAGGAACGGCCTGTTCGTCATCCCCCCGGAGAGGACGACGACGCTCTCGCTGAGGGCCCGCCGGAGCCTTGCGAGCGCTTCCTTGCGCGTCAGGCCGTGCGCGACGACCCTGGCGACCAGAGGGCCCGGCCGGGACGAGACGCGGTCCCCCTCGGTCACTCCCCGATCCACGCGCAGTCCGGGCCCCGTCGGGAGACGGAGGAGCACGAGCCGGCCCGGCCCACGAGAAGCCCCGTCGGACCCGTCCTCCGCCGAGATCCGCACCTCGACCGCGTGTCCCGTCCGCGCCGGAGGCTTCCCCTCCAGGACACCGCCGCGGGCCACGGCGAGCTGGAGCTTCACCAGGTCCAGCCCGGTCGTCATCTCCGTCACCGCGTGGGCGGCCTCGATCCCGACGCGGACCTCGTCGAAAGAGACCACCCCGGTGCCGGGGTGCCAGAGGAACACGAACGTCCCCGCACCCCGATACCCGGCGAGCCGGGCAAACCGCGCCGCCGCTTCCTGGAGCTCGCGTTCGACGGCCTCCGTCAATCCCGGCGCCGGCGCCTCCTCCACGAGGTGACGGTCCCTCCATCGGACGGTGGTGCTGCGGGTTCCGACGGCCCAGACCGTCCCGAGGTGGTCGGCGACGACCTGGACCGCGATGCGCCGCGCGCCGTCGACCTGCCTCTCGAGAAAGAGAGCCGGGTTACCGGTCGCGTCGTGGGATTCCGCCCGGAGCTTCTGCCACGCTTCTCCCAGCTCCTCCGCCGTGTCGGCGGTCCGGACGGCAGGGCCGCCCCGCGTGGTCGCCGATCGGAGGAGGAGGGGGAAGTCGAGGCGCCGCGCCGCGGCGAGGGCCTCCTCGTAGCTCTCCACCGGCCCGCCGCTCCACGCAGTCACCGGAAATCCCGCCTCCGCGGCGAAGCGCCGGGCCGCGATCCGGTCGCCGACGCGCCGGATCAGCCGCGAGCCGGCGCCGACAAATACCACGCCGAGCCGCTCGCAGAGCTCGGCCACCTCGACGTCCGGCGCGCCGAGGCCCCACCCCACCCACGCGGCGTCGGCCCCGCTCTCGCGGAGAACCCTCTCCAGGCCGGGGTGAAGGCGGGAGACGGTCCCGCTGCGGACGCCGGCCCCGGCGGCGGCGGCGGTGTCCAGGGCGAAAGCCTCGTCCGCCTCCCGGACGAACATCGCGTGCCGATCCGATTCCGCGTGGAGCGCGATCGTCCGGATCGAGGTCCCGTTCTCCTGGTTGAACTCGCGGACCGCGTCGACGAGACGCATGGCCCCCTCGTCGCGGTCGACGATCAGGATCCGTTCGAAGTCGACGTGCATCGGTCTCCCCCGGGGCCGCAGGACCGCCGCTCCGCGCGGAGGCCGCCCCCGGCGGCAGCCCGAACCGCCGGATCTTACGACGCGGGGCGGACCCGCCGGCTGCCGGGAAGCGATCGGAGCGCTGGGAAAGAGGGCCGGCGGGGGATCGCTCCCCCGCCGGCCCCACCGGACCGGGAATCCTGCGGCTCAGGGCTCGTAGCGGACGGGCAGGTACTCCGGGAACCACATCGCGCGCTGGACGTTCTTCTCCAGGTTCAAGAGGATCTCGGCGTCCGCGTGACCCTCGGACACCGCGCGGCGGATCACCGCGCAGGCCACCTGGAGAGAGCACTCGCGGATCCGCGCCAGCTGCGGGTAGACCGCCGACTCCTTCAGGTCCTCGGGCGTCACCTGGTCCGCCAGCGCCTGGGCCGCGGCCAGGAACATCCCGTCGCTGATGTACCGGGCGCGGGACACGCAGACCCCCAGCCCGATGCCGGGGAAGACGAACGCGTTGTTGCACTGCCCGATCCGGTGCGTCTCCGACCCGTACTTCACGGGCGCGAACGGACTGCCGGTCGCGACGATCGCCCGTCCCTCCGACCAGCGGACCGCCTCCTCGGCCGTGCACTCGCTCTTGGAGGTCGGGTTCGAGAGCGGGAAGACCAGCGGGCGGGCGTTGTCCTTGGCCATCATCTTCACGACGCCCTCGGTGAAGGTCCCGGGCGTGGCCGAGACCCCGATCAGGATCGTCGGCTTGACGTTGGCGACCACCTCCTCGAGCGAGATCCGGGAGCGGTCGCGGCAGGTCCAGGAGGCGGTTTCGGCCAGGTCCCTCGCGTAGTCGGCCTTGAAGTCCTCCAGGCCGGGCCGGTCCGAGGTCACGAGGCCCTTCGTGTCGACCGCCCAGATCCTCTGCCTCGCCTCCTTGAGCGGCAGACCGCCTTCCACGAGGGCGGCGACGAAGAGCGCCGCGATCCCGTTCGACGAGGCGCCGGCCCCGGCGAAGACGAGCCGCTGGTCGCGGATCGGCTGGCCGGTCAGCTTCAGCCCGCCGTAGATCCCCGACAGGACGACGGCCGCCGTCCCCTGGATGTCGTCGTTGAACGTGCAGAGCTTGTCCCGGAACCGGTGCAGCTGCTTGATCGCGTTCCCCTTGAGGAAGTCCTCCCACTGCAGCAGGACGTTCGGGAAGACCTTCTGCACGGCCGCCACGAACTCGTCGACGAAGGCCTGGTACTGGTCGCCGCGGATCCGCTTGTGGCGCAGGCCGAGGTAGAGCGGGTCGGCGAGACGCTCCTCGTTGTCGGTCCCGACGTCGAGGGTGATCGGAAGCGTGCTGTAGGGGGAGATGCCGGCGCAGAGCGTGTAGAGGGAGAGCTTCCCGATGGGGATTCCCATGCCGCCCGCGCCCTGGTCGCCGAGGCCGAGGATCCGCTCGCCGTCGGTCACGACGATCACGGAGGGGTTCTTCGTGTGGTAGTTCGAGAGGACCTTCTCGATGTGGCCCCGCTGGTCGTAGCCGACGTACAGGCCCCGTCCGCGCCGGTAGATGTGGGAGAACTTCTGGCACGCCTCGCCCACGACCGGCGTGTAGACGATCGGCATCATCTCGTCGATCCGCTCGTGGCACAGGCGGTAGAAGAGAGTCTCGTTCCGGTCCTGCAGGCTCGCCATGAAGATGAATTTCTCGAGCGGCGTCGTCTTCGCCTGGAAGCTCTCGTAGGTCCGCTTGAGCTGCTGCTCGATCGTGCAGATGGCGGGAGGAAGCAGTCCTTGGAGGTCCAGCTCGTCCCTCTCCTTGGGGGTGAAGGCCGAACCCTTGTTGGTGAAGGCATCCAGCAGGATCGTCTTCCCCTTGACGGGCGTCGAGACGTACTGCTGCCAGGTGGCCGGGTCTACCTTGACACAGAATTCCATGCACCCTCCTCGGGAGGGCGGGTAAGCGATGCGGCGGACAGCGCGCGTCCACGGGCCTCTGCCCGGCCGTGTCGCTTGTGCCCCTTGCCCCCCATCCCGTTATAGGCCTGCCGGCCCCGAAGGGACAGGACTTTCTCCCGGCTCGTTTTCGACAATCCGGTCGATTCCTTGGAACGCCCGCTGGCTTCCCGGTCAGTCGCGGTCGAAGTGAGGCAGCTCGTCCGGGATCGGGATCGAGATCTCGACGTATCCCGCGAACTCCCCGTCGACGGTCCACGGGATCTGGTGGATGATCTTCCTCTGCCCAAGCTTCCGGATGGTGTAGTGGTTCGGGCCCTTTCCCGCATAAAGCCGGCGGGTCTTCGTGAGCGCCGGCTCCGGGTGGCAGTCGAAAACGCTCTTCCCCACGAGCGCGCCGCCGCCGTCCTTGGCGAACGAGTCGCGGGACCGGGCGTTCATCTCCAGGATCGTCCCGTCCGCCCCGGTCACCGTGATCGCGACCGGCAGCCCCTCCGCCCACGTCGATTCAGCCATCGTTCCCTCCCTGCGCCACGGCGCACCGGACAGGGTACCAAGGGCCAGCCGCTTCGTTCCCCGCCGGTCAGCGCTTGCCGCTGCGGATCGCCTCGATCGCCCGGTCGCGGTCGTCCTCGATCCGCTGTCGGTCGATCTGGTACTCCTCCGCCGCCTTCTCCCGCACCACGGGGTCCGCCGTGTGCCGCATCGCAGCCTTGTAGAGGATCTCCCGCTCCGCGAGCCGGGACGAGGCGACCCGCCTCGCCTCGGCGATCGCCTCCTTCTGGGATGCGGTCAGCGGGGTCTCCTGGACTCCTGCCTCGCGGTCGTCGGCCGCGAGGCGTTCCATCGCGAGGTCGAAAGCGGTCTTCGGCTTCTCACCCATGCCGGACATCGTACACGGGCGCGGGGGCAACGGAGCCGGCGGGCCGGAGGCCGTCAGAGCACGAAGTCCTTGGGCACCACCACGATGTGCTCGTCGCTTCCCGTGATCGGGACGGTCCGGAGGCCCCGGCGCTCGTCCTCGGCGCGGTCGAACCCGATGGCCGTCCCGGCGGAGAGGCGCACGTTCTTGTCGACGATCGCGTTCTTGATCCGGCAGTCGCGGCCGATGTCGGTCTCGGTGATGAGCCCTCCGCGCAGCGAGCCGCCGAAGAGGACGGAGCTCTCGACGGTGGTGTAGCTGTGGACGTAGGCACCGCAGCCGACGATGGAGTTCCGGACCGTCGCCCCGCTGACGATCACGCCGTCCGCGACGATGGAGTTCACCGCCATGCCGGTCCGGCCCGGCGTCTCGTGGACGAACTTGGCGGGCGGGAAATGCCCGGGGCTGCTGAAGACCGGAAAGCGCTCGCCGTAGACGTTGAACTTCGGCACTGGCTGGACCAGGTCGAGGTTGGCCAGCCAGTACTGCTCCAGCGTCCCCACGTCGCGCCAGTAGGTGCAGTCGCTGGCCGCCGGGACCAGCTCCTTCTGCCGCACCCCCTCGCGCTTGGTGTACTCCCACTCCTCGAACCGGTTCCTCTCCGTGAAGTCGTAGGCGAAGACCGGCTCCCCCCGCCGGAGGAGCATCGGGATGACGTCCTTCCCGAAATCGAGGAGGTCGCCCGCCAGCGACTGGAGCAGGCAGTCGGCGTCGAACAGGTAGAGCCCCATCGAGGCGAGGCAGTCGGTCGTGCCGGGAATGGTCTTCGGGACTTTCGGCTTCTCCTCGAAGCCGACGATCCGCCCGTCGGCGTCCACCTCCATCACGCCGAAGCTCCCGGCCGCCTCCTCCGCCGGGACGCGGACGCACGCCACGGTCAGCCGCGCGCCCTTCGCCTCGTGGAAACGCCCCAGGAGCCTGTAGTCCTGCTTGTAGATGTGGTCGCCCGAGAGGATCAGCACCCTCTTCGGCGCGTTCTCCTCCACGAAGTTGACGTTCTGCCGGATGGCGTCCGCCGTCCCCTGGTACCAGCTGCCGCCGAGCTGCTGCTGCGCCGGCACCTCGTCGATGAACTGGTCCAGCCGCCGGCTCAGCATGCTCCACCCGGACTTCAGGTGGTTGGAGAGGGAATGGGACTTGTACTGCGTGAGGACGTAGATTTTCCTGAGCCCGGAGTTGATGCAGTTCGACAGCGTGAAGTCGATGATCCGGAAGATCCCGCCGAACGGGACCGCGGGCTTCGCCCGGAAATCGGTGAGCGGACGGAGGCGCTCCCCCTGCCCGCCGGCCATCACGTAGACCAGGGTGTCCTTCATGCTCTTTCCCTCCGGCGAGACCGCGGAAGCGTTCTCGCGTCCGGGATAGGTTAGCCGATGATCGGGGCGGCCGTTCCCCCGTCCCGGGAACAATTCCACCAGCTAGACTGTCCAACAGGATGTGCCCGCAGACCCAGGGCGAGGAGCCTGACGACATGGAGCTGGTCGTTGCGTCCCGAGAAGGCGACTCCGGGGCCTTCGAGGTCCTGGTCCGGCGCCACCAGAAGGCGATGCTGAACCTGGCTTACCGCGTCGTCGGCAGCTACGAGGACGCCTGCGAGGTGGTCCAGGACGCCTTCGTCGCGGCCTACAGGGGACTCTCCTCGTTCCGGGAAGAGGCGCGCTTCTCGACCTGGCTGACGACCATCACCCTCAACCAGGCTCGCAGCGGCCTCGAACGGCTCGCGAAGCGGCGCCGGAGGGAGGGCCGTTCGCTCAGCGACCCGGGTCCCCGGGGAGACGAAGGGACGGAGATGGACCCACCCTCCCCCGATCCGTCGGCCCTGGAACAGATGGAGGTGCGGGCCGTCCGGAAGCAGATCGAGAAGTGCATCGCCTCCCTCCCGGTCGAGTTCCGGGAGGTGCTGGTGCTGCGCGACATCCAGGAGCATTCGTACGGCGAGATCGGAGCGGTCCTGAAGGTCCGCGAAGGGACCGTGAAGTCCAGGCTGTTCCGGGCCCGGGAAGGGGTCAAGGAGTGCCTCAAGCGCGCGATGGGGGCCGCATGAAGGAGTGCCTCGTCCACCGCGAGACGATGTCGGCGGTCCTGGACGGCGCCGCCTCCCCGGCCGAACAGGCCTCCCTCGAGGCCCACCTCGCGACCTGCCAGGAATGCCGGAGAGCGCTCGAGGAGCTCCGGTGGACGCACCGGCAGGTCAGGGGACTGGAGCCGGTCGAGCCCCCTCCCTGGATGACGGCGAGGATCATGGCCCGTCTCCGCGCGGACGCGGCCCCCTCTCCCTCGATCTGGCGCCGCGCCTTCTTCCCCATCCTGGCCAGCGCGCAGTTCCGCGTGGCGACGCTGGTCCTCGTCGGGGCGGCGGGCTACTACCTCGTCTCGAAGTCGGGCGGGGTGCCCCGGGATCTCCCGGAAGCGCGTCCGGCCTCCGAAGCGACGGAGAGCCGGGTGGTTCCGGAAGCGACGCCGGGGCGAGCCGATGGGCCGACCGGGGAGCGGCCGGCGTTCGCGCCTCCCCCCCCGGACGGGAGCAAGCTCCGGAAAGAGAAGAAAGGGGCGGCACCGGGCCTCGACGAACGGAAGGACGACGGGCCGTCAGCGGGCGGCGGACCCGAGATGGCGTCGAAGGCGGCCTCCGCCCCCGCGGTCGAGTCTGCGGACCAGGCGATGCCGGCTGGCGCCGGGGCCAGCGGGGCCTCGGCCCCCTCGGCAGCCAGGGACTCCCTCGCCGGCGCCGCTCCTTCGCCCCGGATGAGCCGCTCCGCCCCCGGGCCGGCCGCGGCGAAGGCCGCCGGGAGCCCTATCGCCAGTGAATCCTTCAAGGGTGAGGAGGCGGCCGCACCGGCCCCCACGGCCTCCCCCCCCCTCGTCGTCCGGATCGAGCCGTACCAGCCTGCCGGCTTCCCGGCCCTGCTCGAGAGAGAGCTGGGCCGGGCCGGGGCGGAGGTCGTCACGCCGATCGAAAAGACGGACGGGCGCTCCGTGGTCGCCCGCCTCCCGTCCCGGCGGCTCCCCGAGCTCCTGCAGCGCCTTGCGCTGGCCGGCTCGGTGCACGGGACACCGGAGAGCCTCGAGGACCTCCCCGCCGTGATCCGGGTCACCCTCCGCTGGTGA
>CAIMWE010000037.1 GCA_903845115.1 uncultured Acidobacteriota bacterium | reverse complement strand
GTCGACAACAACCAGTTCACGGGGGGGCCGCCCACCCCTCCCTCTCCCAGCAGCCTCGCGGCCGGCGGGTCGGCCCTCTGCCCGAACGGCCTCACGGCGACCCCCTCGGCGGCCTGGGACGCGGCCACGGGGAGGACCCCCTGGTCCCAGGGCTGCGGGACGCCGGCAACCCCGCCGACGGTGGTGACCAACGCCGCGTCGGGCGTCACGGCCGCGAGCGCCAACCTGAACGGTACGGTGACGCCGAACGGGGCCTCGACGGCGGCCTACTTCGAGATGGGCCGGACCACCTCCTACGGGAAGGTGGTCAACGCGAGTTCCACCGTCGCTGCCGGGGCGGGGAGCACGCCGGTCATGGGCATGCTCGACCAGACGCTCGCCTGCGGGACCCTCTACCACTTCCGGGCCGTGGGCAGGAGCGTGGCGGGCGGCCCGGTCAGCGGAAACGACCAGACCTTCACGACGACGGCGTGCGCGGGAGCTGCCGGACCCACGGCCGCGACCGTGGCGGCCAGCGCGATCACCGCGGCGACGGCGACCCTCAACGGCTCTGTCACCTCGAACGGCGCCCAGACGGCGGTGACGTTCGATTATGGGACCACCACCGCGTACGGCGGGGCCGGCAGCCCGCTCACCGCCCTCGAGAGCCCGCTGGCCGCGGGGGCGACGGGCGCCGCCGTCTCCGTCGGGCTGACCGGCCTGACGTGCAACACCCCCTACCACTTCCGCGTCGACGCCTCGAACCCCAACGGGACGGCGAACGGGAGCGACCTGACCTTCACGACCACTCCCTGCACGCTGCCGGCCAGCTCGACGGCGGTCGGGAGCAGCGTCAACCCGAGCATCTACGGGCAGAACGTCGTCTTCACCGCGACGGTCTCCGGGGGCTCGGGGACCCCGACCGGGTCGGTCCAGTTCCAGGTGGACGGGACGAACCTCGGGGCGCCGGTCGCGCTCGCGGGCGGCGTCGCCCAGGCGAGCTCGTCGGCCCTGGCCGTCGGGACCCGCGTCGTCACGGCGGTCCACGGGGGGAGCGCGGCGTACGCGGGGAGCACAGGGACGCTTCCCGGCGGCCAGGTGGTGAACGGCAACGGTGCGGCCGCAACGGACGTCCCGGCGCTTGGAGGCTGGGGCCTTCTGGCCCTAGTCTCGACGCTCGCAGCAGGCGGCGCCTGGCTCGCGAGGAGGGGCTGAATCGTGAGAATGGAGTCGCTGATGCACAAGACCCTGCGAGTTTCCGTCGCTTCGCTCGTCCTTTCCTTCGTGGCGCTGGTCTCGGCGCCGGCCGAAGCCCAGAAGAAATACGACCCCGGCGCGACCGACAAGGAGATCCGGGTCGGCACGGTGATGCCCGTCAGCGGGTCCTTCTCGGAGTACGCGGCGATCGGGAAGGCGATGGCGGCCTACTTCGAGGGGGTGAACGACAACGGGGGGGTGAACGGCCGGAAGGTGAGGTTCACGAACCTCGACGGGGGCGGGGATCCGAAGCGGAGCCTCGAGCAGGCGCGGAAGCTGGTCGAGGAGGAGCAGGTCCTCCTGACGGCGGGGATCTGGGGGAGCGGGCCCAACAAGGCGATCCGCCCGTACCTGAACGAGAAGAAGGTGCCGCAGCTCTTCGTCGCCTCGAGCGAGGAGACGTTCAACGACCCGGCGCACTATCCCTGGACGATGGGGTTCATGGCCTCGCGGAGGACGGAGGGGCAGGCCTACGTCAAGGCCATCCTCCGGATGAAGCCCGCGGCGAGGATCGCGGTCCTCGCGTCGGAGGACGAGGACGGGACGGAGTCCGTCACGGCGATCCGGGACGCCCTGGGAGAGAAGGCGAAGACGATGCTCGTGAAGGAGGCGCGCTTCAAGCTCTCGGACGACGCGGCGGTCGACGCGGCGGTCGCGGCGCTGAAGGAGTCGGGGGCGGACGTCTTCCTGAACATGGCTGCCGGCCGGTCCGCGGCGCGCGCCATCCGGACGGCGTACGACCTGGGGTGGCGCCCGATGCAGCTCATTCCGAGCACCGCGTCGTCGATCGGCGCCGTCCTCGAGCCGGCAGGGCTCGAGAAGGCCAAGGGGATCATCTCGAACTCCCGCTCGAAGAAGTGGGAACCGGAAATGTGGCGGTCAGACGCCGGCATGCGCATATTCGTCGCCTGGATGTGGGCTTACAAGATGGATGCCGGGTACAAGGACGGCAACGTCGTCCTCGGCTACCAGATCGCCGACGCCCTCACCCAGCTCATCAGGAAGTGCGGCGACGACCTGACCCGGGCCAACGTGCTGAAGCAGGCGACCAGCCTCGACCTCGAGCTCGGCATGCTGCGGGACGGGATTCGCGTCACGACCAGCCCCACCGACTACCGGCCGATCAAGGACGTCTTCCTCGTCCGGTTCGACGGGAAGACGTGGGTCCCGCTCGTCCCGTGAACGCCCGCCGCGCGAATCGAAGGCGAAGCGCCCTGGATCCGCATCCGTCGACGCCGCCCCGGATTGGAGGTCCCATGCCGCTCTCCAGGACGCTCCGGCCCGTCCTCGCCGTCCTGCTCGCCCTCGTTCCAGGGCTCGGAGCGCTCGCCCAGAGCGCGGACCAGACCGGCTTCGCCTCGACCTTCGAGGACGGGACGCTGACGGGCTTCGTCATGCCGGACGGGACCGCCCGCAACTGGACGGCCCGCGGGGGGGACTCGACGGTCGCCAACTCGACGGAACAGGCCCACGGCGGGACGCACAGCCTGAAGGTAACCGGGCGGCGACGCCCTTACCAGGGACCGAGCATCGTCGTGACCGGGAAGATGGCGAAGGGGTCCCGCTACCAGATCAGGACCTGGGTCAGGCTGGTGGCGGACCCCTCCTTCCCGACAGTCTCGCTGAAGGTGAGCCTCCAGCGAACGTACCAGGGCGCCACCACATACCTGGCCGTCACCCCCCTCTCCACGGTGACCGCGAACGAGTGGACGATGCTGGCCGCCTTCTTCACCCTCGCCGACGCCGCCGACAGCCTCTCCCTCTACGTCGAGTCGGCGGAGGCCGACCCGGCCCCGCCGGCGGGAAGCACGACGTATCCCCTCAAGGTCTCCTTCTACCTCGACGACTTCTCGGTCACCTACGCTCCGATCCCGCCGATCCAGACAGACATCCCGTCGCTCAAGGAGGTCCTGGCGGGAGAATTCCGTTACGGGGCCGCGGTGAGCCCGGCGACCGTCACCGATCCCGCCCACGCCGCGCTCCTCCTGAAGCACGTCAATTCCCTCACGCCCGGCAACGCGATGAAGTTCGGCCCGATTCACCCGACGATCGGGGAAGCGGACTCGAACTACTTCTTCACCGACGCCGACACGATCGCCAGCTTCGCCCGGACCAACGGGCTGACCGTGCGGGGCCACACGCTGGTCTGGCACAACCAGAACCCGGACTGGCTCTTCAAGGACGCGTCGGGGGCGGCGCTCGTCCCGTCCGCCGCGACGAAGGCCCTGATGCTCCAGCGCCTCGAGGCGCACATCCGGAAGGTGATGGGGCGCTACCGGGACGTCGTCTCGTCCTGGGACGTGGTCAACGAGGTGATCGACCCGGCCCAGCCCGACGGCCTCCGCCGCAGCGACTGGTACAACCTCGCGGGGCCGACCGACTTCATCGACAGGGCGTTCCAGGTCGCCGCCGAGCTGGCGCCCTCCGCGAAGCTCTGCATGAACGACTACTCGACGGACGACCCGCGGAAGCGGGCCGCGATGGTGACGGTCCTCCAGGGGATGAAGAGCCGGGGAGTGCCGGTCGACTGCGTCGGGCACCAGATGCACGTCAACCTCGCGGGCCCGGCGGCGTCCGCCATCCCGGGGACGATCGGGGCCTTCGCGGCGCTCGGCCTCGACAACCAGATCACCGAGATGGACATGAGCGTCTACACCGACCAGACGTCGCGGTACGACACGATCGCGCCGGAGCTCCTCTACCAGCAGGCGTCCCGGTACCGCGACTTCTTTCGCCAGTACCGGCTCCTCGAGGGCTCGATCAGCTCGGTCACGCTGTGGGGGATCGCCGACGACGACACGTGGCTCTCGACCTTCCCCATCACGCGCCTCGACCGGCCGCTGCTGTTCGACGACACCCTCCAGGCCAAGCCCGCCTACTGGGGCGTCGTCGACTCGGCCCCCTCCGGCATGGAGGCCTTCCTCCCGTCCAGCGCGCGGGCGGCCGGGGCCGGGGTGGCCTTCTACTCGACCGACCTGACGGTGGCCAACACCGGGGCGGCCGACACGACGGTCCAGCTGAAGTTCCTGGGGCACGACGGGGACGGGCGGGGGGGGGACGAGAAGTCGTTCCCCCTGCCCGCGGGCCGGTCGACCACCTTCTCGGACGTCCTCGGCTCGGTCTTCGGGAGGGCCTCGGACTACGGGGCGATCCGCGTGACCTCGGCGTCGCCGTCGGTCCGGGCGCTCGCGCAGACCTCGACCCCCGGCTTCGGCGGGACGTTCGGCCAGAGCGTGCCGTCTTCCATGACGGGCGACCTGATCGCCACCGGGACCCCGAGGTCGATCCTGGCGGTCCGGGAGGACGGCTCCTTCCGGACGAACCTCATCCTGGCGAACGCAACCGAGGCGCCGCTCGACGTCGACGTGGTCCTCGTCGCGGCGGACGGAACGGCCGTCGTCGGCCCGACGCCGGCCGCTCCCTTCGGGGCCCAGGCCGCCTCGGGAAGGTACACGCTCCCGCCGCTCGGGATGACGCAGGTCTCGCGCGTCGTCCGGAACCTCGGCGTCGTCGCGGACGTGGCGGGGGCGCGCCTCGTCCTCTCGACGGCGACCGTCGGGGGGAAGTTCGCGGCCTACGCCTCGGTCATCGACAACGTCACGAACGACCCGCGGACTCTCCTGCCGGTGGCCGCCATCGCCAGCGCGCGGCCCGATGCGGACTACTGGCTGCTGCCGTCCAGCGCCCGTGCGGCCGGCTCCGGCGGCGCCTTCTACACGACCGACCTGACCGTGGCCTACATGGGCGACGCCAGCGCCCGCTACACCCTGAAGTTCCTCGGCAGCAACAGGGACGGCCGGGGAGGGACGGAGAAGACCTTCGACCTTTCGGCCCGGCGGTCGGCCACGTACGGCGACGTCCTGGGCTCGGTCTTCGGCCTGACGTCGGACTACGGGGCCATCCGGGTCGCTTCCCAGTACCCCGCGTCGGACAGCGGGCTCGTGGCGGTCCTCGCCCAGACCTCGACGCCCGGCTTCGGCGGGACGTTCGGCCAGAGCGTCCCGGCCGCCACGGCGGCCGACCTGATCCGGAACGGGACCGATCGCTCGATCCTGGCGGTGCGCGAGGACGGCTCCTTCCGGACGAACCTGATCCTTGCGAACGCCACCGAGGCGGCGCTGACGGTCGACGTGAAGCTGGTGGGAGGGGATGGGACCACCCTGGGGACGAAGAGCTACCCGCTCCAGCCCCTCGGCATGATCCAGGTGTCGAAGGTGGTCCGGGACCTCGGCGTCTCCACCGACCTCTCCGGGGCGCGGCTCGTTCTCTCCACGCCGACCGTCCCGGGGACCTTCGCGGCGTATGCTACGGTCATCGACAACGTGACGAACGATCCGCGGACGCTGCTGCCCCGCTAGGCATTCGATAGACAGGAGGAATGAGATGTTGAAAACGACTCGGTCTCTTCTCTACGTGGGGCTCGTCGCGGCCCTGTTTCTTCCCGGAGCCGGTCTGGCCGACACGCCGCCGGTCATCGACTGTCCCTGGTACTCGCCGAGGACGACCGACAATTTCGCGGTGCGGGGCTTCTACGTTCCGAGCTACCCCGGCACGACGCTCAAGACCGCGACGCTCTACCTTTCCCCGTCGGTCGCCGGGACCTACACGCTGACCCTGACGGCCCGTCAGAACGGCGGGTTCGGCGGAGCCCTCCTGGGAACGGCGACCACCCCGATCAACTTCTCGGGCACCTCGCCGGTCCCCGTTGTCTTCAACTTCGGGACCGTCAACGTGGCGGCATCGGGGGCCCTCGCGTTCCGGGGAGCGGTGACGGGACCGGGAACCGTCAACATGGAGGTGATCTCGTCGGGGTCCTGCTTGGTGCTGGAGACCGAGGGGACGGACGCGCCGCTCAGCACGTTCCGCCGGCAGGGAGTCGCGATCCGGATCACGGGCGACCTCCCTTCGACGTTCCCCCACTCGGTGACCGTCCCCGCCGCCGCGTCGATTCACGGCGCGAACAACGCCTTCTTTCACACGGACCTCTGGATCTACAACTTCGACGCCGGTCCGCTCGACGTCACTGCGACGTTCTACTGCTACGCGGGGCAGGACTGCGCGTCCGGGCCGAAGACGTTCTCGATCGACCCCGGAGCGGGGAAGAGCTACTCGGACGTCGTGGGGACGCTGTTCGGAGCGCCGGAGACGGCCGGCGCCATCGTCCTGAAGTACTCGTCCACCTCCAGCTCGAACACGCTGAAGGCGCTGTCGCGGACCTACTCGCCTTCGCTTCCGAACCCCACGAACGGCGCCGGTATGCCCGGCCAGGCATTGACCGCCGCTTCCGGGCGCTCGACCTTCGTCGGTCTGGGAAACAACGGCGGCGACCGGAGCGCGGGCTTCCGGACGAACGCGGGCGTCTTCAACTCCTTCGCCTACGCGGCCACCGTGACGTTCACCCTCACGACCGTCAGCGGGGCTCTTCTCGGAACCGTCACGCAGAGCTGGGCATCGCTGGAGGCCCGCCAGGTCAACGACATCTTCGCGACGGTCGGAGCGGGGGGCGTCGTGACGACCGACGCCATCCTCACGGTCACCTCGGACATCCCGGTCTTCTCCTACGTCACGGTGATCGACAACCAGACCCAGGACTCCGTGATCCAGTGACGGCGCCCCGGGCCGGGCGTGAGATTCGCGCTCCGGCCTGTGCCTCTCAGCGCGGCGTCCCGTCCTCGTGGAAGTGGTCCCGGTACCAGCTCGCGTAGTGGTGTTTTGCCCACTCGCGGTCGACCCGTCCGGTGATCATGCCGCTGAGGCCGACGCGGGTGCCCGGGTTCACCACCGCCATGTAGATGTGCCCGAACATCAGGAAGGGGACGACCAGGGCGGTGCCGACGTGGACCAGCCACGGGACGAAGTGCCCCCCCGGCAGCCAGAGCAGGATTCCCGAGGCGACGAAGACCGGGTAGGTGACCATCACCATCATGAAATTTAGGCGCTCGGCCGCGTTGAACTTGCGCTGGTCCGGAAGGACGATCCTCTTGCTGACGGTCGACGGCCCGAAAAGGAAGAGCCACTTCAGGTCGTCGATGGTCCAGGAGAACCCGACCTTCACGTTGTAGAGGTGGACCTTGAAGTCCCTCCAGGTCTTCATCAGGGCGAGTGCCGGGAAGACGGTGAGGCAGCCCCCCGCGACCCGGTGGAGAAACGTCAGGATGTCCCGGGAGATCCCCACCGGATGGAGACCGTAGAAGAGCTTCACGATCATCCCGGTGACGAAGCAGATGATGAACGGGATCGCGATCGACCAGTGGAGCATCATCTCGCCCCGCGCGAAGCGAAGGATCTCCCGCGCGTGCTCCTTCCGCGAGAACGGAAGGGTCTCCGGGGCGGTGCCGGTCTCC
Organism: uncultured Acidobacteriota bacterium; assembly: GCA_903845115.1. GTDB lineage: Bacteria > Acidobacteriota > Thermoanaerobaculia > UBA5066 > UBA5066 > CAIMWE01. The sequence continues at coordinate 2,789 of CAIMWE010000037.1, read as the reverse complement.
GGGAAGGGGAGGATGTGAGCCGACCGGGCTGCGGGCTTCTCGAACGCCTCGCACTGGATCTGCGCGGCGGGAACCCGGAGGCGAGCCAGGAGGTGCCTCGTCTCGTCGAGCATCGGCGGCGGACAGGAGAGAAGGAAATGGGTGTTCGCCGGATCCGGGACGGCACGCCGGAGCAACGCCTCGTCGATGCCTCCGGTCCGGAAACCGGCCCGCGGCCCCTCCTGGGTCAGGGTCACGCCGACCCTCAGGTTCGGGGACCGCCGGATCAGGAGCTGCAGGTCCCTCCGGTAGGGGACGTCCTCGGCTGTCCGGACGGAGAGGAGGAGCGTCACCGGCCGCGAGGCCTTGCTGACGGCGGCGTGCCGCAGCATGCTCATCAGCGGGGCGGCCCCTTCCTCTCCGCCGACGAGGGCGACGGGGCGGTTGTCGCCGTCCGGATAGACGAAAGACCCCTCGGGGGGCCGCACGGCGAGGAAGCTGCCGACCGTGGCCGCCGCGAGGAGGACCTCCTCGGCCTCTCCTCCCCGCCTCACTGAGATCTCGAGGTGGGCGTCCTCTTCCGGGGCGGAGCTGATGGGGAAGCGGCTCGTCCACTCGTATCCAAGCGCCTCGAACGTCACGCTCATCGATTGGCCCGCCCGGAAGTCGAATCCGGCCGGGCGGGCCATCCGGACGGTCCGGATGGCGCGGGTCTCCTCGAGGACGGCAAGGACCGGTGTCAGGACGCGGTCGCTCTCGTGCGCGGCGGCGAGGGGGGAACTGGCAGTTCTCATCTCGTTCTCTCTTCCTAGAAGCGGTAATTCAGCCCGAGGAGCCCGCGGTTGTCCTTGGAGGTGTCGTCTCTCAGCTGCTCGGCCGTGAAGAAGAGCGAGAAGTGGCGGCTGACGTTCCAGTTCCCGTTCAGGCTGTAACGCTTGGTCTTCGGCCGGTTCGTCACCGTCACGCCACCGGCGTCGGTGACGGTGACGGTCGACAGCGACGTGGAATAGTCGAGGGAAAGGTAGGCCTGAGGCCCTATGTTGTGGCCGAGGGAAGCCCACCAGGCGTCGTAGCCGGCCCCGGTCTTCTGGACGCGGTTGTCGGACAGGGTGAAGTCGAAGCCGCTCCCGAGGATGTTCGTGGTCCACAGGCCGGCGTTGATCCGTCCCGTCCTGACGTCCTCGAAGTTGTTCCGGTCGTTGTAGTAGCCCGCGAAGAGCCGGACGTTCTTCACGACCTCGACCTGGACGCGGCCGCCCATCGATTCGAAGAGGAAGCCGTCGAGCGACCGCTGGTCCACGGGCCGTCCGGCCCGGATGTCGTTGCTGATGGCCCGGGCGTCGATGGAACGCCCGCGGTGGTAGGTCGCCATCAGCTCCACGGCAGGGGAGATGGTGTACCTGGCGTTGAGGAAGAAGTAGTTGAGCCCCGGAGAGCCGGTGCCGCCGGGTCCTGTCGCGTCGTACTCGGCGGCCTGGTAGAGGAAGAAGTCCTTCCCGACTGGGACGTAGTTCGTGAACGTGACGACCGACCGTTCCGTCAGCGAGCCGTTCTTCACGATGACCCAACCGAGGATGTGGTGCCGGTTGACCTCGCCGTCGAGCCCGGCCCATACCCCGCCCTTCTTGACGTCCGGGGCGAAGCCGACCTCGGAGATTTTCGGCTCCAGGCCGCCGAAGAGGCCGAAGCGGAGGCGGCCGAAAGGCGTCGTCCCGGGGACCCTGTATTCCGCCATCAGCCCGCCGAATGACCCGAGGGCTCCGAGATCGGTCAGGTACATCTGGCCGATCCGCAGAGTCCAGACGCCCCCCTTGGTCTTTCCTCCGACCCAGGCCTCGTAGACACTCCCCTGCGAGTCGCGGCCGCTACTGGGATAGGTGGAGGCTCTCGCGTCGACGCCGTACTCGATCCCTCCGTCGTCCGCGGTCTTGGAGCGGATGGTGATGCCGCCCGTCAGCTCGTTGAAACTGCGGGTGGTCCCGTCGTCGTACTTGACGCTCTGCATCATCCCGTAGAGGGAGACCCGCCCCCATCCCGGGAGCGACTGGGCGCGGGCAGGGGCGCCAGCGAAGAGGGCGAGGGCGAAAGCGAGGGCGGCGGCACGGAAGGTGGTCTTCATGGTCGTGCTCTTTCCTCAGCCGGCTCGCCCTTGCGGGTGGCACGAATAGCAGGCGTTCGAGTCGTAGGCGTACCCGGACCGGCCGCTGTGATGGGAGTCGGTGGTCGCCTTCGCGTGGCAGCTGGTGAGGCAGCTGAAGACCAGGTAGCTCGACGGGCTGACGTGACATGCGGAGCACGCCCTGCCTTTGTGGTTACCGGAAGTGATCGGGAACTTCGTGTGGGCGAAGACCCCCTGCGTCCAGAGGGTGTCGGTGAACTTGTGGCAGGAGTCGCAGGTTGTGGGGAAGCCGGCGGTCGAGTGCTTCGGATTGGTCGTGGCGTTGTACAGGGGGAGGTGACAGCCGGAGCAGAGGCGGCTCGTCCCCTTGTAGATGCTGTTGACGTGGCAGTCGGCGCAAGCGCGGGTGGCGTGGACGCCGGAGAGCGGGAAGGTGGAGTGGGTGAAGGTCGCGACCAGCCAGTTCGGATCGGTGTTCTTGTGGCAGGAGTCGCAGGTGGTGGGGAAGCCCGACGCGGCGTGGGGCGGCGTCTTGGTGGCGGTGTAGAGAGGGAGGTGGCAGCCGGAGCAGAGGGTGGAGGTGCCGGCCCAGACGCCGCCCTTGTGGCAGTCAGCGCAGGCCCTGGTCGTGTGGACGCCGACGAGGGCGAAGGCCTTGTGGGTGTATTTCGGCTGGAGCCAGTCGGGGTCG
>CAIMWE010000036.1 GCA_903845115.1 uncultured Acidobacteriota bacterium | reverse complement strand
TCGCACGTAGTCGACCGGCATCGGCGCCAGGTGGAAGCCGCCCAGGACCGCATGGACCTTCTGAACGCCCGAGACCTTCATCGCGGCTCGGACCGAGTTGACGATGCCCCGGTGACCACACGAAGTCAGCACGACGAGGCCCTTGCCCTTGACGTTGAAGCAGGTGGCCTGCTCGTGCTGGAAGTCATCCGGCGCCACGGTCAGCGTCCGCTTTTCCAACGGCAACCCCTCCGGCGAGCAACCGAGGCCGTCCGGCTGCAGCCCGATCTTCATCCGGGAGCTCTGCGTCGCCTTCTCGAAGGAGGTCAGCGGGATCGGCCCCGTCGTGAACCCTTGATCCGTCAGCAGGAGGAACGGCCGATCGGCGAACGTGACGCGAAGACCGGCACCTGCGATCGCTTTTCTATCCAGGGTGCCGAAATTGACCGGTGCGTTCACCACGCCCATCTCTCGGGTACAGAAGCACTCCTCGCCACCGAGGTAGAACGGGAGCCCCGGCTTCAGCTTCGCCTTGTTCGCCGCGAGGAAGCCCACCATTCCGCCGAAGTGGTCGAAGTGGCCGTGAGTGAGCAGGAAGGCATCGAGCCTGGCGGGATCCACCCCGAGCAGGCTCATGTTGTGGTTCAGCGCCTCCGGCGTGAAGCCGAAGTCGACGAGGATCTGCCGCGCTTCGGGGCCACGCGCCGTCTCGACGTGAAGCGCGAGGCCCCATTCGTTCATCAGCGTCTTCGGGTTCTCCTTCGACGGCGGCCTCGAATAGCGCTGGATCAGGATGTCGCCGAACTTGCCCGAAGGCTCGAGCCCGTGGTGGAACGAGTCCGTCAGCACGAGGACGGAGAGCCGGTCGATCTCCGGGGGAGGCCCGGTCAACGGCTCGGCGTTCGCCGCGCGGGGGTGCGACACGAAGCCAGCCGCGACGCCGAAGCCGCTCGCGCCCAAGCCAACGAGGAGACGTCGCCTGGAAATGCTCCCGGGATCCTCACTCATGTTCACCTCCTGCCGCTTCGAACGGCTAGCACAGGCACGCCATCGCCCCTACGGAGAGCCAACTTGGTTTCATGAACGACTGTCGCAAGGCTAGCACCCCTCCTTTCGGCCCAGCAAGAACGTCGTTCGCCTCCCTAAGGCCTCCGTCGTGTCGCCGGCGGCGTTTCTTGCCACAGCCGAGACCGAAAGAGTTTCTGAAGATCGCCGTCGCCTTTCCGACTGCTTGCAGGGTCCGTCCAGGCGAGCGAATCCGGCACCCGTATCGCTTTGCCGGCCGGAGGGACGCCCGGTCCGGTGACGGTGACGGTGACGGTGACGCAGGGATGGGACCTCGGGGGAAGGTGGCCAGCGTCATCCGCGCCGAAGGCGCGTAGAGAGTGGTGCGGTAGGGTGAGTGTAGTCGGCTCTGCTCGGCCCGCACCCTGAGGGAGCGGTGGGACGGCCGGGCGGCCCGGGACGCCGCGCGCCGCGTCCCTGTCCTCAGCGGCCGGTGACGCGTGCGGCGAGTGCGGCGGCCTCCTTGACCACGGAGGGGTACCACGCCTCCCTGGGCGCGCGCTCCACGAAGCAGGAGTGGTAGTCGGCGTTCCCCTTCTCCTCGACGGCCGACCTTTCGTCCGAGAGCTTCGTCTCCTCGAGCTTCGACGCCACGTACGCGGCCTGCAGCTTGTCGGCCTTCTTCCGGGCCGCTGCCCAGATCTCGTTGCAGGCGGGGATCCGCCCTACTTTCGCCTTCTGGGGTGAATCGGCGATGTAGAGCTTCCCTCCCATGCGGAGGGTGACGATCACGTTGTGGCAGTCGTACGGGCCGATGTCCTGGGCCCAGCTGCCCATCTGGGCAAACGCGAACTCGACGCCCGCGGGCTTCGGGATGTCGAGGACCGCATCCCTGGTGAACGCGGCGTCCGAGCCGACTGCGGAGGTGTAGAAGAGCTCGGAGCGAAGCGCTTCCTCGTCCTTCGTCGGCGCCTTCGCCTCCTTCCTGCGCCAGTCGGCGAGCCACTTCTCGAGGAGGCCGTCGGTGGTGACGGTGATCGCGGCCCCCCCGTTGCCCTGCTGGAAGCGCAGGGCGTCGAGCATCCCGGAGCCGATGTCCCCCGCCGTGAGGCTCTCGAGGCTGATCTTCCCCCTGGCGGGATAGCCCGGGACCGAGAGGCTGCCGACGATCTTCTGGAGCCTGGCATCCAGGTCGGCAAGGGCCTTGTCGTACTCGACGCGGACAGCATCCTCTCCCCCCTTTGCCGCTTCCAGCTTCTCGAGCCTGGCGCTGTGCCGGTCCCGTGCCGCGAGGTACTCCTGCTCCGGCGTGGCGGCTGGAGCGGGAGGGGCAGAGGCGAGGGCGAGAAACAGGAGACCCAGGAAGTGAGAACGCATCGACTTGCTCCCATCGGAAAGTGCCTTGTGGTCCGTCGAGGTTCCGGCGACGACGACCCCCTGTCAACTCATTCGGCAGGACGCAGGTTTGCCATGGACGGAAGCTCGAAACCCGATCCCGCCAGGGCGCCGGGGGCCGGTCAACGCCGGTAGGGGGGGCCCTTCGGTCGACTTCGTCGCCCCACCTCGTCAGCCTCGTCTGGTTCGGCGCTGATGGCGCCACGGATTAGCGCCCGTCACCCGAGAACCCTACCTTCGAGGGATGTACTCCGAGCATCCGCCGACACAGATTGGTTCATAGAATATCTTGACGCCTTGCCGGGTGAAGCGCCCGGCTGTTCCGTTGGAGGAGTTCCGGGGCTGGCTTCGGACCGCGACGCGGCCGATGTATCGGTCTTGTCTGGCGAGAAGACCTTGACCCTGGAGTTGTCCAAGCACGGAAATGCCCCTGCGTGTTGCCCGATCGAGTTCTTTCAGTCCAACCGGCACAAAGCGAGAAAACGCGAACCGAGCCAAGTCAACTTCTTCGAAACGCCTGCCTGGAAACGCCGGACTTCCTTGTAGATCGAAACGGGAGGAGACACATGAGCAGCATTGACGGCAGATTGACTCATCGTGAGCCGGAGAGCTCTCCGCCGGCTCTCCGCAGGAGACCGAGGAACAGAGTCTTCGACGCGGTCCAGGCACCCCTGGGCTCGGCAGGGCTGGCCTTCCTCCTGGCGGTTGCCCTGGTGGTCGCGCCGGTGGCCCAGGCACGGATCACGCGGATCGTGATCAGCGCAACGGAATCGCCGACATTCGGAGGGACCTCGTTCGGCGCCGTGGGCAAGTACGAGAAGCTCCGGGGCGTCGCCTACGGCGAGGTCGACCCGAGCGACCCGAAGAACGCCCTCATCGCCGACATCGCCCTGGCTCCCCGAAACGCGGGCGGCAAGGTCGAGTACACCGTGGACTTTTTCCTATTCCGCCCTGTCGATGCGTCGAAGGGTAACGGGCGCGTCCTCTACGAGCCCGCGAACCGGGGCACCACCTACGTCCTCAACCTCCTGAACGATGCCTTGACCGGGGGGGCCGACCCGACGGCTGCGGCCGACGCAGGGAACGGGTTCCTGATGCGGCAGGGTTACTCCGTCGTGTCGAGCGGCTGGGACGTGACGGCTGCGTCGGGCTCCGGCCGCTTGACGATGACGGTCCCCGTCGTCGTGAATGCGGATGCTTCGCCCATCGTCGCCCTCTCGCTCGAGGAGTTCGTCATCGACAGCACGACGACGACATCCGGTGCCCTGACCTATCCCGTGGCGGACAAGGACAAGACGCGCGCCACCATGACCGTCCGCCAACACTATTCGGATGCGCCGGTCGCCGTACCCCCGAGCGGCTGGGAGTACGCGAGCGACCTCTCCGTCCACTTGCTTCCGGCCGGCACCCCCTTCGCCAACGGCTCTCTCTACGAATTCGTCTACCCCGCGAAGAACCCGACGGTCGCGGGCCTGTCGTTCGCTGCCATCCGGGACCTGGCGGCATTCCTCCGCGGGGCGGCCAAGGACGACACCGGCACGCCGAACCCCCTCGCCGGCCGCGTGGAGAAGGCCTACTCCTTCTGTTTCTCGCAACCGTGCCGGGTGATGCGCGAGTTCGTGCGCCTGGGCTTCAACCAAGACGAAAGCGGCAAGAAGACGTTCGACGGCGTCCTCAACTGGGTCGGTGGCGCCAGCGGCGGCTCCTTCAACCACCGGTTCGCCCAGCCCTTCCGGACTCACCGCCAGCGCATCGGCCGCTGGTACCCCGAGGCCATCTTCCCGTTCGCGAACAACGTCGTCGCGGACCCGGTCACCGGCCGGACCGACGGCGTCCTGCGCCAGTGCGAGTCGACCGGGACGTGCCCCAGGATCTTCGAGGTGAATTCCGCGAACGAGTACTGGGCGAAGACCGGGTCGCTCCTGCATACCGATCCCCTGGGGACCTCCGACCTGCCGACCGACCCGAATGCGCGGCTCTACTTCCTTTCCGGCCTCCCCCACGTTTCCGGCACTCCCAGCGCCACTTCGGCCGGCATCTGCAGCCAGCCGCGGAACCCGCTGGTAGCGACCCGGACGCTGCGGGCGCTGCTCGGCGAGCTGGACGACTGGGTCTCGACGAGCCACGAGCCCCCGGCGAACATCGTTCCCCGGCTCGACCAGCACACGCTGGCCCCGGCCCTCCCGCAGTCGGGCGTCGGCTTCCCGAACATCCCCGGGGTGACCTACACCGGGGTAGCGCACACGGGAGACCTCTTCGACTTCGGTCCCGATTTCGCCTCGAAGGGAATCTGGTCCGTCGTGCCGCCGGTCCTCCGGGGCACCCCTTACGCGATCCTCGTCCCGAGGACCGACCAGGACGGCAACGACCTCGCCGGCCTCAGGCAGGTCGAGGTGGCGGTTCCAATCGCGACCTACACCGGCTGGAACACCCGCTCCGGCGTCGCCTCGCCGGACGGTTGCGACGCTTCCGGCATGATGCTCGCGTTCCCGAAGACCCGGGCCGAACGGCTCGCCTCGGGGGACCCCAGGCCCTCGATCGAGGAGAGGTACCCGGGCCACCAAGCGTACGTCGACGCGGTCCGGGAAGCCGCGTGGGGGATCCGCGCAGCCGGCTTCCTTCTCGAAGAGGACGTCCTCCGCTACATCGCCGAGGCCGAAGCGAGCTCGATCGGCCTCTCGACGTGGATGCTCCCGTCTTCCGCCCGGACCCCTGGCATAGGCGGCCCGCCGTACACCACCGACGTCACGATCGCGAACACCGGAATCGCCGACGCCGCCTTCACCCTGAAGTTCCTGGGCCACGGCATCGACGGCCGTACCGGCCCCGAGAAGTACCTCACTCTGGCCGCCGGAAAGTCGGCGACCTATTCCGACGTCCTCGGCTCGCTCTTCGGGGTGTCGTCGGACTACGGGGCCATCCGGCTCTCCTCGGCTTCGCCCGCCCTCTCCATCTCCTCGCAGACGTGGACACCGTCGTCCGCCGGCGGGAGCGTCGGCCAGTCGGTCCAGGGCCAGGCCGACACCGAAGTCATCCGGGCGGGGACGGTGCGCTCCATCCTCGCGATCCGCGAGGATGGCTCGTTCCGGACGAACCTGATATTGGCGAACGCCACCGAGAGCCCGCTCGACGTTAACGTGACTCTCGTGGCCGAGTCCGGAGCTTCCCTCGGCACGCAGCGGCTCTCCCTGCCTTCGCTCGGCATGACCCAGGTGACGCGGGTGGTCCGAGCCCTCGGCGTCTCCGATAACGTCACGGGAGCCCGTCTCGTCCTCTCGACGCCCACTCCTGGCGGCGCTTTCGCCGCCTATGCCGCGGTCATCGACAACGCCACCAACGACCCTCGGACGCTCTTACCGAAGTAGGGCCGGAAACGGCCAGACATGCGGTGGAGCGTACTCACCGATCATCGAACTGCGATCCTGGCGACGAACAGGAGCATCGCCGCCACAACCGCTTGAAACGGAACACATTGAGGGTCAGCCTCAGCTTCCTTGCTTGGAGAAGCCAAGCCTTGCACCGAGCGCCGCCCCCATCGAGCCGGCGGCACGATGGGCGCTCTTCCGCCCCACTCCCTCTCGGTCTCGAGCGGGGATTCGTGACCGTTCGCAGGGCAACCCGCAATCAGGGTGAGGCCGATCACAGGGTGCTCACGAGATTCTCCGCTAGAACCTCCGGGTGCCTGATCGTCTTCCTTCGGTCGAAGCAGTGGGGCCGCTCGAATGCCCACCTTCCGACCTTGCCGGTCGGTTATTCCTCGGCCCTGGTATTCAGCGGGCCGAATCAAGAAGCTCTTGGAAGGAGTCGTGACATGACAGAAGACAAGAAAGCCAATGGAGCCGAGCCATCCTCGGAGGCGACGGATCCGGCCGAGCTGACGATGGAGCAGCTCGACCAGACCGCCGGTGGACAGGGAGCCGGCCCGGACGGCCGGCCGTCGAGAGCGGACACGGTTTCGAGGCTCGCCATCCTGGACATTCACGCCAAGAAGTGTGCCGGGATGTAAGCCGGGGACCGTCCGTCCGGGCGAGAGACCGGCCCGCGAGGTCCGGTCGGGAGGGACTCCGCTGCTGCAGCACCAGGGCCGACGATCGACCGGCTTTCTCCTTCAGTGGCATCTGACGAATGCCTGCGAGGCCAGCTGTGCGCATTGCTATGACCGCCTCGACCGTTCCACTCTGGAGTTCTCCGAGGCTCTGGCCGTGGTGCGGGACTTCGCCGGGTTCTGCCGTTCCCTCGACCTTCACGGCGGCATCAACCTCACGGGCGGCAACCCGCTCCTCCATCCGAGGTTCCTGGACCTGTTCGCCGCCATCGACCGGCTCGGTCTCTCGATGTCGATCCTCGGGAACCCGGTGGCCAGGGACCGCCTGGAGGAGCTGGCGAGCATCCAGGCACCGGTCTTCTATCAGCTGAGCCTGGAGGGCCTCGCACCGCAGAACGATCGCGTTCGCGGCGCGGGGCATTTCGGCCGCGTGATGGCCTGTCTCGAAGACCTGCGGAGCCTGGGCATTCGCTCCCACGTGATGCTGACCTTGACCAGCGAGAACGTCGCTCAGGTCCTCCCGCTGGCAAGTCTGCTCCGGGGGCTCACGGACAGCTTCACGTTCACCCGCCTCGTTCCCGTGGGCAACGGAACGGTGCTGAAGCCGCCCGATCGCGAGACGTTCCTCTCGTTTCTGCGGGAGTACCTCGACGCTGCCCGGTTCGACCCCATGCTGGGAACCAAGGACAACCTGTTCAACTTGCTCCGGTACGAAAGGGGGGAACCTCTGGGGCGGGGCTGTTCCGGAGCTGGCTGCAGCCTGGCGTTCGACAGCCTCGTCCTCCTGCCCGACGGCGAGGTGCACGCCTGTCGCAAGTTCCCCTCACCGATCGGCAACATCCGTACGGCGAGCTTCGATCGCCTGTACTCCTCGGAAGTCGCCGAGCGGTACCGTCTGGGGCCGGCCGCCTGCCGCTCCTGCGCGCTCTTCTCGGTCTGCGGCGGCTGCCCCGCCGCGAACTATCTCGATGGTCGTGTTTCGTTCGACGAACCGGACCCGTATTGCTTCATCGGAACGCTGGACCGTTCACTCCATATCGATAGAGGCAGCCCCTCGGCGTGACGCCAGAGACGCGTATCGTTCCGGACGGAAGCACCGTCGTGGAATCGTGGCGGCGCTCGAGATAGGCCCTTGCCAACGAGGACACGGGACGGAGTCCTCGCGACGGGAAGAGGCCTCCCGGGAGCCTGGTTCGGTCATGACGAGACGGGAAGCACCAGCCGCAAGTCCTTTGCATGAGCATGGTGGATCGGTCCCACGACCGCTCCCTCTTCTATCAGCTTGCCGACGAGGTTGCGTGTAGTTCTTTCAACGGAGGCGGAACAGGCTGCAACCAGAGTGGACGGAAGAGCCCTTTCATCGCGGCCCGGGGCGCCCGAATTCCGGGTCGGGCTCGGGACTCGGTGGCAGTGGAATTGCTGGGAGAATCCGACAGGTCATGGCGGGTTCCCGCATCCAGACCTCCCGGCGGCTTAGCGGGGAAAAGGAGAAGATCCTAGAAGTGGTGGAGCGGTGACCCTCCGTGGAGGGGTAGTGGAGGGGTAGTGGAGGGGCAGAGCCCCTTGAAAAGAGGGCGAAATGAGAAAGCTGACGAACACTTTCCTGACCGGGCTCGAGACCGATCGGCCCAGGGGCGGGAAGTACGACCACGACGGACCAGGACCTGGCAGGCGTCTAGGATTGGCGGCTCTTGCCGCTCTCACCCTCGTCACACTCGTGCCCCACACCGTGCTGGCGTCGCCCGGAAGGATCGAGATCAGC
>CAIMWE010000035.1 GCA_903845115.1 uncultured Acidobacteriota bacterium | reverse complement strand
CAGGACTTGCGAGAAAGCACGTCTTGCAGACCCAGGTCTTGTGTCGCTCGATAAGATCGACCTCGCCCCTGGAAGCGCGAGCCTTGGTGTCGTATCTCTTCGGGGACGGGACATGGTGGGCTTTGTTGCAGTTCTCGCACGGCCTCTTGAACGCGTAGTCGGTCGGTACGTTCGACCTGCCAGAGTGCACTCCGTAGCGGTGGTGCAGCCTGTACATCTTGTGGCTAACCCTAGCGCACTGCACGCCGAGGTTGCGGGCCCTGGAGCAGAAGTCCTGGTCCTCCCAGTGCTCGTTATTGGTGAATACCTCGTCGCAGCCGTTCAGCTGCAGCCAGGTGTTCCTGAATATCATGTAGTTGCCGTAGCAGTTCAGAGGCATTAGCTCGGCCTTGGCATCTTCTTCGCTGTCCAAGGTCCACGCCGCTCCAGCGGCTCCACATTGCGGTATCTGGTCCCAGTTGACCACGTCGCTCTTCATGTTCCAGATCGACACGGGGTGGGCCGTTTCCGGATGTGCGTCCTCGGAGCACTTCGGCTCGCAGTTATGGAAGTAGAAGTCGACGTTCGTCGGGCACTCCGCGCAAATCTCCGTGAAGTCCGGCTTCACGAACCTCCAGCACGAAAGCCTGACGATGCGCGGCGATTCGCTGTAGAGATATGGCGCGTTGAAGATGGCGCAGTCGAGCCGTTTGGCGACCCTTGTGTTCGGCTTGTAGGGGACATGGACGATGTGGAGCTTGTACTCATCGGCATATCGCGGGACCAGGTCGACGCGCTTTGAGTAGTGCGAATCCATGAGATAGACGTCGAAGTTCTTGAAGACCTGCTGCGAAAGGCATTTCAGCTGAGCCCGAAGGAGCCAGTCGCCGGGGAAGAAGAACGATGGGGTCATTCCGACCGTCAGTCTTGCCATGAGGCTATGCTCCAGACTGAAAGCCTGGAGGGTGTGGTTCTCATACTGGTCACGCCACCTCCCGGACGGCCTTGCGGAGCGGTCGCAGGGTGAGTTCAATCGCTCGTCCCCACCTGTCACTGAGGCCCAGCGTTCGCAGCTGGACAATGTGCTGGCCCGTCTCTTCCTTCCATCGTGAGCCGCAGCGCTTGATGCGCACCTCAAAGAGACTCTTGCAGGTTGCTTCGACGTTGCCACTTCCCAGCGCCAGCCCGTGCCGTCGAGCTTGCGCGTAGTTCATCCGATCGGCATCCTGGCTGTGGGTCCCGAGATAGGTGATCGCTGCGTGGACTGGGCGCTCCTCACCGACCAAGATCTCGTCCTTCCCCGCGGCAAGCAACTCCTCGAGGATCTGCGTCGCGGCGTTCTCCCGGTTCAGGAGGCTCATCTTCCAGCGACGTAGTCTTGCTTCCGCAGGCTCCTCCCCGTCGAGGACTCGGGCGGCCGCTCCCAGCTTCTCTGTGAGGTGGTACAGGTCCACGAGGCGATAGGGCTCCACCCCGAACCGCTCCGCGGTGAACCCCGCCTCCAGCAGGTTCCACATCTCCGGGGCTCCATCGCAGATCAGCTCGAGCTTCAGGTCCGGCCGCTTGCTCACCAGGGTGGCCACGTCGCAGACCAGCCGGTCCCGCATCCCGGTCACGTCCCCCTTCGGCATGCTCCCGTAGCGGATCGTGTGGAGCGCCTCGCCCCTCTCGTCCTGCAAGGTCAATGTCCCGCAGTAGGCCATCCGGAAGTTCCGCGCGACCGGCTTCTTCGGCGCCCCCTTCTTCGGGCGACCTACCGGCCGGGGCAGGGGCTCTTCCATCGGCACGCTCACTAGATCCAGGGAGACGCTGATCGACCGCGCTTCCTCCGGGATCTCGTAGGCGTCGATCAAGGCATCCTCGATGTCCTGGTGGTCCGCCACAGCGAGCGCCCCTACCACGTGCGCGACTCGCTCGAAGCTCGAACGGCAGTACGGCAGGCGCCCGATCTCCCCGGCTCCCGCTTCTGCTTCCCGCGAGGTCACCTGCTGTACTCCATGAGCCATCGCCCGTGCCGTTCGCGGAAGCCATCCGTCGCCGACCACCCCGGCCCGCAGGCTCACCGCGTCGACCACCCGCGCCCCAGGCTGACCCCCGCGCTGCCCGGATTGGCGGTAGAGAGACCGTTCCACCGACACTGACCCAGCCATCGTGTGGTACGCCGCCTCACACCGCCCCACGCGCGTGTACCGCAGACCCCCGATCATCACTGCCGGGACGTCTATGTTCAGCGCCTCGAGAATCGCCTTGTGGACAGCACGCTCGATCCCGCCCGTCTTGTCCGAGACCTCCCCCTCCACCTTCGCGTAATCGACCGCCTTCCCACCACCCGTGCGCCCCATTGTCGCCTGAAGCTCGGCCAGCGTCGCGGCCATCGCCTCCCCGACCCCCCTGAGCGCCTCCGGTACCTCTATAACGAGCTTCGCCATGCAACCGCCTCCCGTCAGGGCCTATTCCCTCAGGCTGTTCTACCAAATCTGGAGGCTTTTGTTCAGGATGAGGGCCAGACCCCCCTGGAATGGCATAACGCCGAAGCGCGCCAGCGCCGCGATGAACTCCGCTCGGGAGAGCGCCGCGATCTCGGCTGCCCGCCCCTGTGACACCGATCCGCTCCCGTACCACCTCACCGCGGCGGCCACGCGAAGCTCGCGCCCGAACATGACTGGGTCCAGCCGCAGCGCTGCGAGCACTCCGACCGGGACTTCCAGATCCAACCGTACCGTCGTACGGTGGCACCTCTGGGGGAACCGTTGCGTCTGCCATCGAAACTTCCCCCGTCTCTCAGCGTATCAGGCGGGCCCGCCTTTCCTTAAAGCGACTCCGATACCGACAGACTCGGCAGCTCTCCCGCGGGCTCTATGCCGCCCGTCGACACCGCCTCACGGAACACCACGCCCTCGCCACCGTCTGTCGTCGCGTGCCTCATGCGGTCGTCTGCCTCCTGTCGGCGCTGAGATTTCTTGGCCTGACGACCGATGTCGCCCCGGACGGTATCGCGTTCGACCCCGTCTCGATTCCTATGGAGGCCACCTTCTCCCAAGCAAAGCCCGCCAGCTTGGCCAGATTCAGGACCTTGCTCACCGACCCCAGCGAGCACCCCAGCCCGGCTGCCACCTCTCCGAGGCTCAGCCTCGGCTCTTCTTCTGCCTGAGGACTCCCGTACTTTCCGCTTCGCCATCCTCTCGTTCGGCACTCCGCCTTCCTGGGCGGGCCGATCTCGAGTCGTTCGGCGTCGCGCCCGGGCGGCCCGGCGAAGGCTCGAGCCCGGCATTTCCTCCCCCGCCGTCCAGTATTACGATGTACGGACCCTGGGACCTCGCCAGGGCAGGAGGTCGATGATGAGTGCCGGCCACGCGCTCCGGACCGTTCTCCTGGCGACCCTCGCCCTCTCCTTCGCCCCCGCCCCGTCCCTCGCCGACTCGGACGAGGCCCCACGCCTCTTCGAGGTGACGGTCGAATCGGCGCACCGGACCACCGCCGGCGGCGACACCGTCGCCTACGACCTCTACGTCCCGAAGGCCGTCAGCGGGATGCCCGAGCCCCCCTGGCCGGCCCTCGTCCTCAACCACGGCTTCGCCCGGAGCAAGGAGCACCTCGCCGGAAACGCGCGCTTCCTCGCCGAGCGGGGGATCGTCGTCCTGACGCCGAACCTCGTCGACCTCCTCGGGGGGGAGAGGGCGCAACTCGCGGCGATCGCGGACACGCGGGACCACGTGACGTGGCTGAAGAAGCGGACCGAGACCGCCGGGGACTGGCTCCACGGCCTCCTCGACCCGGGCCGGTTCGCCCTCGCGGGCCACAGCGCGGGAGGCGCCGTGGCGTTCGAGGCGGCGGCGGGCTCGGCCGACGTCCGCGCCCTCGTCCTCCTCGACGCGGTCCCGTGGAGCCGGACGATCGAGCTGGCGCCAACGCTGAAGACCCCGAAGTTCGCGAGTCTGAGGTCCGAGCGCCTGCTGTGCAACTCCTTTGGATCCGTCCGAGATCTCCTCGCGAAGCTCCCCTTCCGGACGGACGACGTGAAGATCGTGGGGGGCTCGCACTGCGACCCCGAGAACCCGACCGACATCTGGTGCTGGCTCGCGTGCGGCGGGACCAGGTCCGGGCCCCGCGACCTCTACCTGCGCCTCCCCTACCTGTTCCTCCAGGACGCCCTGTCGGTCCCCCCGCTCGAGGACCCGCCCGACACATGGGCGAAGGCGATCGAACGTGGAGTCCGGAACGACACGCTCGTCCTCCGGTCCGTCGGCTCGGGCCAGGAGTCGACGACGCTGTTCGAGGTCGACGTCGAGAACGGGACGCGGACGACGGCGGGAGGGAACCGGCTCGCGTACACGCTGTTCGTCCCCAGGGTCGCGAGCGGCCAGCCCATCCCCCCCTGGCCCGCCGTGGTCCTGAACCACGGATTCGCCCGCAGCAAGAAGTTCCACGCCGGGACCGCCCGCCACCTCGCCGAGCGGGGCTTCGTCGTCCTGACGCCGGACCTCGTCAACCTTCTCCGCGGGGAGAGGGCTCAGAAGGCCGCCATCGCGGACACGCGGGACCACGTGACGTGGCTGAAGATGCGGGCGGAGAACGCCAGGGACAGGCTCCACGGCCTGGTCGACCCGGCCCGTATCGCGCTGGCGGGCCACAGCGCGGGGGGAGCGGTGGCTTTCGAGGCGGCGGAGGGAGAGAGCGGGATCCGCGCCGTCGTCCTCCTCGACGCGGTCCCCTGGCGGCGGACGCTCGACACGGCGCGGGAGATGAAGGTCGAGGCGCTCGCCAGCCTCCGCTCTGAGCCCTCGGGCTGCAACGGCGACGGGAGCGTGTCCCTCCTGCTTCCCCGTCTCTCCTTCCCGACCAGCGACGTGAGGATCGTGGGCGGCACGCACTGCGATCCGGAGGACCCGACGGACAGGCTCTGCAGGCTCCTCTGCGGCGGGACGAGCGCCGAGGCGCGGCAGCTCTACCGGAGCCTCCTGACCCTCCACCTCCAGGAAGCCCTGGACGCTCCCCCGGTGGAGAGTCCCCCGGACAGCTGGGAGGAGGCGATCCGACGGGGCATCCTGAACGGCTCTCTGGTCGTCGAGCGCGTCAACCCGTCGAATTAACTCCCGACCCTCCAGCCTGTCGAGAGAGGTCCGGGGCCATCAGAGTAAACGCCGCCGTTTCCGGCGGCGACTAAACCCTTCTTGAAATCAAGTAGTCGGGACGGCGGGATTCGAACCCGCGACCCCTTGAACCCCATGGCGATTTTGATGGTTTTGAGCTTTTGGGCGACCATCGGAGACTAGGGGATACCATAGGGTGTCTGCGGCGACCAAGCTGTACCGTGTCAATATCTTGCGAGTAGTTCCACGGGGGCCTTTTCGGACCTGCCGGGAGCCTCTGGGAGACGGATGGGTCGACAACTGTGGCCAATTTCGTGGCCAACGTCCATCCCACCTCCATACAGCCACCGGCGACGGGTCACACGCCTGGCAGGAAGCGACGAGCTGGGCCGCGTGGCGGTAGTGACCACGGCGCCTTTTCTCGAACGCCGAGAGCGCAGCCTTCCAGTCTCCGGCATCGACGGGCTTCTGGCACCACGCTCGGACGTCGGCGGCGCGCCTCGTCGAGCGCGCCAGCTTCGCCAGGCCGCTGGCTCCCTCCATGCGCCAGACGACCTCGCGCAGCCACCAGTCTCCGTCGGCGTCCCAGTCGCTTCGCCGCTCGCGGCCAGCCTCCCGCTCGACGAGCGCACGCCAGAGCGGGAGGAAGTCCCCGAGCTGGGGCAGAGGCTCCATGGCAACGCGCTCCATCTCCCGGACCGGCTCCCAGAAGGTGCCCACGCCGCCGACCTCGCCGATCGCAGCGTACACTGCTCCGGCGCGTTGCGCCGGCTCCGAGACCATGTAGGCCGAGACCACGAACTGCGCCGCGCACTCACAGAGGTCCACCCCGAGCACCTCGTCGGCAAGCTCGTGCTGGCCGAGGTCGATCTGTCCGTCACCGATCGGCCCCAGCAGCGCGCCGAGGATCCGATGGGCCGCGGCGTAGTCCCTTCGGAGGAAGGCCCCGGAGTCCCGGCGCAGGTGCTCGTCGACGTCACCGGGGTCGGCGTGGGAGACGCGACCGGCGGCCGTGGCGAACGCGAGGGTCTCGGCGACTTCGTCTCGGCTGCGTGGCGCCGGCGCCCACCCGGAGCCAGCCCGGACGGCGCGGGCGATCAGCGAGCCGACGATGCGACCGTGCGCCACCTCGTCGAGCTCGAGCAGCATTTCACGAACCAACACCCGAAGCTGGTCGACGCTCAGGCACGCGAGCGCCGCGTCGACATCGTCATGGGCGCGCCCTGTCGCGGGTCCGCGGGTTCTTCTCATCCCACCTCTCGAGCTCGACCTTTTCCATCGTGGGCCGTTCGTATCCGTGGCGGTTCGCGCAACGGTAGCACCTCGGCGCCGTCTCCCCCTCGGGCCGATCGCCATCGACGGCCGTCCGTGTGAACCCGCCAATGGAGTGCTCGCCACGCCGGCCGGTGAGTTCCGCGGCGTCCGGGACGTTTCTGGGGTGGGCCACGTCGACATGGAGGTCTCGCGAGGTTCCAGTCTTCAAAACCAAAGGGGCGGACTCGAACTCGCGACCCTCGTGAGCATCGTTCGAAAATCGCGTCGATGCCCTTCGTGTGAGGCCAAGTCGACGACGACGTCGGTTCGCCGTACAAGATCTGCGCCTGCTGTGACTTCTCTGCCGCGCTACACGCTGCCAGCAGAACCGGCGATCCCAGCGGAAGACTTACGC
Source organism: uncultured Acidobacteriota bacterium (assembly GCA_903845115.1). Classification (GTDB taxonomy): domain Bacteria; phylum Acidobacteriota; class Thermoanaerobaculia; order UBA5066; family UBA5066; genus CAIMWE01. Next base: position 2,350 of record CAIMWE010000035.1, on the reverse strand, counting down.
AGCAGGCTGATGGCCGCCTTTGTGGCCACATCGGTGGCCAAGAACGAAAAGAGCCGCCATATGCGGCGGCGGCTAAGTCCCTTGTAATCAGTGGTCGGGACGGCGGGATTCGAACCCGCGACCCCTTGAACCCCATGGGCCTTATGGGCGTTTGGAGCGCTTTGGCGCCAGCAGGAGACGAAGGGGTCCCGAGGGAGACTCGTGGCTACTACCTCCTTATTCCCCAGTGCCTTGGGCTCGGGCTGGGAGAGAGCTCCAGGGATCCCCGGGGATCCGGCGGGGGCCTGATGGGTCTTCGACTGTGGCCATTCTCGTGGCCAATCTCCTTCCCGCTCCCTGTTTCTCGAAAGTGGTCGGGAGTTCGCCCTTTCACCAGTTCCACGTGGGCTCGATTGGCGCAAAAAGTCGGACATCGATTGCATTACCCGACGTTTCGTACCATGCTCTCCTGGTCGTGGATCGTTCGCAGCTCTCGACCATCTCATCACTCGGGCTCTTCCGGCCGTCCGATCTCGAGGCAGCCGGCATCCCCAGGCGAAGACTCTATTCCCTCCTGTCGGAAGGTAAGGTCGAGAAGCTCTCCCGCGGGCTCTACGTCGCCTCTCGACACCGCCTCACGGAACACCACGCCCTCGCCGCCGTCTGTCGTCGTGTGCCTCGCGCGGTCATCTGCCTCCTATCGGCGCTGAGATTCCACGGGCTGACGACCCAGGCGCCCGCGAGCGTCTGGATCGCGATCCCCGACAAGGCCCGGATTCCCCGAGTCGAGCACCAGCGGCTCTCGATCTGCAGGTTTTCCCCGGCTGCTCTCGAGGAGGGAGTCGAGACACACGTCCTCGAGGGAGTCCCAGTGCGGGTCACCGGGGCCGCCCGCACCGTGGTCGACTGCTTCCGCTACCGGAACAAGATCGGCATCGACGTCGCCGTCGAGGCCCTCAAGGACTACACGAGGAAGCGCCGCTCCGACGCAGGCGAACTCGCTCGGCTCGCGCGTGCCCGGAAAGCGAGCCGGATCATGCAGCCATACCTGGACGCTATCGCGTAATGGTCGCCTCGAAGAAAGACATGGCGGCGTCGGTCCTGGCGAGGCTGCTCGACCAGGCGAAGAAGACGGACGACGACTACCAGACCCTGGTGATGCGCTACCTGACCGAGCGATTCCTCCACCGACTCGGCGTTTCCCGATTCCAGGATCGATTCGTCCTCAAGGGGGCGGTACTCCTCCGGGTATGGTCCTCCCAGCCGTACCGCGCCACGCGCGACCTGGACCTGCTGCACCGGGGGGACGGGAACCCGGAAGCCATCCGTGCGGAGATCGAGGAGATACTCGCGACCGAGGTCGCTTCGGATGGCGTCGTTTTCGACCCTGCCTCGATTCGCATCGAGGCCATCCGACCCGAGGACGACTATTCAGGCCTTCGGACCACTATCGGTGTCCGATGTGGGACGTATCGATCGACTTTCCAGGTCGACGTCGGCGTCGCCGACGCCGTCTGGCCCGCACCCACCCGCCGCCCCATCCCCTGCCTGCTCGGCATGCCCGAGCCGAGCGTCCTCACCTACTCGCGCGATTCCGTCGTTGCCGAGAAGCTCGAAGCCATCATCGTCCTCGGCGACCGCAACAGCCGGATCAAGGACTTCTTCGACGTCAGGTACCTCGCCGAGAACTTCGAATTCGACAGGCCAACGCTCTCGGAGGCTGTCCGGCGAACCTTCCGCAGACGGAAGACCACCCTGACGGACAGAGCGCCGCACGGTCTGACGGAAGCGTATTGGGACTCTCCAGGCCGGTCGGTCCAGGTTCGTGCCTTCGCGAGACGGGCGGGGCTCGAAGTGGACTCCGAATCGGTGAAGCGGATCCCCGCGGTTCTTCGCTCCTTTCTCCTTCCCATTCTCGAGGATGTGCGTCGAGGTCGTCAGACGGAGGGGACCTGGCCTCCCCGAGGTCCATGGAAGCCGTGAGGCGCTCCACGGCGCCGGTTGCCGCTCCAGGCGCCGCTTGAGATGTCCGGCCAGGCGACGCCTAGAAGCGTCCGGGAGGCGCTGCGCCAACTGGCGTAGACCAGCACAGCAAGGGGGAGAGGTGTCTTCCTCGCGGGTGGTCGCGTGTAACGCGCCTGATGAGGTACACCCGCGCTGGAGGGCCGATAGCAGGTCACTCGTCGGAGCGCCCCCCTAACTACCGGTTCAGTCGTCTCCGGTCGGGACGTGGCGCAGTCTGGTTCTTCCTACGTGTACCGCTGGAGAATTCCCCTCGTCGCACCCGAGAATTTCTGAAACGCCGTGGACCGGTGGTGGACCGGTCCAACAAAATAGCTCCCTTTTCGGGAGCCATCGACTTACCGTAAGT
>CAIMWE010000034.1 GCA_903845115.1 uncultured Acidobacteriota bacterium | reverse complement strand
GACGCGATCTACTCGCTCGCCTTGTGGAACCAGGGCGAGTTCCAGTTCTCTCCCGGAGTGGAGAGCGAGTTCCGCACGATCAACCGCTCGAACACCAACCTCCTGATGGAGGCCGCCCGCCGGAGCGACGAGTGGAAGATCCTCGCGAAGAAGATCCCTGGGACGGCGGTCGTCCCGGTCCTCGCGATCAGGGATCGGTTGTCGGAACCGGTCACGCTGACTCCCCAGGAGTGGCTCGTCGTGGCCCGCACCGACGGACGCCGGACGATCGAGGAGATCGCCAAGCTCTCGAAGCTTTCGCCGTTCGACATCGCCAAGACCCTCTACGGGCTCGTCGCAGCGGAGCTCGTCGAGATCGCGAGCCCGGCGTCCCTGGAGAGGCTCGCGCCCCTCCAGGCCCCGGCTCCGTCGTTCCCCCCCCCCGCCGAGCCGGCCGTCCCCGCGGCGTCCGTCAGCTCCGTGGTCCCGACGGTGACGACGCACAGCGGCGTCTTCAACGCCGTGGCGCGGGGAGACGAGAAGCGGAGCCTCCAGATCCTCTGCACGAAGGTCAAGCAGGAAGCGGAGAGCGCCTCCCTCTCTCCCGGCGAGGCCGGGATCGACAGGCTCTACCGGCAGGCTCTCACGGAGATCGATCGTGGCCGGGGCCTGGAGGTCGTGCGGGAGCTCATCCGGACGTTGAGCCAGAACGTCACCTCGATCCGGGGTCGAGAGGCGGGCGAGTCGTTCCGGGAAAAGATGAGTCCTCTCCTGTAGCTTCGCCGCGGCGAAGCTACAGGAGAGGACTCGCGACGTCGTTGACAGGGGCACCCGGCGCCGGGTGCCCCTCGTCGCTCCGCTCCGACCCCTCCACGCGTCCGGAGCATTGACGCCGCTTCCTTCGTGGCCTTTCGGGAACCCGGCGCCGGGTGCCCCTCGTCGCTCCGCTCCGACCCCTCCACGCGAAATGCGACCCTGCGAATTCGGTCCGGTCCTCGGCCGCCGCGTCTACCGTCCTTCGAGGCAAAGGCTCAATTGACTTGGCTTGCGGGACTTGGCGCGCTAGACTGACTTGAAAAGTTCCCGAATCGCAACCCGGTCCGGACCGGTCCTCGGGAAGATCTGGACCGACCCGGAGCCCTTCGACCGGAAGACCCCCGATCGAGGAATGAAAAGGAGATTCGATGCGACGGATGCGGACCGGACTCCTGACCGCACTGATCCTGACCATTCTGGCCGCGCCCAGCCTCTTCGCACAGGTGGCTCCTTCGCTGAACGGCGCCACCGGCCTCTTCGCGCTGTCGAACGCCGAGTTCCTGCCCCAGGGGCAGTTCTCCTTCGGCCTGGCCTACGACCTTCAGTCGCTGACGTCGGCCCCCTCCCTCGCCTACCCGGCCGGGGCGGACGACCCGCTTCGCTACTCGACCAGCAAGCTCGGGATGACGATCGGATTCGGCCTCATCCCCAACATGGAGGCGTCGGTTTCGTTCGGCATGCGGGCCTACTCGGCCGACGCCCGCCCCTGGTCGGGGATCATCAACGCGTTCGACCGGACCGGGGAAGTGAAGCACGACGAGTCGGACAAGGTCCGGATCGGGACGAAGCTCCTCGTCAACCCCAACACGGAGCAGGTGAAGCTGGTCCTGACCGGCGGAATGTGGATCCCGACCCAGTCCAAGAACGACGCCAGCGCTCTCTCCACCAGCAGGACCGACTGGGACCTAGGGATGAGCCTGAACTACAAGGTGCTGACCTTCGGCGTCGCCTGGTATCTCCCCGCCCCGACCGACACCTTCCGGGTGGCGAACCAGGTGACCTTCGGCCTGGGCGTGAACGTGCCCATCGTGCCCGAGGTCTTCCGGGGAATCGCCGAGGTGAATCGGGTCCACTACGACGGCGGGGACTCGAAGCCGATGGATTACTCCGAGGTGGCCCTGGGCGGACGGGTGGCTTTCGGCAAGAGCGGGTTCGTCGCTTCGGCGGCGGTTCGCGCCAACATCGACCAGTGGACCAAGTACGGCACCTCCCCGACGCCGATCGGGGGCCTCGTCCAGCTGGCCTTCATGCCGCAGCCTTCGCCGGCGGCAGCCCCGAGGGTGCCCGCGACGGCCCCGGAGCCCGAGCCGGCCACGGCTCCCGCTCTCGCCCAGCCTTCCCCGGCGCCAGCCCCCGCGGAGCCGGGAGCCGCGCCCGCCCCCGTGGCAGCCCCCCCCGCCCCGAAGGGGGAGACGTCGACCACCGACGAGATCCTGTTCGACTCCGCGAAGAGCCGGCTCACCAACATCGCCAAGGCCATCCTCGACGGCGTCGCCCTGCGGCTGAAGAACAACCTCTCCGCGACCTGCTCTGTCGTCGGCAACGCCGACCCGAAGGAGAAGGGCGGCGACCACGTCAAGATGGGGCTCGCTCGCGCCGAGGCGGCCAAGGACTACCTCGTGAAGCGGCACGGGATCGACGGCTCGAGGATCCGGACCGAGTCGAACGGCGACTCGGGGGTCGGCACCGACGCCACCCGGAACCGGCGCGCCGTCGTTTCGGTCACGTTCCCATAGGAGCCTTTCCGGGAGGCCGGCCAGCCCGCAAGCGCGACCGGCCTTTTCTCGCCGCTCTTCCGGTAGACTGGGACCGTTGACGACGAGCGGTGTCTTCCAGACCGGTGCGAACCCCGCTGCTGGCGGGGTTTTTCATTCCCGTCCCCTTGCCATCCTCGCGGCCGCAGCGGCGATCGGACTCCTCTGGGCGGGGAAGATCCTGTTCGTCACGTTCTTCTTCGCCCTCTTCCTCTCCTTCGCGATCCTTCCGTTCGTCGAGCTCCTGGAGAAGGTGCGGCTGCCGAGGTTCATCGCGATCCTCGTCATCCTCGCCCTCCTGTTCGCGCTGCTCGTCTTCTTCGTCTTCAACGCGCTCGAGCAGGCGGAGGCGTTCTCGCGGGACTGGCCCGGGTACGAGACGAAGATCCGGGCGCTCACGGTGAGGGCCCAGGGACTCTTCGCGAAGCTGGAGGAGCACACGAAGCGGCTGCTGCCGGAGACCGACCAGTCGGTCCGTGCGGTGAAGCTCGAGGAACGCGCGATCGACTCGATCTCCCGGGTCGCGCTGCAGGTCCGCACGCTCGTCTCCCTGCTCGTCTATGCGTCGGCCGTCCCGATGCTGGCCTTCTTCATGCTGAAGGACCGTGAGAAGTACGCCGGAGCGCTGACCCGCATCCTCCGGCGCCGGGGGGGGCGCGCCGCCAGCGACTTCGCCGAGAGCGTCACGCGCGTGCTCTCCGGGTACGTCGTCGGCGAGCTCTTCGTCGTCCTCATCACGTCCTGCGTCATGACCGCCGGCCTGCTCGTCCTGAAGGTCCCGTACAGCTACGTGCTCGGCCCGCTCGCGGGACTCTGCGTCCTCCTTCCCTACGTCGGGGTGATCGTCGCGACCGCGCCGGCCTTCGTCGTGGCGATCCTCTCCGGCGAGAGCCCCTCGCTCGCCGTGAAGGTGGTCGTCTTCTACTCGGCCGTCCAGTTCCTCGAGGGGAACGTCCTCACGCCGTTCATCGTGGGGGGGCGCGTCCGGCTCCACCCGCTGGCGGTACTCATCGCCTTCATCTTCTGGAGCATCCTCTGGGGCGTCCCCGGCGCCATCCTGGCGGTGCCCCTCACCGCCACGCTCAAGGTCGTGGCCGAGCGGTACGACCGTCTCGCCCCCTGGGCGGCGCTGCTCGGGGATCCCACGCCCGACCCGCTCCGGACGAACCAGGACGACTCGACGGCGGCGGCCTGACGGCCACGTTTCTTTCGGTCGCCGGCCCTCCGGATCACGCCTGGAGGTGCTTCTTCCTCACCGCGATCGACCCGCCGATCACCCCGGCCAGCAGCCCGCCGACCACGAGGAGGGCGCACGCCGAAGGGGGGAGGAATCGCACGATGAAGGCGCCGATCAGGACGTTGTGGGTCGCGGACACGTATCTCAGGACGCCGCGGAAGGCGAGGTAGAGGACGCCGACGGCGAGCGTGCCGCCGAGAAAACCCTGCGCCAGCCCCCCGATCAGGAAGGGACCCCGGATCAGGTACTCCGGAGCGCCCACGAGGCGGAGGATGTCGATCTCGTCGCGGTGCAGGAGGATGGTCAGACGGACCACGTTCGCGATCGTGAAGACCGCTCCCAGGGCCAGGAAGAACCCGACCGCCCCCCCCCACACCGCGATCAGCGCGACCGCGCCGCGGAGCCGCCGGATCCAGTCGACGTCGAACTGGACGTCGTCGGCGCCCTTCCGCGCCGCGAGAAGGGAGAGGAAACCCGGGAGCGCCTCGGACCGGGTCGCGTCCGGGAGGAGGTCGAGCTCGATCGTCTCCGGGAAAGGGCTCGACGCGAGCGAGGAAGAGGCCCGGGCGAGCGACTGCCAGGTCGCCGCGAAGCGTGCCCCCGCTTCCTGGGTGGAGACCCGGCGGGAGCGCGCCACCAGCCGCGACTCCATGGCGAGCCTCTCGATCTCCGCCTTCTCCTCCTCGCTGGCCGCCGCCTTCAGGAAGACCGTCACCGCCGTCTCGTCCTTCACCGTCTCGACGATGCCGCGGAGGTTCTCGGCGGTCAGGAAGAAGACTCCCACGAGGAAGACCGACACCGCGATCTGGAGGACCGAGACCACCGTCATGCGGCGGGCCCGCCAGAGCCCCTGAGCGGCCTCGTCGAGCAGGGCCGTGAGAGCCGACGTGCGCCGGCCGCTCACGGTTCCCCCTCGGCCAGCGGTCCGCCTCTTTCGAGGAGCGCCGCCGGAGGCGGGGCCGACGGCTCGACCAGCCCCTCCAGCACCCGTCCGCGGTCCAGGGTGAGGCAGCGCCGGCCCGAGCCGCGGATGAGGTCCTGGTCGTGCGTGGCGAGCAGAACGGTCGTCCCCCGCACGTTGATCGCCGTGAAGAGCTTCATCACCTCTTCGGCCAGACGGCGGTCGAGGTTCCCGGTCGGCTCGTCGGCGATCAGGAGCTCGGGCTCGTTGATGAGCGCGCGCGCCAGGGCGACCCGCTGTTGCTCGCCGCCCGAAAGCTCCTCGGGAAAGGCCGAGAGCCGGTGGTGAAGCTCCACCATCCGGAGCGTCTGGTACGCGCGCCTCTTCCGCTCCTGGGTCGGCACTCCGAGGAACTTCAGGACGAAGGAGACGTTCTCGAAGACCGTGCGGGTCGGCAGGAGCTTGTAGTCCTGGAAGACGATCCCCATCGTCCGGCGCAGCTCCGGGATGCGGCTCGGGGGCATCGCTCCGACGTTCATGCCGTTGACGAGGATCTGCCCGTCGGACGGCTGCTCGGCCCGGAACAGGAGCTTGAGCAGCGTCGTCTTGCCCGCTCCGGACGGCCCGGTCAGGAACACGAAGTCGCCCCGCGACATCTGGAACGAAACGTCCCGGAGGACCCGCTTCCCGCGGAAATCCTTCTGGACGTGGTACAGCTCGATCAAGTCAGCCTTGCTCCAGGCGCTCCTTGAGAAGGCGGTTCACGATCGCCGGGTTGGCCTTCCCGCCCGAGGCCTTCATCACCTGGCCGACGAACCAGCCGAGCGCCTGCGTCTTGCCCGCCCGGAAGGCCGCGGCCTGCTGGGGGTTCGCCCCGACCACGCCCTCGACGACGCCGCGGATCTCCCCCTCGTCCGTCACCTGGACGAGGCCCTTCTCCCGGATCAGCTCGTCGGGGTCCTTGCCGGAGTCGATCAGGAGCGGCAGCAGCTCCTTGCCGATCTTTCCCGAGATCGTCCCGTCGTCGATGCGGGCCACCAGGCGCGCGAGCGCCGCCGGAGCGAGCGGGACACGGCCGGCCTGCCGGTCGGCGTCCCCGATCCGGGAGAGGAGCTCCGAGAGGAGCCAGTTCGCGACCCCCTTCGGGTTCGAGGGGTGGGCCAGGGCGGCGGCCTCGAACCAGTCCGCGAGCGGACGCGAGAGGCAGATCGTGTCGGCGTCCGCCAGGGGAAGCCCGTACTGCAGGACGAGACGGGCGACGCGGGCGTCCGGCAGCTCCGGCATGCTTTCGGCGACGCCCTGCTTCCATTCGCCGTCGACCTCGAGGGTGCCGAGGTCCGGATCGGGGAAGTAGCGATAGTCCATCGCCTCTTCCTTCGAGCGCATCGGCCGCGTGGTGCCGGTCTCCGGGTGCCACAGGCGCGTCTCCTGGACGACGGCTCCCCCGCGGTCGAGCGTCCCGGCCTGCCGCTCGACCTCGTGCTCGATCGCCTTCCTGACGTGGTTGATCGAGTTGAGGTTCTTGACCTCGACCTTGGTCCCGAGCGGGACCGCCCCCTTCCGGCGGACGGAGACGTTCGCGTCACAGCGGAGCGAGCCCTCCTCCATGTTGCCGTCCGAGGCGTCGACGTATCGCACGATGCGGCGCAGCCGGTTCAGGTAGTCCCAGGCCTCGTCCCCGGAGCGAATCTCGGGCTCCGAGACGATCTCGATCAGAGGCGTGCCGGCGCGGTTCAGGTCGACGAGCGAGGCTCCGGTCGGAACGTCGTCCCAGGGAAACTCGTGCATCAGCTTCCCGGCGTCCTCCTCGAGGTGGATCCGCGACAGGCGGATCGGCCGCTCCCCTCCCGAGGTCCGGACCGGGACGTGCCCCCCCACGGCCAGCGGCCGGTCGAGCTGCGAGATCTGGTATCCCTTGGGGAGGTCGGGATAGAAGTAGTTCTTGCGGGCGAACACCGACCGCTCCTGGATCTCGCTGCCGGTCGCGAGCGCGACGCGCATCGCCAGGGTCACCATCTCGCGGTTCAGGACCGGGAGGACGCCCGGGTAGCCCAGGCAAACCGGACAGACCGCGCTGTTCGGAGGGGCCCCGAAGACCACCGGGCAGGCGCAGAACGACTTCGTCCGCGTCTTGAGCTGGCAGTGGACCTCCAGGCCGATGACCGGTTCGTAGTCGGAAAGCGCCATCCCTCGGAGTCTACCCGGATCGTTCCGGGGACCGTCGTCCGGGGAACGGGCGGCGTCGGGCATTGCGTCAGGAAAGGAGGAGCTTCCCCGGGTTCAGGATTCCGTTCGGGTCGAGCGCCGACTTGATCGCCCGCAAGATCCCGAGGTACGCGGGCGAACGGAGCAGGGGCAGGTAGTCGCGCGAGGTCAGCCCGACCCCGTGCTCCCCCGTGACCGTTCCCCCCAGCCGGATTGCCTCCGCGTAGACCGCGCCGACCGTCGCCTGGAACCGGGCGGGGTCGGCCTTCGGCTTCCCTTCGTGGAACAGGTGGACGTGGAGGTTCCCGTCCGCCGCGTGCCCGAAGACGACCACTCGGAGGCCGGCGGCGTTCGCGACGGCGCGCACTCCCTCGACGAGGGCGACCAGCTCCGTGCGGGGCACGGCGAGATCGAGCTCCACGGAAGATCCGAGGTCCCGGACGGCGTCGCCGATCCCGCGGCGCACCTCCCACAGGAGCCTCCTCTTGGGCTCGTCGGTCGCCAGGACGACGTCGATCGCGCCGCAGTCGAGAGCGATCTCTCCGGCGGCCTGGACGTCCCGTTCCACCTCGGCTTCGCCCCCGCCGTCGAACTCGACCAGGAGGCGCGCCTCCGCCTCGGGGTACGGGACGCCGACCCCCTTCCGCGCCGAGGAGACTTCCACGGCAGGCCTGTCGACGAACTCCAGTGCGGCCGGCACGAGGCCCCGCCTGGTGATCTCGACGACGGCGTGCGCCGCCGCCTGGAGGGTCAGGAAGGGCGCGACCAGCGTTCCGTAAGCGGCGGGGCGGGGCACCAGGCGGAGCCAGGCTTTCGTGACGACCGCCAGCGTCCCTTCGCTGCCGACCAGGAGGCCGTTCAGGTCGTAGCCGGCGACGTCCTTCCGGGTCTTCCCCCCGGTCGCCACGACGGCCCCACCGGCGAAGACCGCCTCCACTCCCAGGACCCAGCGGCCGGTGACACCGTACTTGGCGGAATGCGGACCGCCCGCGTTCTCCGCGATGTTGCCGCCGATGGTGCACGAGCCCCTCGACCCGGGGTCGGGCGGGTAGTAGAGGCCGCGCGCCTCCACCGCCTCCTGGAGCGTCTGAGTGATGACGCCGGCCTCGACGACCGCGACGCCGTTCTCCTCGTCGATCTCGAGGATCCGGTCGAGGCGGCCCAGGGAGAGCGCCACGCCCCCCAGGACCGGGATCGCGCCCCCGGAGAGGCTGGTGCGCCCCCCTTGCGCCGTCACCGGAATCCTCCGGCCGTTGCAGAAGGCGAGGAGCGACGCCACCTCGGCCGTCGACGCAGGGCGGGCCACGGCCGCAGGCCAGCCCTGAAGCCCCTCGGTGCCGTCCCGGGAGTAGGCGTCGAGGTCCTCGCGCCGCACCACGAGATGCTCCTCGCCCACGATCCCGGCCAAGACGGACAGCTCTTCGGCCGTCAGCTGGCGAGGAACTCCCTGGTACGAATCCACGGACCCGCTCTCCCTTCCGCGCCAGTTTAGTTACGATCGCGGCCAATGACGAATGTCAGCATTTCCGGACTCGCCGTGATCGGCGCCCCGATGGTCTCCCTCATCTTCTCCGCCGGCTTCCCGCCGACGGCCTGGAATCGCCCCCTCCCCGGGAGAGGCGCCCCCGGCCCGCGATGAACGGACTTGCCCCTCCGGCACAACCCCCTCCCGCCGCGGAGCCCAGGGTCGTCTCGTCGCTGGCTCACCACCTGTTCCCCATCTGGTTCCCGGTCTTCCGGCACCTGGCCCGGACGGTCCCCCCCGAATGGCTCGGCCGGCTCTCGGCGGCCACGGTGGAGCGGGCGATGTGGGGCCGGTCGCGCGTCCGCGAGGCGATCCAGGGGAACCTGTCGAGAGTCCTGGCGCTCCCGCCCTCTTCCGTCACGGTGGAAGAGACAGGTCTCGCGATGCTCGGGAACCATTCCCGCCTCTGGATCGACTTCCTGAGGTACGCGGGCCCCGGCGAGATCGACCCGGGCGCCCTGATCTCCTTTCAGGAGGGGACCCATCTCCTCCACGAGACCCGCGACGCCGGGCGGGGCGGGATCCTCCTGACGGCCCACGTCGGGAACTTCGAGCTCGGGGGCTTCCTGCTCAGGAAGTTCGGCTTCCGCGTTTCGGCCGTCTACCGCCCCGACCCCTCCCCGGTCGTCGAGAGGCACCGGATCGAGGCCCGCAGGGCCGTCGGCGTGGAGGGGATTCCGGTCACGTCTTCCTCGCTCTCGTTCATCTCCGTCCTGAGGGCCCTCGAGGGGAACGCGCTGGTCGCGATGCAGGGAGACCGGGACGTCTCGGGGACAGGGATGCGGCTCCCGTTTTTCGGCGAGACCGCCTCGTTCCCCGTCGGGCCGTTCCGGCTGGCGGCGGCGTCCGGGGCTCCGCTGCTCCCCGTCTTCGTCCTGGTCGACCCTGACGGCCGCTACAGGACGATCGTGAAGCCTCCGATTCCCGTGGACGACTGCGGCCGGGGGGCGAGGAACGAGGCGATCGCCGTCTCGATGAAGGCGTTCGTCGCCCTTCTCGAGGAGACGATCCGCGCCCATCCCGCGCAGTGGTACCAGTTCACCCCGTTCTGGGAGTGACGAAAGCCAGGAGGGTGACCGGTCCGCCCGGGTCGCGGCTCACGACCACCGCGCTTCCGGTTCGTCCGCTCCGGATCTCCTCGACCGCGAGGACCGCCGCGACCGCACCGGCGGCGCCGTAGAGCTCCCCGAACTCTGCCGCGACGCTCCGGCACTCCCAGGCCGAGGGGAGGCCGCCCAGGTCCGCCGTGGCGTCCAGGAGGAGCGGGCGCTTCCAGCGGTCGAGCCCCTCGCCGATCCAGGAGGCCGCCCTTCGCGCCGCCTCGGACGGGTCCGGCTCGAAGAACCACGTCGCGGAAGAGAGGAGAACGTCGCCGGCCCCGGCCTCCTCCCCGGCATCCGCCAGGACGAGCGCCGCTCCCGCGTCCCTGGGTGCGGCCGAGGAACTGCCTCTCCCACCGGAGGGACGCTCCTGCTCCCACCATTCCACCGCCTTCGGGTGGATCCCCTCGGCTCCCCCCGCGACGACGGCGGCCGCGCGGCCCGTCCGCACGAGCTCTGCGCCTCGGAGGATCGCGTCGGCTCCGCCCGTCCGGCCCGACGCGATCGTCTCCGAGGGTCCGCCCAGGCCCCAGGCGATGGCGAGCTCGCCGTTCACGGTGTTGTGCACCGTCTCGGCGAAGAGCGCAGGGCTCAGCTGCTCGACCGACTCCGACGACCCCAGCTCCAGCGTGAAGTCGATCAGGCTGTCGCGGCACCCGTGAGCCGTTCCGAACACCACGCCGAGGGTCGGGTCGGGCGGACGGCGAGGGTCGATTCCGGCTTCCACGAGCGACAGGCTGCCGGCGAAGAACCCCGCGCGCGCAAAGCGGTCCATCCGGCGGAGACGGGAGACGTCGACCGGCAGCCGCGGGCGAGCCGGCTCGCCCCCTTCGCGGCCCGAGAGCCAGAGACCCGTTCCGGCGACACGGACTTCGCGAGCGGTCGTCATGGCCGCTCGAGGACGAGGGCCGCGTTCGTCCCGGCGAACGCGGAGGACGTGGACAGCACGTACCGGACCGAATCCGGGAGCGGCCGCGGGGAGCCGCCCACCACGTCGAGGGGGCACAGGGGGTCCGGCTCCTCGAGACCCGCCGTGGGGGGGATCACGCCCCTCTCCAGGACGAGAGCGCACAGGAGCGCCTCGATGGCTCCCGCGGCTCCGAGCGTGTGGCCGACGGCACCCTTGATCGAGTTCGCCGGCAGGCGGGCCGCTCGTTCGCCGAACAGGGAGCGGAACGCACAGGCCTCCATCCGGTCGTTGAAGACCGTGCCCGTCCCGTGCGTGCTGACGAACCCGATCTCCTCGGGCCCGATCGACGCGTCGGCGAGCGCCGAGCTGACGGCCCTGGCGAGCCCTTCCCCCGAGGGCGAGGGCCGGGTCATGTGGTGCGCATCGGCCGCCGACCCGTAGCCCCGTACGATGGCGAGAGGGGCCCGCCCCCGCTCCTCGACGCCCGCGCGTTCCTCGAGGAGGAGAAAGGCGGCGCCCTCGCCCAGGGTCAACCCGTCGCGGCGCCGGTCGAACGGCCGGGACGCCGAAGAAGAGAGCGCTCGCAGGGAGTCGAAGCCCGCGAAGACGAACTCCGAGAGGACGTCGAAGCCCCCCGCGAGGACCGCATCGCACTCTCCCCGCCGGATCAGGTCGGCTCCGATGCCGACCGCGAGGGTCCCCGAGGCGCAGGCCGCCGACACGGTGAGAACGGGGCCGCGCGCGCCGATTTCCGCCGCGAGGGCGGAGGCGACGGAGAAGAGAGTGGCATCCGACCGCCGGGTGGACGGGGCCGTGCCGCTCCGGACCCAGTCGATGAACTCGCCGTTCCCGCCCATGGTCGTGCCGACGACCAGCCCGAACCGCTCCGGAGCGACCGGAAGGCGCTCCCGCTCCACCGTCTTCCGGGCGGCCGCGAACGCCAGCCGCATCGCCGAGGTCGACGGGGTCGCGAGCCTGTCCGATTCCGGGGCGAGATCCCCGGCTGGAATCTCCGCCGCCACACCGGATCGATACGGAGAGACGGGAAAGCGGGTCACGGGGGCGATCGCGCTCCGGCCCCCCAGGACTCCCTTCCAGAAGGCCTCGACCCCCGCGCCGAAGGCGGTCACGACGCCCAGCGAGGTGACGGCGGCCGTCCGGCTCGGCCCTCGGGCTCTCTCCCCCATGGCGCCGACGATACATCCAGCTAGAATCCGCGCGATGCGACGAATCAGCGCGGTCCTCTCCGTTCGTCTCCACTCCCTCGTTGCGGGCGCTTTCCTGGCGGTCCTTCCCCTGGCGGGTCTCGCGGACCAGACGCCCGCCCCCAAGGCGCCGGCGGTCCCGCCCTTCGAGGTCGCGAAGCTGGGCCCCCGGACGTGGGTCGGTCGGTTCGGGACCTCCAACTGCGGCTGGGTCGAGATCGGCGGAGGGGTTCTCGTGATCGACACCGGCGCCTCCAAGCAGGATGCGGCGAACCTGCAGGCGGAGATCAAGACGTCCACCGGCGGCAAGCCGGTCAAGTGGGTCGTCTTGACCCACCTGCACTCTCACGCCAACACCGGCCTACCCTCCTTCGTCCCGGCGGCGACCGCCCTCTACGTCCACGCTTCCCTTGCCGCCAACATGGAGGCCGTGGTGACCCGGATGGCGGCCGGCGGGAACGCCCCGAAGGTGGTCGGCGTGAAGCAGAGCGCGGTCATCTCGGACGGAGGCCAGTCCGTCGAGGTGTTTGCGTCGAAGGGTCCGGCCTCGACCGGGGCCGACCTCTGGGTCTTCGCGTCGGAAGCCAGGGCTGCGTTCGTCGGCGACCTCGCCGTGACGGGACGCTGCCCGTCGATGGTCGACGCGTCTTGCGATCCACCGGCCTGGATGGCCGAGCTCCAGCGGATCGGGAACAAGAAGCCGTCCGTCCTCGTGGGAAGCCTCGGGGACACCTCGACGGCGGCCGACGCCGAGCTCGCGGCGACCAGGGCCTACCTGGAGCGCGTCTTCCGGATCGCGAAGGAGACGAGACAGAACGGATTCCCCGAGGTCCGCCTCTCCTCTAAGCTCTCCACGGTCGAGAAGGTCGGGGAGTACTGCTCTCCCAAGGCCGACACCACCAACGGCCTCGCCATCTATCGCCGAATGGGGAATGACGGAATCCTGAAGAGCGGTCCCGACCCGCAGCCTCCCGCCGGCGTCAAGCCCTGACCCAGCGAGCCCGCGTCGACTCGCTGGTCGGTGCGGATTCGCGGTATTCCGATCCAGATCCCGGAAAAGAGTGGATCCCGGCCACCGGCCTCTAGCAGGCCTGCATGGCCGGGACCAAATTCGGGGCTCTCCGTTCCCTGTCTCGGCTTTGAAAAAGCCGCGGTCGGAGGCCCTCTCGTCTCGGACCGCGTCCGCGGTCCTTCTTGACCGGCGTTCCTTCCGAGCGACCTAGCAATCTTCCTCTCGAGAGAAACGCCGACTTGGTCGCCGAACCTCCCGTCTCCTGGATGAAAGCACCCGACCTTTTCGTCACCAGATGCTTCCCGAAAATTCCGTCCTGCGGCCGGGGGATTCGGACACCTACAATCTGGTCCCCGGTGTTCGACTCTGTCAAGGGCGCTGTCATCGGGAAGCCGCCGGGCGCGACGCTTCGACGGTCGTCTGGATTCCCCCGCGGGGCGTGAAGACTCCCCGAACCGTCAGCCGGCGAGGGGCCATGGCGGCGGCAAGGTCCGCCGCCACCCGATTGACGACGTTCTCGTTGAAGATCCCGAGGTTTCTGTAGGCGAGGAGGTACTCCTTCAGGGACTTCAGCTCGACACAGCGTTCGTCCGGAACGTACGTGATCTCCAGCACCGCGAAATCGGGGAGCCCCGTCTTCGGACAGATGGACGTGAATTCCGGAATCGTGATCTTCACCTCGTAGCTGTCCGGGAACTGCGAGGGCCAGGTGTCGAGCGGAGGGAAAACTTCCGAGAGCCCCGAGGCGGCGTGGGCATCCGTGTATCCGGTCATTGGAACGGAGGATATCCCGACCGAGGCGGACGGACGGGCCGCGCGGCCGGCCGCGCCAGAACGGCGCCGGCACGCCCTGTGCGAAACTCCGCGCGTCATGGGCATGTCAGCCGAAAAGAAGTCTCTCCTCCTCAAAGACATCCGTCAGCTCGTCATCATGGCGGCGATCATCCTCACGGGACGCTCCGTCCTGGCGGACTGGTACGTCGTCCCCACGGGATCGATGAAGCCCACGATCATGGAAGGCGACCGCGTCTTCGTCTGGAAGTCCGCCTACCAGTTCCGGGTCCCCTTCTCCCGCATCCGCCTGTTCAAGACCGGGATGCCCGGGCGCGGCGACGTGGTCGTCGTCCGGAACCCCGATGGCGGGAGCGTCCCGTTCGTGAAGCGGCTGATCGGGCTCCCGGGGGACAAGATCGAGCTGAAGAACGAGATCCTCTTCGTGAACGGGCGGCAGCAGGCGATCGCGTTCCTGCCGGAGCGGTCCGGCGACGACGGCGAGACCGTGCTCCTCGGCACGGAGACGTTGCTCGGGATCACACACCCGGTCCGGATACTCCCCGAACGCGCCGCGCTCCGGACCTTCGGGCCGATCGTCGTCCCGGAGGACGAGGTCTTCCTCATGGGCGACAACCGCGACGAGAGCCGGGACGGGCGGTTCTTCGGCACGCGTCCGGTCTCCGACCTGCTCGGGCGAGCGGTCGGCGTGATGTGGAGCTGGAACCAGGAGTTCCTGAAGGGACCCCGCTGGAACCGATTCGGCAGGAAGTTCATCACGGAGGCCCCTCCCGCCTCCTGAGAGGCTTCCCGCGTCCGGACGGCGCTGCGCGTAATCCAGGTGCGCCCGGGGACGAATTGGAGCCGGCGCGCCTCCGCCCGGTCGGGCAAAGGGAGTAAGATCCCCCGGTCGCTGGAGAGGGGTATCCCGGCGGGAGGTAGGGCAAACGGCACGGACCGAAGTCGGCTGCGCTGTCTGGAACGCGGGGCTTGGCCTCTGGGAGGATCCCTGCGCCGCCGGAGAACGGCGCGCGCTTGGACCGCGCTTCCCCCGACTGCACCCCATCTCCGCTCCGTCCTGTTCGACGATGACCTCTCCGCGTCTTCGTCCGGCCCTCGCGGGCCGTTTTTCTTCGTCGGCTATTGATACGGTTCCCTTCGACTCGAGAGTTCCATCGAGCGGATCATTCCCCGGTCTCATTCAACGCACATGAAATGAGGAGAGCGAACACCATGTCACTCAAGGACACACTCAAGCAGAAGATCGAGGCCCACCGGCCTCGCACCACCAAGCTGACGAAGGAATTCGGCACGGTGGTGATCGACCACGTGACGATCGACCAGTGCATCGGCGGCGCCCGCGACGTCCGTTGCCTGGTGACCGACATCTCCTACCTGGACCCGCAGGAAGGAATCCGCTTCCGGGGGATGACGATCCCCGAGACGTTCGCGGCCCTTCCGAAGGCCCCCGGCTCCACCTACCCCACGGTCGAGTCGTTCTGGTACTTCCTCCTCACGGGCGACGTCCCGACGCAGGCCCAGGTCGACGAGGTGCTCGCCGAGTGGAAGGTCCGGCAGACGGTTCCGGAATATGTCTTCGCGGCGATCCGGGCCCTTCCCCGGGACAGCCATCCGATGGTGATGTTCTCGGTCGCCCTCCTCGCGCTCCAGAAGGATTCGAAGTTCGCGAAGTTCTACAGCTCCGGGAAGTTCAACAAGGGCGTGGCGTGGGAATACGTCTACGAGGACGCTTCCGACATCGTCGCCCGGAGCCCGATCATCGCGGCCTTCATCTACAACCTGAAGTACCGGGCCGACAAGCAGAACCCGATCGACCCGACGGCCGACGCCGGCGCCAACTTCGCGCGGATGATCGGACAGACGAAGACCTACGAGGACGTGGCGAGGATGTACTTCATCCTCCACTCGGACCACGAGTCGGGAAACGTCTCGGCCCACACGACGCACCTCGTCCACTCGGCCCTCTCCGACCCCTACTACGCCTACTCCGCCGGCATCAACGGCCTCGCGGGGCCGCTCCACGGCCTTGCCAACCAGGAGGTCCTCTCCTGGATCATGGAATTCCAGAAGAAGCTGGGCGGCGAGGCTCCGACGAAGGAGAACGTCACCAAGGCCCTCTGGGACACGCTCAACGCCGGTCAGGTCGTCCCCGGCTACGGCCACGCCGTCCTCCGGAAGACCGACCCACGCTACCAGGCTCAGCGCGACTTCTGCCTCAACACCCCGGGCCTGAAGGACGACCCCCTGTTCCAGCTCGTCTCGATGATCTACGAGACGGCTCCCGGCGTCCTGACCGAGCACGGCAAGACGAAGAACCCGTGGCCGAACGTCGACGCGCAGTCCGGCGTCATCCAGTGGTACTACGGGCTCAAGGAGTGGGACTTCTACACCGTCCTGTTCGGCGTCGGCCGCGCCCTCGGCTGCATGGCCAACATCACCTGGGACCGCGGCCTCGGCTACGCCCTTGAGCGCCCGAAGTCGGTCACGACCGCCATGCTCGAGAAGTGGGCGGCAGAGGGCGGCCGGAAGTAGGGCCGGTCTTTTCACCCCGGGACGCGGAGGGAGATGCCGGATGGCATCTCCCTCTTTCTTTCGGTCCTGGCGCCCCGGAGTAGTCCCGGCGTCAGGATCAGGTCTCCAGCTTGCTTACAATGGCCCGGGCCCGCCAGCGGGACATGGAAGAGGTCGAAACGTGCGCCGATTCTTCGCCGAACTATCCGCTCTCGTCGTCTGCGCCGCCCTCTGCGCGGCCGTCTCGAACTACCTGGCCGGACGCGAGCGGAAGCTGACCCCGGTCGGCCGGTACCCGAACGCCCAGGTCGTACCGCAGCCCGCCCAGGACCCCGCCCCTGGACCCGCACCCTCGACTCCTCCGGCGGCCCCGGCGCCGGTCGCGGCGGCCTCGTCGCCAGGGCCGGTCCCGGCCGGGGCCACGACGTCCCTGCCGGCCCCCCCCACCCGCGCCATCCCCTCCGGGAGCCCGTCGGCGAAGGGAGGGGCGGGCGCTCCGGCGGCTCCGGAGCCTCTCCCCGGCGTCCCATCGGGAGAGAGCCTCCTGTCCCGCTTCCCGCCCCACCCCGACCGGCCCTTCGCCGAGGTCTCCGGAACGGACGCCCTCTGGGCCCACTCCGCAGGTGTGCCGTTCCTCGATGCCCGGCGGACGAAGGTCTACGAGGAGGGCCACGTCGTGGGGGCGCGCAGCTTCTCCGTGTGGGAGTCGGACGTCGACCAGAAGGTCTTCGCCCTCCAGGACGAGGTCCCGGCGAAGGACCGGCCGGTGGTCCTCTACTGCTCGGGCGGGGAGTGCGAGGACTCGCACATGCTGGCCGAGAAGCTGTTCGGGGCCGGCTTCGTCAACGCCCTCGTCTACCGGGACGGCTGGCCCGACTGGCAGAAGCGGGGAGGGCCCTCCCGCTCGGGGCCGAGGCCATGACCGCCCGCGGGGTACTTGGCCATCCGTGGCTCACGGTCCGGGTCCAGATCCTCCTCGGCGCCGTCTTCATCGTCGCCGCGCTGCCCAAGATCGCCGACCCTCCCTCCTTCGCCCACATGATCTACAACTACCGGATGCTCCCCGGCGCGCTGGTAAACGGCGCCGGTCTCTTCCTCCCCTGGTTCGAGCTGCTGACCGGGGTCGCCCTCGTCCTCGGCATCTGGAGACGGACGGCCTCCTCGGCGATCGGGATCCTCCTTCTCCTCTTCATCGTCTCGATCGGCTTCAACCTCATCCGGGGCAACCCGATCGACTGTGGATGCTTCGACGTGTCGGCCGCCGGCCGCAGCGTGGAGGAGAGGTTCCAGGACATGGGATGGGTGATCGCCCGGGACGTCGGGATGCTCCTGCTCGTCGGGCAGAGCCTCTGGTCGGAACGCCTCTCCCCCGGGCGAGCCGCGCAGCCGGACCAGGGCGCCTGACGCGCCGGGCGAGAGTGATCTAGACTAGCCGTAGTTTCTATGCCGCCCGACGCCGGTACTGCCCTTGCGCTGCTGAAAGCGCTCGAGGGGGCCCTTCGCGAGGGTCGTCTCCTCGATGAGGCCATCGGAGGAATCCTCGACGCCGCCCTCGGCTACTTCGACGCCGCGGCCGTGGCCCTCCTTCCGGCGGGCGGAGCGCCCCCGATCACCCGCCTCGGACGGTCGACGGCGGCGGCCGCCGCCGAGCAGAACCTGACCAGGCTCCTGGAGGAGATCGTCAGTCACGGCCGCGAGCGGCAATCCCGAGACGGCGGCATCGGCCTCGTCGGCGTCCCCGTCAAGGTCTCGGACCAGGTCCGCGGCGCCTTCGGACTCGCCTTCACCCAGACGGCCGGACGGGACGCCGACCACGAGGAGGCTTCCCGGTACTTCGCCCGCGCGATCGCGCACATCCTCGAGCGCGAGCGGACGACCTCCTCGCTGATCCAGAGACGGGAGGAAGCCGTCGCCCTCTTCGAGCTCGCCTCGGGGGCCCTCCACTCGCTCAACGCCGACGAAGTGATCCGGCTGACCGTCGCCTCGCTCGCCCGGCAGCTGGAGTTCGACCAGGTCCGCGCCCACCGTTTCGACGCCGACACGAAGGAGATCGAGCAGATCCTGAGCCACGGGTCGCCCCCCGGCGGCGGTACCGGCGGCACCGGCGGACGCCGCCCCATCGAGGACGAGGAGATCCTGGTTCGCTGCCTGTCGGCCCACGGTCCGACGTTCGACGACGAGGCTCCCGTGGGAACGGGTCCGAAGCTTCGCCGCCGGCTCGCGCTTCCGCTCCAGGCCGGGGAGACGGTGTTCGGATTCCTCACGATGTCGCGCAAGGGCTCCTTCGTCCTCACGCCTCAGGAGATGCGCCTGGCGCAGGAGCTCTCCCGGCTCGCGGCCGGCGCCCTCGAGAAGGCCCGGCTGATCGAGGCCGAGCGGCGGACGACCGAGAGGATCGCGTTCGTCGCGCGCCTGCACACCTCCCTCGGAGGCCTGACGGAGCTGGAGGCCATCCTCCAGCGGACGGTCAAGGAGGTCGGCCCCTATTTCGACCTCGACTACTGCGCCGTACGCCTCGCCTCGAGCGGGGAATTCTCCGGCTCCTCCGCGGTCTACGTGAAGACGGGGACGGCGACCCCGAGGCGGGGAGAGGAAGTTCCCGACAGCCTCGTCTCCCACCTCTCCGCGGAAGGCTCCCACGTCCTCCTGGCCGACGTCTCTTCCGACCCGCGCGGACTCTCCCTGATCCCGTCCCCCGAGACCATCCGGCACCTGCCGCGGCCCATCAGCCTCCTGGCGGTTCCCCTGTCGTACCGCGGCGCCGTCGTCGGGGTCCTCGCGGCCGTGACGGGAGGGCGCCAGCGGGGGATCGGCCCGACGATCCTCCGGTCGTTCGAGGCGGTGGCCGTCGAGCTCTCCCTCGCGGTCACTTCCGCGCGGCTGCTGGAGAACGAGCGGGAGTCTTACCGGTTCCTGGACCGCCTGAGGGAGGTGGGGCGCTCCCTCACCACCACCTTCGACTCCCAGCGGATCAAGCAGATCCTCTGCGAGCAGTCGGTGACGCTCCTGAAGGCCGACGCAGCCCAGTTCTGGGACGCCAACCCCCAGGAGAAGACCCTCGAGGTGACCGCGCGCTGGGGCTCGGAGAGCGCCGAGGACGTCGGCCGGACGGTCCCGATGGACGCGCTCGCCCATCCGATCGTCCGGGCTTTTCTCGAGAAGGGCCTCGCCCTGCTGAACGACCTGGAGGTGGCCGATCTCTTCCCATCCGCGTCGTCCTCGGGCACCCCGATCGCCCGGGCCGCGGTGCTGCCGCTGGTCTATCAGGACGAGCCGGTCGGCGTCCTCTCCCTGGGCCTCCGCCGGGGCTCCACCGCCTGGTCGGCGGACGTCGCGGGACAGCTCGCACTCCTGGCGGACTCCGGAGCCATCGCCCTCCACAACGCCAGGATGATGAGGATCATCGAGGCCCAGGCCGAGCGGGACTCCCAGACCGGCCTCTACAACCGGACGTCGATTCTCAAGAGGCTCGAGGGCGAGACCCGGCGCGCCGAGCGGAACGGACAGTCCATCGCCGTGGCCTACGTCCGCCTCGACGGGCTCGGCGAGGCCTACCAGCGGCTGGGGACGCCTTTCGGCGACGCCCTCCTCCCCCGGGCCGCGGCGCAGCTCGTCCGCGCGACGCGAGCCGTCAACTTCGTGGCTCGCGATCGCGGGGACCGCTTCTGGATCCTCGTCTTCGACGCGACGAAGGCCCAGGCCCGCCGCGCCGTGGAGGCGATCCAGAAGAACTTCGACGGCGCCGTCGACTCGCAGCTGGACCAGGAAGGGATCCGGCTCGGCGTGACCGTCGGAATCGCCGCCTACCCGGAGGATGCCTTCGATACGCTCAGCCTCGTCCTCCGGGCCGAGGAGGCCCTGGACGTGGCGATGACCGGCCCCAAGGGCTCGATCGCCCTCTACGGCGCTCTCTCGGCGGCAGATATCGGCCCCTGAGGCGATGCCGATCGGAGAAGGGACCCTGCTGGGGCGCTACCGGCTCGTGAGGAGGGCTGGCCGCGGAGGGATGTCCGAGGTCTGGGAGGCGGAGGACACCACGCTCCACCGGTCGGTCGCCGTCAAGGTCATCCTCGACCCGATCGCCCAGGACGCCAGCTTCTCGGAGAGGTTCCTCCGGGAGGCGCGGCTCGTCGCGGGTCTCCAGCACCCGAACATCCTCCCGGTGTTCGACTTCGGGTCCGCGGACGTCGATGGCCGGCAGATCTCCTTCCTCGTGATGCCGCTCGTCGGAGGGGGTTCGCTCAAGGACCGGATCCTCGGGCCGGTGCCGTTCCCCACCGCCGTCGGCTGGCTGATGGCCGTGGCCCGGGCGCTCGACCACTCGCACGGCCACGGGATCCTCCACCGGGACGTGAAGCCCGGAAACGTCCTGATCGACTCGTCGGGCATTCCGATGCTCGCGGACTTCGGGCTCGCTAGGAGCGCCGAGTCCGCCTCCGGGCTGACGACGACGGGGACCGTCCTCGGGACGCCCCTTTACATGGCCCCGGAGCAGGCGGAGGGAAAGCCGCTCGACGGACGCGCCGACCAGTACGCCCTCGGGATCATCGCGTTCGAGATGCTGACGGGGAGCGTCCCTTTCCACGCCGACTCCCCGCTCGCGGTCCTCCACCAGCACGTGGCCGTTCCGCCGGAGGCAGTGTCGAAACATCGCCCGGACATCCCGGTGGCCACGGACGCGGTGCTCGCCCGAGCGCTCGCGAAGGACGCGGCCTCCCGTTTTCCGAGCTGCGGGGCGTTCGTCTCCTCGCTCGCTTCCGCCCTGGGCGTCGTCCGGGACCCGGACAGCTTTCCGCCCCAGTCGGCCCCGCCGCCCGCTCCGGTGCCAGCCTCGAGCGGCCCGTCAGGCCAGGAACCCACCGTCGTCTCCGGACCACCGGCCGCCTCCCCCCACCACTCGATTCCCCCTCCTCTCCCGCTGGCCTCGCCCACGACGGCGACGGGGAGCGCAAGCCGGACCGGCCCCCTCTCCGCGCTGGCTCTTCTCGCCCTGGCCGCTCTCGGCCTCGGCGGCTACTTCCTCTTCGTCCGGCAACCGGGGTCCACCTTTCTCGAGACCCTTCGCCGGCGCCCTCCGGCGCCGGCAGCGATCCCCCCGACTCCGGCCCCTACTTCCGCTCCTCCGAGCACCGCGGCTCCGGCCGCGGAAGCCCCGGCCGTCCCCCCAATCCCCACGGCCTCCGCCTCCCGGGACCGTTCCTCCGAACCCGCGGCAGTCCCCGGCGTCTCGCCGGGACGCGCCTCCGTGCAGGAGCCCCGCCCGGAGCGGCCCCCCGCCGATTCCCGAGCCTCCCTCGCGGCCGCCTGGGGGACGCTCGACCCGTCCCGGAGACCCGGCAGGCGCCTGCTCCGGAGCGATTTCGTCGATGCCGCGAGCGAGACGAGGAGGGCGCTCCCGGGGGCCATGGGGAAGGAGGCCGACTTCCTCCTGGCTTACAGCCGGGCGGGAATCGCGTTCGCAGACGGGAACGGCGTCGAGGCGTGGCAGCTCCTGCAGCGGGCGCTCTCCGACCCGCCGGCGTCGCCCCTCGACGGCAGGAAGCTGGCGCTCGCCCGCGACCTGATCGCCGCCCGGGGACGCTTTCCCGCCGACGAATCCGGCTGGATCCTCGGCATCGCCCTCTCCGACGTCCGCGGAGACCTCCGCGGGGAGCTGGACAAGGCGTTGCGCCGGGCCCCCCGCAGCCCGGCCCTCGCCTATGCTTCAGCGCTCGACGCCCTCGACAAGGGACGGTGGCAAGAGGCCCGACGCGACGCCCGCCGGGCCTGCGACTACGGCTTTCGCGAGGGCTGCACGCTCCTGCCCGGCCTTCGGTGAAGGCAGGACGGCGCTCGGACCTCCCGCCGTTCCCGGACACGAACTAGACTCCGCGGGTGAGCACCGTCCGGCCTCTCTCCGCACGCACGACCGTCATCCGGAGCTCGGGGATGTACGTCCCGCCCCGCGTTTACACGAACGAGATGCTGTCCCGGCTGATGGACACGACCGACGAGTGGGTGGTCCAGCGGACCGGAATCCAGGAGCGCCGCTTCGCCGAGGCCGGAACCGGGTCGGCCCAGCTCGGCGTGGAGGCCGCCCGCGCGGCCCTCGCGAGCGCGAACCTCTCGCCGTCGGACATCGACCTCGTCATCTTCGCGACGATGACCCCGGACTACTATTTCCCGGGCAACGGAGGCCTTCTCACGGCGGCGCTCGGGATGAAGCCCTCGACGCACGCCCTCGACATCCGGATGCAGTGCGCCGGGTTTCTCTCCGGGATGCAGACGGCGGACGCGTTCATCCGATCGGGGATGTACGACCGGGTCCTCCTCGTCGGGGCCGAGTGCCACAGCGGCCTCATGCCGTGGCCCGAATCGGTCTGGGACGTCGTGAAAGGAGAGGCCGAGGGCCCGTGCGACCCGTTCTGGCGCGCGACGGCGTCGGGGATGCGCGACCGGGCCGTCCTCTTCGGCGACGGCGCGGGAGCGATGGTCCTGGAGGCGAACGACAGCGGAGACGGGCGGGGATTCCTCGGGTTCGTCATGTACACGGACGGGACCCACTGGGACAAGCTGCACATCCCCGGCGGCGGCTGCAAGTCGCGGCCCTATTTCACTCCGGCGATGTTCGAGAGCCTGGCGACCATCCCCATCGTGGAAGGGCGCCAGGTGTTCCGGCTGGCCGTCCAGCTGATGCCCGCAGCCGTCCGGGAGGTGCTCGGCCGCCACGGGCGGACGCTCGACGACGTGAAGCTCCTCCTCATGCACCAGGCCAATCTCCGGATCAACGAGGCGGTCCAGAAGGCTCTCGATCTCCCCGACGAGCGGGTGTTCAACAACATCCAGAAGTACGGCAACACCACCGCCGGCACCCTCCCGATCGTCTTCGACGAGGCGTCGCGCCTCGGGAAATTCCAGCGCGGCGACCTCGTCTGCTTCACCGCGCTGGGGGCCGGCCTTCACTGGGGCGCCGGGCTCGTCTCGATCTGAGAGGCTGGAGACCGGAGACCGGGGTGCCTCTGCCCGCAATCTACCGAACCGGCCCGGTGGGGAGGACGAGTTCCGGCCGGTCGACGGCCGGCGAGTTGACCGCCGGACTCACGTCGAACGCCTCCATCTCGCCAGGCGGGTGGGGAAGGAGGAGGGCTCTGGCCTCCTCCGGCCGTGTGGCGGGATCGAGCCAGGCAGATTCGCTCTCCCTCCCCAGGATGGCCGGCATCCGGTCGTGGACCGCGGCGACCAGCTCGTTCGGCGGCACCGTCAGGATCGCGAAGGTCTCCAGGACCGCGCCGTCTCCCGAGCTCCATCTGTCCGACAGGCCCGCGAACGCGAACGGTTCGCCGTCTCTTCGACGGAAGAGGACCGGCGTCCGGCCCTTCGTCCCCTTCGCGCCCCTCCACTCGAAGAACCCCGTGGCGGGGACGAGCACCCGGCCTCTCCGGAACGGCCCGCGGAAGGAGGCGAGGTCCGGAGCCGTCTCGGCCCGGGCGTTGATCGGCCGGAGCGCCTTGGCGAGCTCCCCGGTCCAGGAGGGGACGAGGCCCCACGTCATCATGACGACAGCCCGGCCCTCCCTCTCGACCACCGTCGGAGCCGGCTGCCTGGGAGCGAGGTTGTACCGGAGGCGGTAGCCGGGAGCGTCGCCGCCGAACCCGAACCGCTGGCGCAGGACGTCGAGCGGGCTCGTGACGACGTAACGGCCGCACATCGTGGCTCTCCTCCCCGGTCCTGCTACGCGCCCTGCCGGCGGCTTCGCCGGAAGAAGGCCGCGGCGAGGCGCGGCGGAAACGAGCGCGGGAACAGCCGGAGGGAGGCGATCCAGAGCCGGTCCAGGAAGTGGGGGACGACGACCGGCTGTCCCCTCTCGAGGGCCGCGAGACCGGCCTCCGCGACCGCCCCGGCCGACATCACGGGGAAGAGCGGCGTCTCGTCGGCCGGCTTCATCCCGGCGGCGGCCTGGAAGCCCGTCCGGGTGTAGCCCGGGCAGAGGCACGTCACGGTGACGCCGTCCCGCCGCGCCTCCTCGTGGAGGGCCTGGCTGAACGAGAGGACGAAGGCCTTCGTCGCCGAGTAGGTTCCGAACCAGGGACCGGGCAGAAAGGCGGCCGTCGAGGCCACGTTGAGGATCCACCCCGACCGGCGGGACCTCATCGCGACGAGGAAGCGGTGGGTCAGCTCGGCCGTCGCCCCGACGTTCAGCCGGATCATCTCGGCCGTCCTCTCGAGCGGCAGCTCCGCCTCCGCCCCGTTCAGGCCGAACCCGGCGTTGTTGACGAGGAGGGAAACCGTTCTTCCCGCCCCCTCCGTCGCGGCCCAGAGCCGCGCCGGCCCGTCCGGCTCGGAGAGGTCGACCGCGATCGTCTCGACGGCGACCCGGTAGCGGGCCGACCAGTCCGACCGGAGCGCCTCCAGCTTCGGGAGCGACCTCGAGGCGAGGATCAGGGAGACGCCGCGCGCCGCGAGACGTTCGGCGATCGCCTCTCCGATCCCCGAGGAAGCGCCGGTCACGAGGGCGAACGAGTCTGGCGGGAGGACCAGCATCTCGGGCATTCCGGATTCCGCGCGGGCCCCTCTACCCGACCAGGTCCTCCGTCCCGTCGATGCCCAGGACGTTCCCCGTCATCCAGACCGTTTCGGGGCGGGCCATCGCCGTGATGACGGAGCCGATGTCCTCGGGGAGGGTCAGCCGGCCGGCGGGATGCAGGGCGAGGCACCGGTCGATCATCCGCTGGTACTCCGGGATCTTCCGGAGGGCCGGCGTGTCGGTCACCCCCGCCCGGATCGCGTTGACCGCGATCTTCCTCGGGACGAGCTCGACCGCCAGCTGGCGGCAGTTGCTCTCGAGCGCCGCCTTGGCGGCGGAGACGGCCCCGTACGATCTCCAGATCCGGTGCCCGCCCGCCGACGTCATCGCGAAGACGTGGGAGCCCTCTCCCATGAGGCCGCCGGCGACGACCTCCTGCGTCCAGTAGATGAGCGAGCTGGCCATCACTTCCAGGGTCATCGCCACCTGGGCGGGGGAGATCCGCTCCGCGGCTTCGTCGGCCAGGAACGGCCTCAGCGTCCCGAACGCCAGCGAGTGGAGGAGGACGTCGATCCCCCCCGGGTGGTTCCCTTCAGCCTGGAGGATCTCCCTCATCGTGGCCACGGTCTCGGCGCGCTTCTCGGGATCGGCCGCGTTGATGTTGAAGAAGCGGGCGGCCGCTCCCTCCCTGGCCAGGGTCGCGACGATCCGGTCCACGTTCGGGAGGGTCGCTCTCCGGTCGAGGTGGACGCCGAACACGTTCCGCCCGGCCTTCGCCAGCGCGATGGCCGCCGCCTCGCCGAACCCGGACGAGGCTCCGAGGATCAAGGCCCATTTCTTCTTCTGAGACATCGTCTTGCGATACTAGCAAGATGAGCGGGGCCTTTGGACCGTGAGCACCCTGGACGGTCGCGCGTTCCTCTCGTCCGGCGAGATCCTCCTCCTCGACGCCGCCGTCGGGACCGAGCTCTCCAGGCGAGGGGCCGACACGATTCCCCCTCTCTGGAGCGCGCGTTCCCTCCGCGGAGACGGCCACCTCCTCCGGGAGGTCCACGCCGCTGACGCCGCGGCCGGCGCCGACGTCCTGACGGCCGCGACCTTCCGGACGCACGCCAGGAATCTCGTCGCGTCGGGCGTCCCGGAGGCGGATGCCCCGCGGGAGGCGGACCTGCTGACCCGGAGGGCCGTCTCCCTCGCACGCGAAGGGGGCGCTCTCGGAAGGGCCCGGGCGGACGTCTCGCGGAGGCCCGTCCTGGTCGCCGGATCCCTCTCGCCGCTCGAGGATTGCTACCGCCCGGATCTCTGCCCTGGCCCGGACCGCCTGGAGCGCGAGCAGGAGGAGCAGGCCCGGAGACTGGCCGCCTCGGGGGCCGACCTCATCGTCGTCGAGACGATGAACTCCCTCCGCGAGGCCGTCGCCGCGGCCCGGGGCGCCAGGGCGACCGGACTCGCCGTCGTCGTCACCTTCGTCTCCGGCGGGGAGGGCTGGCTCCTCTCCGGCGAGAGCCTCGAGGAGGCCGCCCGGGCCGTGTCGGCGGCCGCGGGCCCGCTCGCCGCGGTCGGCGTCAACTGCATTCCCGCCCGCCTCGTCGGGGAGGAGCTCCGGCGGATCGCGCGGGCGCTCCCGGACCACCCGCTGGCCGCTTGGGGGAACACCGGGCGGGCGCTCGACGAGGCTGCCGGCCTCTATGCGGAGCCGATCTCTCCGGACGGCTACGCGGCGCTGGCGGAGCGGTGGATCTCGGCGGGGGCGAGGATCGTCGGCGGCTGCTGCGGAACGACTTCGGCCCACACCGCCGCGCTGCGCCGGATGATCGACCTCCTTCCGGGTCAGCGGTAGGCGGAGAGGCACCGGACGGGGATTCCCGGCCGGAGGACCCTGACCGCGATCGGGTGGAACGGGACACGCGCCTTTCGCATGCGAATGTCGCTCCCCTACGCCGCGTCCCGCCTCCTGGCCGCGAAGAACTCCTCGACGGCCTCGAGGAAGGCCTGGGGGCTGGACAGCGACTGGATCCGGCAGCGGAGGTCGCGGCCGCTCGGGAGCCCGTGCGTGTACCAGCCGGTGAACGTCCGGAGCTTCCCCATCATCGCCTTCGGCACGTCGGCGTCGTTCCGCTGGATCAGCCGGAAGTGGTCCAGGATCATCTCCCTCCGCTCCTCGAGGGTCGCGGCCAGGTAGGGACGGCCCTCGCAGGCGGCCGCGCTCTGCCGGAAGATCCAGGGGTTCTTCATCGTCGCCCGGCCGATCATCACCGCGTCGCAGCCGGTCTCGCCGAACATCCGGACCGCATCCTCCGGGGTCTCTACGTCTCCGTTGCCGATGACCGGGATGGAGACGGCCTCCTTCAGCCGCGCGATCAGGGACCAGTCGGCCCGCCCGGTGTACATCTGCCTGGCCGTCCTCGGGTGGAGGGCGATCGCGGCGACTCCCTCTCCCTCGCAGATCCTCCCGAGCTCGAGGTAGTTCAGGCTCTCCTGCCGGAGCCCGGCCCGGAACTTCACCGTGAGCGGCGTCGTGACCAGAGCCTTGCGGCAGGCCGCGATGATCTCGCGGGCCTTCTTCAGGTCCCGCATCAGCCCGGCTCCCGCGCACCCCTTCAGGACCTTGTTCGAGGGGCACCCCATGTTGATGTCGCAGACGTCGGCCCCGAGCTCCTCGACGCGGGCGGCGGCCACCGCCATCCGGCCGGCGTCGGCGCCGTAGATCTGGATGGAGAGCGGCCGCTCGGCGGGGTCGAAACGGAGGAGCCTCTCGGTCCTCCGGTTCCCGCGCGTGAGCCCCTCGGAGGAGACGAACTCCATCGTCACCAGCCCCACCCCTCCGATCCGGCGGAGGAGAAGGCGGTAGGTCATGTCGGTGATCCCCGCCATCGGCGCGAGCACGAGCGGCGGAGACACGGCGATCGGGCGGGTCCCGGAGATGACCAGGGGATTCAAGGCCGGGCTCCAGCCTCCGGCGCCGCCGCCTTCGCGTAGCCGGCGGGGACCTCGAACAGGTCCGGCTTCGCCCCGGGCCGGACGTTGCGGAGCTCGACGGTGCGCTTCAGGGTCGTTCCGCCGCCGTCCGGCGTCTCGCGGTCCATCCGCACCACGAGGTTGTCGAGGGCCGGCGAGACCCAGTAGGTCGTCGACGGGGAGCCGGGATCCTCCGGGCGATCCTCGAACCGCCAGAGCTGGCAGGCGTTGCCGGCGAAGACCGCGTCGCTCTCGCGGTAGTACTCGGTCAGCCCGCGGCGCCCCGCTTCCCGGTGCTCGGAGAACCCCGGCGCCAGGGGGAAGTCCCCGAGCACCGGGGAGACCTTGCCGGGGTCCAGCTCGCGGTAGCGCTTTCCGGCCGGGTCGAGCTCGAACGCCCTCGGCGGTGTCTGCCGGGTCACGAGGACGGGCCAGCTCGTCCCCTTCCCGAGGTCGGTGCGAACGTCACTTCCCCGGACCACGATGTCGAACGACCTCGCCGTCCCTCCCTCCCCGATCGAGGCGACCGCGCGGAAGCCGTCGGTCTTCACGCGAGGCGGCGCCCCGAGGAAGTCGGAGCCGCAGCCCGTCGAAAGAAAGGCGATGGCGGCGAGGGCGACGCCGGGCGCGCGATGACGCCTATCGCGCGGACGGAGCACTAGCCTCTCCGGTCTCCCGCGCTCGTCGTCAGGCCCTGGAAGTGCTGGAGCACTCTCAGGACCCGGAGCGTGACCCATCGCGAGAGCTCCCCCGGCGTCTCGAGCTCGAGAAGCATGGGGAAGGCGGGAGAACGCTCGAGCCTCCACCGGGCCCGGTGATCGGCCCGGGAGGCGATCACCGCGAGAGCCGACGCCACCCCCGGTCGCTTTCCCTCGCCGACGGCGGCCAGCGCCTCGAGGACCTCGAGGGGGTCGGACCGGTCGAAGGCCGGGAAGACGATCGGGTGCGAGCCTTCGGCGGCGACCGTCACCAGCTCCTCCCTCACCACTCGTTCCACGGCGAACGCGATCGCATCGTGGACCGTCGCCGTCCGCCCTGCCTCCGGGATCGACGCGTACAGGAGGAGGTCCTTGGAGGCGGGAAGGGCCTGACGGTCGGCCGTCATCCGGCGCCGCGCGAGGAAGTCGACCGCCATCAGGACGCGGGGATCCTCCGCGAACCCGATCCGGGCGAGGACCCGGCACGCGAAGGAGAACGGCACCGGGTCGGCCGAGAGCGGTTCGTTCCGCTGGATCTCGACGAAGCTCCGCTCCCAGTGGGCCAGCAGGACCGGCCCGGCGCGCCGGATCTCCGGGAGAGCCGCTCCCCCGCCGATCTCGGTGAGGAAGAGGGTCTGCCACAGTCCCCCGTCGTAAAGCCGCTCGAGCTCCTCGGTTCTCCCGCCCGGAGCCAGCCGCCTGGCCAGGAGAGGGAGGAGGTCCCGGACGTACGGGTCTCTCGGAAACTCCCGGATCGCCTTCTTCAGCTCCGGGTCCTTCGACGTCCGCCCGAGGAGGTCCCGGAGAGCGACGCATCGAGTCGCGAGGTTCTCCCGCGAGAGGAGCCAGTCGAGCGTGGAGACCGGAACCGGGAACGGGCCGTCGGGAAGCGGCCTGGCCCGGCGTGCCGGCTTCCGCCTAAGGGCGGCCGGGGTCTCGTCGGCCGCGACGACGGCCGGACGCGCCGCGCGGGGGGGCCTGTTCCGGTTCTTCTCGTCGCTCCGCATCGGGGCGAGGATAATGCACGAACCATGAACTCAGCTCATCTCGGTCCCACGCGGGTGTACGGACACCGCGGCTCGCCCCGCCGGGCGCTCGAGAACACCTTCGAGAGCTTCGACCGGGCGGAGGCGGAGGGCGCCGACGGATTCGAGCTCGACGTCCGCTTGACCTCGGACGGGGAAGCCGTCGTCCACCACGATCCCGACCTACTCCGGGGCGAGCGGCGCGTGGCCCTGTCGAGCCTTCCGCTCCTCGAGCTCCGGCAGGAACCGTCCCGGCGAGGCGAGTTCTCCGGCGAGGTCCCCACCCTGCGGGAGGTGTTCCTCCGGTACGGGGGCCAGGTCTCCTACCTCGTGGAGCTCAAGACCTGCCCGTCCCCCCGCCCCTCCCTCCTCGAGTTCCGCGTGGCCACCCTGCTGACCCGGTTCCACCTGACGGGGAAGGCGCTCGTCCTCTCGTTCAGCACGGAGATGCTCCGCAGGATTCGCGAGATCGAGCCTCAGATCGAGACCTGCCTCCTCTTCGACGGCACGGCCTACCGTCCCGAGGGACAGCTCTGGCCCGACCTGCCGAAGGGGTGCCGCGCCATCGCCCCGCAGGCGGCGCTGGCCTCCGATCGCCTTCTCGCGGAGGCCCGGTCCGCGGAGATTCCCGTCCACGTGTGGACGGTCAACGATCCCGTCGAAGCCGTTCGCTTCGCGGCCCTGGGAGCGGCGAGCGTGATCACGGACGTCCCGGGCGAGATCGTTCCCGCCGTGCGGGGCGTCTCCTCCCCGCCGGCGTCGTCGCCCGACCTTTCGGCGGGTGCTCCCGGGTGAAGGATCTGGTCGGGGCGGGCGGACTCGAACCGCCGACCTGCTGCTCCCAAAGCAGCCGCGCTACCACCTGCGCTACGCCCCGCGCTCCGCGCGCATTGTCTCCGCACGCGCCGGCTGCCGCAACCGGAGAGGATTGCCGGTGACGGCGACACGGGCGAGAGCGAGGTCGGCGGCGAGCCCTTCGCTCGTCTTTCTCCACGGCCTCGGCGGGTCGAGCGCGGACTGGAGTGCCGCGATCTCCTTCCTTCCCTCCCGGTTCCGGGTCGTCGCCCCGGACCTTCCCGGCTCCAGCCTGGCCGCCGGCTCGCTCCGGACCTGGACCCCGGCGGCCTTCGCCGCGTGGGTTGGCGACCTGATCCGGAAGGAAGGGCTGGAGTCCCCTCACCTCGTGGGGCACTCGCTCGGCGGGCGAGTGGCGGGGGAGCTCGCCGCGGCCAACGGCTTCCTGTCGTCCCTCCTCCTCGTCGCCCCGCTCGGGGCCGCCGGATACTCGTTGACCGACCGCCTCAAGTGGAAGGCGATGTCGCGGACGGCCATCCTCCGGAGCGTTTCCGAGGCCCAGATGAGGCGGGCCCTCTCGTACGGGTTCGTGTCGGAGGGCCCCGGGAAGCAGGGCTTCGTGGAACGGGCCCTCGCGGCCAGGACCGGCCCGGGCGCCGCCGCCGCGACGGAAGCGATCGAGAGAAGCGTCGACGGCATCCTCGAGGCGCCGCCGCTCACCGACCGTCTTCGGGGCGGAAAAGCCCCGCTCGGCCTCGTGGCCGGCGGAGAAGACCCTCTCGTCGCCCCCGAGGAGGTCCAGAAGCTCGTGAGAGTCCGGACCGATGCCCGCCTCTTCAGCCTGCACCGGCAGGGCCACTACCCGATGCTCGACGACCCACGCGGCTTCGCCGAGATCGTCGAGCGCTTCCTGGAAGGGGTCGAGGGCTAGCGGTTTTCCTCGCCCCGGTCGAGGGCGTCCAGCTCCGATCGGACCATGAGGTGGACGAGCTCCTCGAAGGTGAGGTCCGGCTGCCAGCCCAGCTCCCGTTTCGCCTTGCTCGCGTCCCCCCGCGTCTCGAAGATCTCCACGGGGCGCGTGTAGTCGGGATCGAGGACCACGTGGCTCCGGTAGTCGAGCTCGCACACGCCGAACGCCAGCTCGCAGAAGTCCCGGACCGAGTGGGCGACCCCCGTCGCCAGGACGTAGTCGTCCGGAGCCGGAGCGTTCGCGATAGCCTGGATGCCCCGCACCGTGTCGAGGGCGTAGCCCCAGTCCCGTCTCGGCTCCAGCGAGCCCAGGTGGACGGTGGTCTCCAGCCCGCGCGCGATCCGGGCGACGGCCCGGGCGATCTTCCGGGTGACGTAGTTCTCGCCGCGCCTCGGGCTCTCGTGGTTGAAGAGGATCCCGCTGCAGGCGAACAGTCCGTGGGCCCTCCGGTAGATCCGGACGAGATTGAGGGCGTACACCTTGGCCGCCGCGTAGGGGTTCACCGGGGCCATCGGCGTCTTCTCGTTCTGAGGCGACTCCTCCGCCTGACCGAAGATCTCGCTCGTGGCGGCCAGGAAGAAGCGGCACCCGGGAGCGCCCTGCCGCACGGCCTCGAGGAGGCGCAGCGTCCCCAGGCCGGTCGAATCGGCGGTGTACTCGGGCATGTCGAAGGAGATCTTGATGTGGCTCTGCCCCGCGAGGTGGTAGAGGAAATCGGGCTGGACCTGGCGGACGAGCCACTGGAGGCTGCTGGAGTCGGACAGGTCGGCGTAGTGGAGCTTCAGCCTTCCGTCCGTGCGGGCCGCCGCGAGAGCCGGGATGTGGTCGAGGCGGGTCCGCTGGAGGAGGCTCGACTGGCGCACGATCCCATGAACCTCGGCGCCCCCGGACAGGAGGTCCTCGGTGAGGTAGGAGCCATCCTGGCCCGTGATTCCGGAGATCAAGACGCGCGTCATCTGTCTGCCTGCTGGAGATGATACCCGCCCGTCGCGACCCGGCCGGTCCCGTCCGAGCGTCCGCCTTCCGACCCGCTCCTCATCGCCGCCGGGCCGCCTTCATCGCGCTCCGCGCCTCCCGGTCCGACTCCCTCCTCCGGATCGTCTCCCGCTTGTCGTACTGCTTCTTCCCGATCGCGAGGGCGATCTGGACCTTCACGTAGGGCCCCTTGAAATAGACGCAGAGGGGGATGCACGTGGCGCCGGATTTCTGGATCTTCGAGGCGAGCCGGACGATTTCGCGCCGGTGCAGCAGCAGCTTCCTCTTCCGGTCGGGGTCCGGGTTGTTGTAGCTCCCGGCGTCGTACGGGGAGACGTGAACGTGGTGGAGCCAGGCCTCCCCTCCCTCGACGATCACGTACCCGTCTCCCAGGTTCGCATGGCCCTCCCGGAGGGACTTCACCTCGGTCCCCGTCAGGGAGATCCCCGCCTCGATCTTCTCGACGATCTCGTATTCGTGGAAGGCCCTCCGGTTCGTGGCGATGGGGCGGTCTCCGCGGCTCGTCCGCGCGACACGATCCTCGGCCTTCGCCTGCTGCCGGTCGATCCTGGATCTCATCGGCCTCGGGAGGTCATGACCGAAGGCTCTCGACCATCGTCCGGAACGCGGGAGCCAGCTCGGGATCGAACTGGGTCCCCGCCTTGGAGGTGATGACCTCGAGCGCCTGTGGCAGCAGGAGGACCTGCCGGTAGGACGTCTGCGACGTCATGACGTCGAAGGCCTCGCAGAGGTGGATGACGCGCGCGCCGAAGGCGATCTGTGGCCCGGCGAGTCCGTCGGGGTATCCCGCGCCATCCCAGCGCTCGTGGTGCTGCCTGATCAACGGCCCGAGCGGATAGGGCCACGCGACCTCGTTGACGAGAAATGCTCCAAGGGCGGGATGCTCGCGAAGGAGCTTCACGTCGCCGACGTCGAGGTTTCGTTTCGTCGAGAGCTCCTCGTAGTTCAGCTCCCGCAATCCGACGTCGTGAAGGATCGCGGCCACGGTCAGCTGCTCGGTCTCGAGGGCCGACAGCGAAAGGAACCCGGCGAACTTGCGGGCCAG
Source organism: uncultured Acidobacteriota bacterium (assembly GCA_903845115.1). Taxonomy (GTDB): domain Bacteria; phylum Acidobacteriota; class Thermoanaerobaculia; order UBA5066; family UBA5066; genus CAIMWE01. The sequence continues at coordinate 6,754 of CAIMWE010000034.1, read as the reverse complement.
CCGCCCCACGCTGAAGGAATGGGCCTTCAGGGCCGAATAGCGCCTCAGGCCCGGCTCCAGGAAGCGGTTCACCATCCCCCGGAGCGCCTCCCGGTAGGACTCCGAGCCCCGGATCTCCCCGAGCGTGCTCTTGACCAGGAGATGGACGCTCCGCAGCTTCTCCCTCGCCTCGTCCTCCCCGGCACCCCGAAAGACGAACGACAGGATCGAGACCTCGTCCGCGGCGGACGCGACGACCGACGACTGGATCGCGCCGATCTCCGACCGCGAGAAGGGCGCCGCCGCCTCCGCGGGCGCCACCAGCGGGTGGCTCGTGCGGATCGCCGGGACAGGGAAACGGTTCGCGGTGCGGGAGTAGACCTTGTCCGCGTTCTCGCAGAGGGCCTGCTGGACGTCGGACTGGAGCGGCCGTTCGGACGCGTACCAGACGGTCGCCGCCCCGGGAGCGTACCGGGAGATGGCCGCCACCGCGACGTCCGGCAAGCGCAGCATCGCTTCGAGGGTGACGCGGTAATAGGCCACTTCCCGGGCAGGGGGGCCGGTCGACGGGACCGGGGTCTTGATCCCCTCGGCTCCCGCCCGCAGCCGCTCACGGACGACCTGGAGCATCCGATCCGTCGAGCTGGGAAGGAAGCCCCCCTCTTCCTCGCTGGCGACCCCACCCGGGCCAGCGTCGGCCAGGCTCTTCTCCCCATCCCCGGTCGCAGCCGGCATGGGTTGTTCGTCCGCCCCACGGTCGCCGCCGGCGTACTCGGGGAGGGAGCGCGCCCGGATTGCGAGGAGCCGGAGGACTTCCTTGACCCACACGACATCGTCGGCGACGAACGGCTCACGGCCCGCCTTGTCCCTGACGTCCAGGAACCCGACGATTCGCCCGCTCACGTAGAGGGGAGCCGTCATCAGCCTCGCCGAGGAGGAGGACTCCATGATGCTCGCGAGACGTCCCGCTTTCCGGATGTCATTGATCATTCTGGGCTCACGGTGCTCGAACACCGTCGTGGGAAGAGGATCGTTGCGCTGGTATCGATCCGCCAGCCGATCCCCTCTCGTGAACCCGTATTGCGCCGCGAGCCGGAAGCTCCCTCCCCGTTCCAACAGGTAGAGGGCAGCCTTGGTGACCCTCACCTTCTCCAGGAGGAGGTAGAGCGCCTCCCGGAACAGCCGGTCTTCGGAGGACGACACGAGGGCAGAATATCAGGTCGCCATTTACCTCCGGCAGTGGCGCAGACGCCGCAGTAGTGTGGCGACAACGCCACACCCTGCCCCGCAGTAGCCTCCGGGAGAGTGGAGAAGCGACTCTTTTCCAGCCGATCCCGCTGGCATCGAGAATGCGTAGCCAGATGGACGATGAGGTCGCAGACCACTCTCGCGAGACCCGTCAGGGTGCACGGAATCGGCCTTCACACGGGGCGTCAGGCCCAGGTCGTCCTCCATCCCGCGGAGCCAGGGGAAGGGATCACTTTCTTCCGCACCGATGTCGGACGCGAGATCCGGGCGGTCTCCGAAGCGGCGGGGCGCTTCGACTATTCGACCTCCCTCGGCCCCAGGGGCGAAGAGGTGGGGACGGTCGAGCACCTCCTCTCGGCCGCCTTCGGGTCGGGTCTGGACAACCTCTCGGTCGAGGTCGACGGCTCCGAGCTCCCGATCCTGGACGGCAGCGCCCTCCCGTGGATCCGGGCGTTCCAGGTGGGAAGGATCGTCCGCCAGGCGGCGCCGATCGACCCGATCTGTCCGTCTCGGGTCCTGGCCGTTCCCCAGGCGCCCGGAAAACGCCTGGAGATCCGGCCTGCCCGCGAGCTCCGGATCACGTACTCGATCGACTTCGAGAACCCCGCGATCGGCGAGCAGTCGATCACCATGGTCGTCACCCCCGAGTCCTACTCCCGTCACCTCGCGCCGGCGCGGACGTTCGGGTTCCTGGCCGAGTACGAGCACCTGAAATCGAAAGGTCTCGCGAGGGGAGCCCGGCCCGACAACTGCATCGTCGTGGGCTCTCGCCACGTCGAGAACGGCGAGCTCCGGTTCGCCGACGAGTTCGTCCGCCACAAGGCGCTCGACCTCCTCGGGGACCTGGCGCTGGTCGGCCGCCCGCTCCTCGGCCACGTCGTGGCGCACCGGGCGGGTCATGCGATGCACACCGCGCTCGCGCAGATGATCCGGACCGACGCCGAGAGGCGCGGGTCTATCACCCTCGAATCCCGCGCCGGGATCTCCGAAGCCCTCGCGGCGAACTGACTTTTCCCCGCGGTCCGTCCCCCGCCGCTCCCTTCACCCTGTAGAGTTGCGGCATGTTCGCTCCGTGGCGGCATCTCCGGAAAGCCCTGCTCGTGGGCGCCGCCGTCCTCGCGGCCGCCTCCGCGCCAGGCGCCCCGCCCCCGGAGCCGGTCGAGCCCAGGGTCCGGAGCGTCGCGGTCGGGTTCCGCGGCCAGCAGCTGACGGTGGAGGCGCACGTGGATCCCTCTCCCCTTCCCGAGGTCCGGGAGCGACTGTCGTCCGGCCTGCCGACCACCAACGCCTGGGAGATCCGCCTCTACGCCGCGAAGGACTTCTGGTTCGACAGCCTGAAGGACGAGCGGAAGTACGAGGTCACGGCCACCTACCGGCCGTTGAATTCCGACTGGCTCGTCGAGAAACGCCTCGACGGGAAGCTCCTCGAGACGCGGAACTTCCCGACCTCGAGCGAGACGGAGGAAGCCCTATACCACCTTCCCCCGTTCGCGGCCTTCACGATGGGGAACCACCTCGTCGGGAAGCGCCTCGTCGTGAAGGTCCGCTGCACGTACGCCTCGGGGATCGTCCTCGGCGTGGTGCCGGTGGCCATCGACACCGGATGGGCTCGCTCGAGGGTCTTCGTCTGGCCCGAGGAGCGCCCGTGAGAACGCGCTGGGAGCGCGACAACCGGATCCTGGCGGCGATCGGGCTCGCCCTTGGCCTCGCTCTCGCCGGCGGCTACGCCCTGGTCCTCAGGGCCCGGGCCCTCTCGCCGGGCGCCGCGGCGAACCGGGTCGTCCTCTTCGTTCTCTTCTACATCGTCGTCGTCCTGATCCTCGCCCTCGTGTTCGTCCTCGGCCGGAGCGCCGTGAAGCTCATCCTCGAGGCCCGGCGCGGGGTCTTCGGCTCCCGGTTCCGCGTGACGGTCGTCGCCACGCACGTCGGGCTCGCCCTCCTCCCGATCGCGCTCCTCCTCCTGCCGATCACGGGCCTCCTGCAGAGGAGCGTGGAATTCTGGTTCGAGGCGCCCGTCCGCGAGACCGTCCACTCGGGCCGCGAGGTCTCCGAAATGGTCCGGCGGCGGGCGGCCGAACGGGAGCGCTCCGTCGCCGAGCGGCTCGCCGTCACGCTGGGCTCCGTGCGTGGAGAGACCGCGGGCCTGGCCCTCCTCTCGTCGGCCCGCGAGATGTCGGGCCTCGACTTCATCGAGTGGCGGCCGCCCGTGGGCGTTCCGCTGGCGGTGAGCTCTCCGCGCTGGCCCGTGCACGAGGTGAGCGACCCTTCCGGGGCCTGGCTCGCGGAGGCCGTGACCCGCGGCCAGATGCGCCGGATCGAGCAGCCGCCGGACGGGGGCCAGGTGGGGCGAACGGTCCTCAGCTCGCCCGCGGGGATGCTGATCACGGGCACCTACGATCCGCCCGCCGAGGCCGCACCCATCCGCACGCTCACCCGCGCCTCCTCGGCCTACGCGATGCTCGAGGCCGAGCGCGCCTCTCTGAAGGCGACCCAGGTGCTCCTGTTCCTGCTCCTGGCCTTCATTACCCTCCTCGCGGCGGTGTGGGCGGGACTCCTCCTGGCCCGCCGCGTCACCCGTCCGATCGCGGCCCTCGCGGCCTCGGCCCGGCGGGTGGGAGCGGGGGACTTCAACGCCCTCGTGGAGGTCGAGGGAGGCGACGAGATCGCCGCCCTCTCGAGCGCCTTCAACACCATGACGGGGGAGCTGAAGGCGAGCCGGCAGGAGATCGAGAGCGCCAACGCCGAGCTGGCCGGGACGAACCGCCGGCTCGACGAGGAGCGGCGCCGGATCCGGACGGTCCTCGCCCACCTCGACGCGGGCGTTTTGGCCTTCGGCGCGCCGCCCGCCCAGCCTTCGGTCCCCGCGGCCCAGTCGATCCTCCTGGCAACGAACGAGACCGCCCGCCGCTTCCTCCGGCGCGGCGAGGAATCCCCCACGGCCTCCACGACCCTCTGCGAGTTCCTCGACGCCCCCTGGCTGACGCCGATGCGCGATTTCCTCTGCCGCGCCTTCGACGGGTCCGGCCCCCGAGAGGCGAGCCTCAAGCTGACCCCTCCCGGCGAAACCGAGCCGAGGATCCTGGAGGTCCGGGCCGTCAGCGTCCCCGGCGCCGGTACCGACGGCCCCTCCTGGGTCGTGACGATGGAGGAGACGACGGCCCTGGTGAAGGCCGAACGGGCGGCAGCCTGGGAGGAGGCCGCGCGCCGGATGGCCCACGAGATCAAGAACCCGCTCACGCCGATCAGGCTGGCCGCCGAACGGATGGGGAAGCGGGCCCGCGCCGAGGCGCGCGGCGAGACCCCTTCCGGCGCGCCGCTCGTCACGGTGGTGGAGGAGGGGGCGGCCGCGATCGTCGCCGAAGTCGGGACGCTGGCCGGCCTCGTGGACGCCTTCGGGCGTTTCGCCCGCCTTCCCGCCGCGGACCTGGCCCCGACCGACCTCGCCGCCGTCGTCCAGCAGGTGGCGAAGCTCTACGACGGGACGAAGCGAGGGGTGGCCGTCACGGCCGAGGTCCCGGCGGAGCTCCCCCTCGTCCGCGCCGACGCGGAGCAGATCAAGCGGGCGCTGATCAACCTGGTCGACAACGCCGTCTCGGCCACGCCTCCGGGGGGGGCCGTCCGGGTCCTGGCCTCCGTCGAGCACGGCCGCGCGCGGCTCGTGGTCGCGGACGACGGGCCCGGCATCGACGCGAAGGATCGGGGCCGCGTCTTCGACCCCTCCTTCTCCACGAAGCCTCGCGGGACCGGTCTCGGCCTCGCGATCACCGCAAGGATCGCGGTGGAGCACGCGGGCCGGGTCCGTGTGGAGGAGAATTCCCCTCGCGGATGCCGTTTCCTCCTCGAGTGGCCTGCCTGATGAGACCGGACGCGCGATCGTCCAGGGCCGCGAGGTGGCGATGAGCCCGAAGGCGGCTCGCGTCCTGATCTGCGACGACGAGCCCGGGATCAGGACCACGCTCCGCCAGATCCTCGAGGACGAGGGTTACGAGGTCGACACGGTCGGCGGCGGCCTGGACGTCCTCTCGCGCGTCCTGGAGGGGTCCGGCCCGCGGCCCGACGCCCTCCTCCTCGACGTCTGGCTCCCGGACCTGGACGGACTGGAGGTCCTCTCCCGCCTCCGGGCCGCGACCGTCGACCTCCCGGTCATCATGATCTCTGGCCACGGCAACGTGGAGACGGCGGTGACCGCCGTCCGGAACGGCGCGGACGACTTCCTCCAGAAACCGCTCTCCCTCGAGCGGGTTCTCCTCACCCTCCAGAAGGCGCTCGAGCGGACGGCCCTGGCCCGGGAGCGGGACGAGCTGCGCCGGGAGCTGGCGTCGAGGGAATCCGGAGAGGAGACGCTCCTGGGGGACGGCCCGGCGATGGCAAGGCTCCGGGAGGAGATCCGCCGCGCCGGACCTTCCGAGTCGCGCGTCCTGATCACCGGCGAGAGCGGCGTCGGCAAGGAGCTGGTCGCCCGCGCCCTGCACGACTCCTCCCCGCGGGCGGGGAAACGCTTCGTCGAGGTCAACGGCGCCGCGATCCCGGACGAGCTGATCGAGAACGAGCTCTTCGGCCACGTCAAGGGCGCCTTCACCGGCGCCACGGAGGACCGGAAGGGCAAGTGGGAGCAGGCCGACGGGGGGACGCTCTTCCTGGACGAGATCGGGGACATGTCCGCCCGGACGCAGGCCAAGATCCTGCGGGCGATCCAGGACGGGAAGATCACCCGTGTCGGCGGCTCCCGGACGATCGCGACGGACGTCCGGATCATCGCCGCGACGAACCGCGATCTTCCCTCGATGATCGCCGCCGGGACGTTCCGGGAAGACCTCTACTTCCGGCTGGCGGTCATCCCGATCCAGGTGCCGACGCTCGCGGAGCGGCCCGAGGACATCCCGGTCCTCGCCCGCTACTTCGCCGAGCGCGTCGCGCGGGAGAGGGGGCGGCGTCCCAAGACGTTCCACCCCTTGGCCCTGGAGGAGCTGGCCCGGCGGCCCTGGCGCGGGAACGTTCGGGAGTTGCAGAACGTCGTCGAGCGGGTCCACCTGATGGCCGACGGCTCCGTGATCCGGGCGGAGGACCTCCCCGCCGACGGACCGAGACGGACCCCCTCGGCCGAGCCGCCGGCCGAGCTCCTGCCGGACCAGACGCTCGCCGAGGCCCGGGAGGGGTTCGAGCGGCGGATCGTCCTGCGGGCGCTGCAGGACCAGAAAGGGAACGTCTCGAGGACGGCGGAGCGCCTTGGCCTCGATCGGACCACGCTGCACCGGAAGCTGAGGGCGTTCGGGATCGAGGTCGAGAAGGAGTGAGGCCTTAGTACCCCGCTCCCTAAATACGATGACGTGCGTTCGGAGCGCCGCGTGGCCAGGTGCGAGGCGTCGCGACGAACGTGGCCGTCCGACCTCGGAGGAGCGACAACAAAGCAGATGGCCGCGCGCCGCCCGAACCCGAAGGGCGTAAGGCGGCTGCGGGCGATTTCTGCGTTGCGCCTCCTCGGCGGAGAGCCAACTCCAGCCTGCGTCGGCGCGCCTTGAAAGCGCCT
>CAIMWE010000033.1 GCA_903845115.1 uncultured Acidobacteriota bacterium | reverse complement strand
TGGCGGGGCCGACGGGGCTCGAACCCGCGACCTCAGGCGTGACAGGCCTGCGCTCTAACCAACTGAGCTACGACCCCGCGTCAAAGAACAGGAGGCGGAGTATATCCACCTTCGCCGAAGCCGCAACCCCCTCCGGAAACTCGTGTTCTGGAGCGGTTTCGGGCATGCCCGGACGGAAGATCGCGCGTCGCCCGCGGGCCCGGCGAAGAGCCTCGGCCAGGAGGCCGTTACGTCCCGGTCTGGAGGCGCCGGAGAGCGGCGGTCTTCAGGGCCATGCTGGTCGCCGCTCCCTTCGCGATCGCCTTCACCTCTGACTCCGGGAGGGTCGCCAGGATCCGCATCGCGAAGGCGGGCGGCGCCTTCGGGTTGTGGACCAGGGCCACGCGGACGTCCAGGTTCGCGATCCAGAGGGGGCTCTTCATGATCACCTCCGCCGTCTGGAAGGTGAGATAGGGAGACTTCGCGACCCGGATCACCTCGTCCAGCGTGATGCGGGGGTTCTTCAGGAGCGAGAAGAGGACCTGCGGGTCGTTGTCCTGAAGGAGGAGCGCCCGCTCGGTCCGCTCGGCCCTCCCCGCGAGCATGAGCTTCGTCGTCCGCCCCATGCCGCGGATGCGGTCCCACATGTTCTGCTGACCGGGAGCCGCGGCGGCGCCCTCGTCCGGCCCGGCCGGCACCTCCTGGCCGGGGCCATCCGGGGCGTCCGCGGCTTCCAGAGCGTCCGGGACGGCGCGTTCGAGGAGCCGGTCGGGGAGGCCCTTGGTCGGCGTCCCCACCGCCAGCGCCACGCCGCCGGGAAGCGGGGCGACCACGGAGGCCTGCAACGTCTCCACCGCGCCGAACGGGCCCAGGAGCGTGATCGTCAGGGTCGAGTGGAGCGCAACCCGGTCCGGGGTCTCCAGCCTGAGCCCCCCCATCGAGAGATTCGTCCGGTACTCCCGGAGGAGCTCCTCTCCGCTCTCGAACTCGACCGTGAAGGCCGTGGGCCCCGTCCGGGAGCACTTCAACAGAGTCCGCCGATCATCGCCTTGGCGGAGGTTACACCCGCGGTTACCCTGGACTCCGTCGCCTTGCTCCTCCTGCTCGCTCTTCTCGCCGCCGTCCCGTTCGGCGCGACGGTCGAGATCCTCCCCTGACCGTCTCCTGCCCGGCAGGGCGAGGCCCCCGCTCCCCGGCAGGCCTCAGTACTCAGTCCGGGAGCTTCTCCAGGTCGCCCGCCACGACGAGGTTCATCCGTTCGGGCGCCAGGTGGGACTTGATCGCGGCGTTCACCTCGTCGCGGGTCACCTTCAGGATCCGCTTCGGGAAGTCGTCGAGATAGGCCGGTCCGGCGCCCCGCTTCTCGGCATTCGAGAGCGCCGACGCCACGCCGCCGTTCGTCCCCAGCCGCACCTGGTAGTTCCCGGCCAGCGCGCTCTTCTGCTCCTCCACCTCGCCCTCGGTAGCCCCGTCGCGGCAGAACCTCTCGATCTCCTCGCGCGTCGACTTCAACGCCTTCGCCAGGTTCGGCGGGGCGAGGTTGACGTTGACCGCCCAGACCCCGTCCAGGAGGTCCGTCAGGAAGAAACGGGACGCCAGGCTGTACGAGAGGCCCTCCGCGTCGCGGACCCGCTTTCCGATCCGCGACGTGAGCGGCGTCTGCCCCAGCGCTCCGTTCGCCACCAGCGCCGCCTCGTAGTCGGCGTCCTGGAAGCGCAGCCCGCTGGCCGCCCCCAGGAGGAGGTTCATGTTCGCCTTCCCCTTCATCGTCACGGTCTCGCGTCCCGCCGGGCCCTTCGCGGTCCGCGGCTCGGGGAACGCCGGGCGCGCTCCCACCGGCAGGCCGCCCAGCGACCTCTCCGCGAGGGCGATCGTCCGGGCGGCGTCCACGTCGCCGACGATTGACACGATCAGCGACGCCCCGCCGTACCGGGCGCCGTGGTACGCCTTCAGGTCGGCGGCGGTGGCCACCTCCAGGCTCCGGATCAGCTCGTCGAGCGGGGCCTGCCGGTAGGGATGGCCCGTGGGAAAGACGACCTGCGTCAGGCGCGCGAAGCCGCGCTGGCTCGTGCTGTCGTTCGCCTCCAGCAGCTGCGCCTTCATCTCCGACTTCGCCTTCACGAGCTCCTCCGCGGGGAAGGCGGGAGCGGCCAGCTCCTCGCCCAGGATCTCGAGAAGCATCGGCAGGTCGCGCGCGAGCCCCGCCCCGGAGATCGTCGTCTCGACCGGTCCGCACGTGAAGGAGAGCGAGGCGCCCGCACCGTCCAGCAGGGCGTTGATCGCGGCCTTGTCGCGCCTCGCGGTCCCCCGCTGGACCATCGTCGCGGCCAGCTGGGGCAGGATCGGCTTTCCGGCAGGGGCGGTGATTCCACCGGCCAGGAGGATGCCGTGGATCGCGACCGTCGGAACGGCGTGGTTCTCCAGGACGTCGACCGTGACGCCGTTCGGCAGCACTTTGCGCACGGTCCGGGAGGCGAAGGTGGACCCCACCTTCGGGGCGGCGGAGGCCTTCCCTGTCGTCGCCTCGGATCCCGCGACTGCCCCGGGGGCCGCCGCGTCCTTCGCCACCGGTGCGGCCACGGCAGAGGGGGCCAGGGCACTCTTCGCGGCCCCCTTCGAGGCGGACGGGTCCTCCGGCACGAACCACCCGATCGTCGCATGGTCGGGCACCAGCGTCCGGGCGGCCACCGCCTGGACGTCCGCCGCCGTCACGCGCCGGATCCCGTCGACGTAGCCGACGAACCACTTCCAGTCGGCCGAAGCCACCGCTTCGCCCAGCGCGGCGGCGTACGGGAAGGTCCCGTCCCGGCTCTTGATCACCGCCACCTCGATCTGGCTCTGGGCCCGCCGCACCTCGGCCTCCGTCACCCCTTTCGCCGCGACCTCGGCCAGGACCTCCTTCAGCGCCGCCTCCACCTTCTCGTGCGTGGCGCCCGGCGCGACCTTCGCCTCGAACTGGATCAGGAACGGGTCGCGGAACGTGTTGTTCGAGGCCGAGACGCTGGAGGCGAGCCCCTTCTCCACGAGCGCCTGGTGGAGCCGGGAGCTCTTTCCCTCGCCGAGGATCGAGGTCAGGACATCGAGCGGGAGGAAGTCGGGATGCAGGGCTCCGGGGCGCGGATAGGCCGCCTCCACGAGACCGACGCTGCCGGGGCGCCTGACGACCACTCGCCGTTCCCCTTCCTGCGGCGGCTCCACCGTCACCACGCGCGGGATCGGGTTCGGCGACTTCGGGAACGCCCCGAAAGTCCGGTCGAAGAGCGCCAGGGCGGCGGCCGGGTCGAAGTCGCCGACCAGGATCGCCTCGGAGTTGTCGGGCCAGAAGTAGGTCCTGTAGTGCTCGCGGAGCTTCTCGGTCGTCACCCCTTCGATGTCGGACCGGTAGCCGATCGTGTCCCAGTGGTAGGGGTGGGCGACGATGGCGGCCCCGACCACCGCCTTGTCCAGTGCGTTCGAGGGGTCGTTCTCCCCCATCTCGTACTCGTTCCTCACCACCGACATCTCGGACTGCCGCTCCGAGTCCAGGATCAGGCCGCGTCCGAGCCGGTCCGCCTCGATCCGCATCGCCAGTTCCAGCTTGCCGGCGGGGACGGTCGAGTAGCCGTTCATCCGGTCGTTCCAGGTCGTCATGTTCGTCGACGAGGAATCGGCGCCCGCCTCGTAGAGCACCTCCTGGAAGGTCCGGTGCCCCTTCGCCTTCCCGAAGTTCTCGGTGCTCTTGTTGAAGATCATGTGCTCGAGGAGGTGGGCCGAGCCGGTGTTCCCGGGCGCCTCGTTCCGCGAGCCGACGTGGTAGACGACCATGAACGTCACGACCGGCGCCGCGTGGTTCTCGGACAGGAGGATCGTCATCCCGTTGGACTTCAGTCGGTACCGAGTCAGCCCGCCGGCGGCGTCGAGACGCTCGACGTTCCCGGGAAGCATCCCCTGCGGCACGGGAGCCGCGGCGGCAGGGACGGCGGCCGGGAGAAGCAGCGCGGCGGTCAGGAGCCAGAAGGGCGAAGTCAGCATGCCCGATTCTCCCTCTTCGCATCGCGGTTCGAGAGAGTTCTGTCGCTTCTTGACGGCCGAAGTGCCCCTGCAGGATAGCGACCCGAGGGCAGGGATGAGCGGCCCGGATCCCGGGAGCCCCGGCGATCACTCCTCGCCGTTCACCGGGCGGCGCCGGATCGCCTTCGCCCGCGCCACGACCTTCTTCGCGAAGATCCGCGCCTCGCGCGCTCCCCGGCTCGGACGCGTCGCGCGGCGCCGCTTCGGGACGACGAGCGCCTCCTCGACCAGCGCCCGCACCTTCTCGCGCGCCGTCTCCAGGTTCCGGGACTGGTCGCGACTCTCCTGGGCCGTCATGCGCAGACGCCCCTCCGCGTCCAGGTACCGCGCCGAGAGCGCCGCCAGCCGCGCGCGGGCTCCCTCGTCCAGCCCCTCCACCGCCGCCAGGTCGACCATCAGCTCCACCCGCGACGAGACCTTGTTCACGTTCTGCCCCCCGGGCCCAGACGCTCGCACTGCCCGCATCAGGAGGGCGGCGGCGGGAATCCTCACTCCGGGGGCGACGTCGATCGGCTCGGCCACGGGCCGAGAATAAGTCTTCCCCGGGTCAGGCGACGGGGCCGGCGTCGAGGACCACTTCGGATGGGGTCAGGGCTGCGTTTTGTGTTTTTTCGGGGACAGGGCGGGCCGCTCGCGAGCCCGGCTCCGGCGCGGGGCCTGTTCCGGGCGGGACGCGCTCAGGCGCCCCTTCGCCGGCCGCTGGTAGCCCCTTCGCCGGCCGCTGGTAGCCCCTTCGCCGGCCGCTGGTAGCCTCTTCCCGGCATCATTCCAGATGAACGAGAACGGCTCTTCTACGCGGACGGGGTATCAGATGTACGTGACGGTCGCGTTCTGGGTGGTCCTCGCCCTCAGCACCCTCCTGATGACCGCCTGGTTCTTCGACCGCTCCGGCGACGCGGCCAGCCGAGGGCTGGGCGCTGCCTACGCGCTCGTTTGCCTCCCCTTCGTCGCGGGTGGCTTCCTGTTGTTCTTCCTCACCCGGGGAACGGCTCCACACCTCCTCGGGATCCTCCTCACCTGTACCCCCCTGCTCCTCCTGGCCGTCCTGCTCGCCAACGCCCGCTTCGGGTACCTGGTCACCCGGCACCGCGAGTCGGCCGGGCAGCTCCTCCCGGCCGGGAAGGGGCAGGCGCTGGGCGCGGCGATCGACCTCAACGACCTCCCGGTCATCCGCGAGCTGGTCGCGGCCGGGGGCGACGTGAACGCGGCCGGGAAGAGCGGCCACACGCCGCTCACCTTCGCGTTCAAGAAGAAGAGGTACGAGGCCGCGGACCTCCTCCTCGAGCTGGGCGCCGACCCGACGCGGAAATCCGACGAGTGGATCCCGCCCCTCGCGGAGATGTCGACGTCCGACAAGTTCTGCGGCCTCCTCGATACCGCCCTGAAGCACGGCGCCGATCCGAACTTCGCCCACGACGGCCTGCCCATCCTCCAGAACGCGATCGGCTCGGGGGCCGAGAAGGACTTCGAGGTGATCCTGGCGGCCGGCGCTCGCCTCGACGTCCGGAACGACGAGAGGATCATCCCGGCTCCGCTCGGTTTCGCGGTGCAGCGGAGGCTCTGGAGGACGGCCCGGATCCTCGTCGAGCATGGCGCCCCCCTGACCGAGCCCCCCGGGTACAACGGCATCGACATCATCCTCCGCCAGATCGACCCTCCCTCCGAAGGCGGGTTCGGCAGCGAGGAGTACGCCCTCTTCGCGAAGGCCATGGCCGACAAGGGGGTCCCGGTGCCGCCGCACGGGAAGGCGAGGCACGAGCCGTGAGGAGAGGCGCATGAACGCGGACCCTCGGAAGCGCTGCGCGGCGTTCGTGACGAAGGTGCCCCCTCCCGGCCTCGGCCACGTCGGCGATTCCGTCGCCGAACGTGCCCTCCGGGCCTGCGCCGCCGGGGTCGCTCCCGAGGGCGAGATCCTCGAGCTGCTCGAGATCGTGATCGCCGACTCGCGGGAGGCCGCGGAGGCGCTCGCCGGAGACGCGGCCGAATACCTCCACGCCAGCGCCGCCCTTCTCGAGGAGATCGCCGCCGGCGGGTGAGCTTCCGCGAACGCGACGCCTCCCTCGAGGGCCAGGGCGCCGTGCCACCGGTGGGGCTAGGCCGATTCCCAGCGCCGGGCGGCGAGGCGCGCGGCGGTCAGGAAGGCTGCGGCGAGCGCGGCGAGGACCAGCACCTGGGGCCACAGCTGGAGCAGGGGCGCGTCCCGCCAGAAGACCTTCACGTAGCCGTCCAGCGCCCACCCGTTGAAGGTGAAGAGCCCCAGCCTCTTCATCGTCGGGCTCATCAGGAAGCGCGGGAACATGCTGCCCCCCAGCGCCGACATGACGAGGATGACGACGGTGGAGAGCCCGCTCAGCTGGGCCCGGCTCCGGCAGAGCGCGGCGAGCAGGAGACCGAACCCGGCCGAGGCCGACGCGGTCACCGCCGTCATCACCGCGAACCCCGCCAGGTGGGGAACGAGCTCGAGGCCGAAGGCGATGGCCCCGAACACGAACATCACCAGCAGCTGTGCGCTCCCCAGGAGGGTGAGGTAGAGCCACTTGCCCAGGAGCAGGCGGCCCATGCCGAGCCGCGTGGAGAGCAGCCTCTCCAGCGTGCCCGACTCGACCTCCTCGATCAGCGCGCCCCCCGCGGCGGCCGCGGTGAACAGGAGGAACATCACGCCGATGCCCGCCGCGTAGAAGGCCACGATCCCCTTCTTCGGGTTCCCGGCGCGAATCACGTCGACCACCTCGACCGGCACCAGGCCGGGCATCGAGGAAGATGAGATTCCTGCGGAACCGGCCCCCCCCGGACGGGGCGCCGGTTCCGCCCTCTTCTTCAGCTGCGGCAGCCAGCCGTCCACGGCCTTCCTCTGCTCCGGCGTCAGGCCGCCGCCGTACCGGTCGAACATGGCGATGCCGCGTTCGGCCACGAGGTCGGGCAGCGAGGTCATCACCACCTTCTGGATCAGCCCCATGACGACCTGGGGCGCGATCGGGTCGGAGGGGTCGGCCAGCAGCTCGATCGCCGTCCCCTTCCCGTCCACGCCCTTCCCCGCCTGCCCGAACGAGCCGATCGACTCCCCCAGGCCGCGCGGAAGGACCACGGCCACCGGCACGGAGCCTTCGCGCACCAGGGCCCGGGCGCGTTCCCGGTCGATCGGCCCCGGCGCGCCCCCCTCCCGCTTCTCGGTCCGCCTCACCGTCAGGCTCGGCTCCCGCGACAGGGCGTCGGCCAGGCGGATCGAGGCGGCCGACCCGTCCTCGTCCGCGAGCGCGATCGTCACCTTCGGCATCGCGTTCCCCCCCTGGTTGCCGAAGACCGAGGCGAAGATCGAGAAGAAGACGACGGGGAGGACGAACGACATCAGCTGCGCCACGCGATCGCGCGTGAAGTTGATCCAGGCGATCCTGAGGATGGTCGTGATCATTCGCGCAGATCCCTTCCGGTGAGCTGGAGGAAAACCGCCTGCAGGCCGGGCGGGCGGACCTCGAGGCCCCCCGCCGCGGGCCGCGGGGGCCCCAGGACCCGCTCGACCAGCTCGGCCGGCGTCCCCTCGGCCACGCTCCGGCCGTGGTCGATGATGACGACCCGGTCGCAGCGCGCCTCCACTTCCTCGAGGTAGTGGGTCGTCAGCAGGAGAGAGGCCCCCTCGCTCCGCAGCCCGTCCAGCATCTGGTAGATCCGCTCGCGGCTCTGGGGATCCACGCCGACGGTCGGCTCGTCGAGGAGAACGACGCTGGGCCGGTGCAGGACCCCGCAGGCGATGTTCAGCCGCCGCTTCATCCCGCCGGAGAAGCCCTTCACCGGCTCCCGCGCCCGTTCCGAAAGGCCGGTCCAGTCGAGCGCCCACTTGACCCGCTCGTCCAGCTCCTTCCCCGGGAGCCCGTACAGCGAGCCGAACGCCCGGAGGTTCTCCCGGGAGGTCAGGAGCGGGTAGACCGCGATCTCCTGGGGCACCAGCCCCAGCCGCTCGCGCCCCCCCGCCAGCTCCACGCTCCCGCGGTCCAGCCGCACGCGCCCCGCGGCGGCTCGCACCAGCGTGGTCTTGCCGGCGCCGTTCGGGCCCAGAAGGCCCAGCAGCTCGCCCTGGCGCAGCTCGAAGGCCGCTCCCGCGAGCGCCGGGACCGCGCCGTACGACTTCCACGCGTCGCGGATCTCGAGGACGTTCATGTGGTCATGGATACGCGCGTCGTGGATTTCGGTTTTCCGGTCCGTCCGTCATCATCCAGACGGACTCCCGGGCCCGCCGGCCCGCGGCCGGGAGACAATCGGTCCATGCGCCACGCTCTTGCGACCGCCCTCGCCCTGGCCGTCGCCCTTCTAACCCCGGCCCTCGACGCCGCCGAGACGAACAGATTCCGACTCCAAGTAGGCACGACCATGAGCGGGACCGAGGAGTACTCGATCGTGCGAACCGAAAACGGCTTCCAGGTCACCGGGACGTCCCGGAAGGTGGTCGGGGAGCAGACGGTCAACATGATCCTCGACCAGACGCTCGCTCCGGACCTGAGCCTGCGGCGTTACACCCTCAAGGTGACGGCCCCGTCGGGAATGCAGACCGTGGAGGCCATCCGGACGGCCGCGACGGTCGAGCTGAAGTCCGGCGCGAAGAGCGGGCCAAAATCGAAGTCCTTCCCGTTCACGCCGGACATGCCCGTCCTGGACAACCTCATCACGGCTCACTTCCAGGTCCTCCTCGACCAGATCCGGGGGATTCCTCCCGCGGAGCCGATGACGTTCCTGGTCCCCCAGGCGCTCGCGTCCGTCCCCGGCAAGCTGGCGTTGGAGGGTGAGGAGACGGGGACGCTGGACGGGAAGCCGGTCCTCCTCAACAAGTACTCGATCGAGCTGGCCAGCGTCCTGGAGCTGGTGTGGGCCGAGGTGAAGACGAACCGGCTGATGAGGGTGGAGGTGCCGCTGCAGAGAGTCGAGATGGTCCGGGAAGGA
>CAIMWE010000032.1 GCA_903845115.1 uncultured Acidobacteriota bacterium | reverse complement strand
GGCCTCGACGCGGCTCACCTTGCAGCCGAAGGGAACCACCAGATAGCGGCGCGGCACTGGTCGTTGCGTTGACACCCGTCTCCTCGAAGGGATAATACGAACTCCTTGGACTGGGGTGAGGATGCGGAGGCGCCGGGCTCCGCCCGGGGAATTATGTCGAAGAGAATCCTCCTGATCGAGTATGAGCCGAGGTACCTCGACCGGATACGGGGCTTCCTCGAAGGGAAGGACTACGAGCTCGTGATCGCCCGGGACGGAGAGGAGGGTCTGGACGCCTTCCGCCGCTCGAAGCCGGACCTCGTCCTGGTCTCCTCCGTTCTCCCCAAGCTCCGCACCCCGGACGTCATCAAGGGGATCCTCGACCTGGGAACCCCGCCTCCCATTCTCCTGATGATGGCGGGATACAGGGGGAAGAACCGCGTGGCGGACGCCCGCCGCGTCGGCGCGACGAGCATCCTGGAGAAGCCTTTCACGGAGGAGGTCTTCCTGGCCGAGCTGGAAGCCTTCTCCCGGGGGGGGGCTCCCGGGCCCGGTGCCGAGTCGGTGCCGCCGCTCCTCTCGTCCGACGACATCTTCTCGGACGTCCTCTCCGGGATGGGCGAGTGGGTGAAGCCGGCGACCGCCCCGCGGGTCCGTCCCACGCCGGACATCGACAAGAAGCTCCACGACACCCTGTCGGGCCTCATGCCGGGCCCCAGGAAGGAGGGTCCGCCGGCGGTGGACGAGCGGACGATCCGGCTCGAGACCTCCCTCCCGGCCGCGGCCTCGGCAGCGCGCCCCGAGAAGCCCGTCCGCCGCGACACGGACGTCGACCGGTTGCTGACCCAGACCCTCTCCGGCCTGATGGGCGCCAAGGCGCCCGACAAGGCCGAGAAGCCGCCCGCTCCCCGGCGGGCGGCGAGTCAGATCGCCGATCTGGAGCGCGGTCTCCTGGAGAGAGGCGGCCGCTTCGCGGCGGCGAATCCGTCTCCCAGACCGGAGAGCTCCCCGGGGGTCGTCGTCCCGCCCGCGCCGGCGGCCAGGCCGTCGGTCCCGATCTCGCAGGCGGCGGCGCCCGTTCCGTCCGCGTCCCCCATTTCTCCTGGCGCGCGGGGGACGGGAAGCGGTCTGACCGGGACCTTCGGCCGCTACCAGCTCCTGGAGAAGATCGCCGCCGGAGGGATGGCAGAGGTCTTCAAGGCCAGGATGAGCGGCGAGGAGGGGTTCGAGAAGATCGTCGCGATCAAGCGGATCCTCCCGCACATGGCCGACAGCGTCGACTTCATCACGATGTTCATCGACGAGGCCAAGCTGGCGGCTCAGCTGACCCACAGCAACATCATCCACATCTACGACCTCGGGAAGGTCGACGCCTACCACTACATCGCCATGGAGTACGTGGAAGGCCGGGACCTCCGGTCCATCCTCAAGATGGGGCCGGAACGGGGATGGCCGCTCCCTCTCGAGCTCGCGCTCTTCGTGGCGTCCAAGGTGGCCAACGCCCTCGACTACGCCCATCGCCGGCTCGGTCCGGACGGCCGCGAGCTGGACCTCGTTCACCGGGACGTCTCGCCCCAGAACATCCTGATCAGCTTCGAGGGGGACATCAAGCTCTGCGATTTCGGGATTGCCAAGGCGGCGACCAAGATGTCGCAGACGCAGACGGGGGCCCTGAAGGGCAAGCTGCAGTACATGTCGCCGGAGCAGGCGTGGGGCCGGAAGGTCGACCGCCGGAGCGACATCTACTCCCTCGGCCTGGTCCTGCACGAGATGCTCACGGGGGAGCGCTTCTTCAAGGGCGACACCGACCTCGCGATCCTCGAGCAGGTCCGCGGCGCGGCGGTCGCGCCGCCCTCCTCGAAGAACCCGGAGGTCCCGGAGAAGGTCGACCAGATCGTCCTCCGAGCCCTCTCGAAGGACCCGGCCGCCCGGTACCAGAACGCGTCGGAGCTCGAGAAAGAGATCAACGCGGTCCTCTATTCCACCCACCCGACGCCGGGTCCCGCCGATCTCGCGATCTACATGCACCGCCTGTCGGAGACGACGCCCGTCCCGACCGACGAGCAGATCGACGCGGCCTTCGCCATGTCGGCGGCCGGGCCGGGGCCGGGCACCGACACGAAAGCGAAGAAGGGCAAGGGGCTCGTCATCTCGAAGAAGGCGCCGGCCGAACCGGCTCCGGTGCCGCTTCCCGAGGTCGAGGCTCCCGCTCTGGAACCCGCCGTCCCGGTCGCCGAACCGCCGAAGAGCAGGGCCGGCCTTTTCGCCGGTCTTGGGCTCGCGGCCGTCGCGGCCGTCGCCGGAGGGATCTACTTCACCCGGGGTGCCGGGAACAAACCGGCGGCCGAGGTGTCGCCGGCCGCTCCGGTCACCGCCTCCGCTCCCGGGACCGCCGGGGACCCGGTCGAGACCGCTCCCCGGACCGTGGAGAGGATCGTGGACCCCAAGGCGGTTGCCGAGGAAGCGAAACGGCTTGCCGCGATCCAGGCGGAGGAGCTCCGGAAGGGCGGCGCCCCGAAGGGGACGGCCGTGGTGCCGACCCCCGTGAAGGGAGGGGCGGCAGCGACGCCGGTCCGTCCCGAGGACCTGCCCCAGGCCCAGCCCACGGCTCCTCCGCAGCGGCCGACCGAGCCGCCGGCACGGCCGACCTCCGAACCACCCAAGGTCGTGGAAGCCGCCCCGCCGGCGGCCGTGGACGTCGCCCCGGCCGCGCCCGCCCAGCCTCCGGTCATTCCGGCTCCCTCCAGCGCACCCGTTCGGGAGGGAGACCTCGTCGGTCCGGGCGAGGGGGTCGTCGAGCCTCGCCTCGTCCAGCTCGGGCCTTTCCCGCCGATGCCGCCGCAGGCGCGCCAGATGGCTCGGCGGGGGCCGGATGGGACGCTCGGAAACCCGACGGTCCACGCCCTCGTCACGGAGAAGGGGACGGTTTTGGAGACACGGGTGGTGCGCCCGTCGCAGTACAAGTTCGTAGACGAGGCGGCCGTGGCCGCCCTCAAGGCCGCCAGGATCGAGCCGGCCACGAAGGACGGAGTCCGCGTGAAAATGTGGAAAGCCTTCACGATTGGCGTCAGGCCGTGAGCCGCGCCGCGCTCGCCCACGGACGATTCATTTCGTAGCGAATAGGAGAGACGGATGAGCCTCAACGAAGAGCAGCGGAAGTTCTACGAGAACACCCTGAGGGTGACCAAGCAGGAGGTCTCCGACCTGGAGGCGGACATCCAGGAGGAGCTCGCGAAGGTCAAGGAGCGGCTCGCGGAGCTACAGAACGCGCAGAAGGCAGCCCGGCAGATGTACTCGGCGGCCTGTCTCCGCCTCGGGATCCAGAACGACCTCGAGGAGGCCGAGGAGTCCTGATCTTCTGGCAGCTCCTCCTCTCGGCGGGAGGAGCGCTCGCTCTCGCGTCGCCTCTCCTGGGGACTGCCCCGGCAGCCGGACCGGGCCGGGGCAGCCCTCCCCGGAAGATCATCGCGCTCGCCCCCTCGGCGGCGGAGATTCTCTTCGCCCTCGGGGCGGGTGACCGTGTCATCGCGGTGCCGGACCTGGCGGTGGACCTTCCGGGAGCGGCCGGAAAAGAGCGGATCGGAGGCTTTTCGCCCGATCTGGAGCGGATCGTGTCGCTCGCCCCCGACCTGGTCGTCGCTTCCCGGGACGGGACGGACCGGGCCGCTTTCGAACGGGTTCGCGCCCTCGGGTTCCCCGTCGTCGTCACCGGCGGGACCACCCTCGAGGGGATCTTCGGCGACATCACCGCGGTCGGGGGAGCCCTCGGAGCGGAGGGGAGCGCGAAAGAGCTGGTGGCGTCCCTGCGCGGGCGGCTCGGGCGGGCGCGGGAGAGGATCGCGCACTCTTCCCGGCGGCGAGCGCTGCCGTCCGTCCTGATCCTCATCTGGCCCGATCCACCGGTCGTGGCGGGCCCGGCGAGCTTCCTGGGCGATCTCCTCCGCCAGGCCGGGATCCCGAACGCGGCAGGCGAGGCGGGGGAGTGGCCCCGGGTCTCGTTCGAGACGCTCGCCCGATGGGATCCGGGGCTGATCGTGCGCCCCGAGACGCGGGAGAACGCCGAGGCCTTTCGCCAGGCCTTCGGAGCGAATCCCCTGTGGAAGCTCGTCCCTGCCGCGAGGGAGGGGCGGGTCGTCTCGATTCCGGGGAACTGGCTCGAGCGTCCGGGACCGCGCCTGATCGACGCGCTCGAAGCGCTGGCGGACCGGATCGGGACTTCCCTCCCATGAGCCCTGCCGCCGGGGGCTGGAGGCGGGGTCTCCCGTTCGCGCTGGCGGCGCTCGCCGCCGCGGCAGTAGCTTCGGCCTCCCTCCTGGTCGGGAGCATCCGGATCCCTCCGGGAAAGGTGGTCGCCGCCCTCCTCGGCTCGGGAGACGCCCCGACGCTCGCCATCGTCCGCGAGATCCGCCTGCCGAGGACCCTGCTGGGGCTCCTGGTGGGCGGGGCCCTCGCCATGTCGGGAGCGTCGCTCCAGGCCCTCCTCCAGAACCCGCTCGCCGACCCGTTCCTCCTCGGCGTCTCCGGCGGCGCGGCGTGCGGCGCCCTCGTGGGATCGCTCCTCGCCGTCTCCTCGCCGGCCGGCCCCTCCGTGCTCATGGGGCCGGTAGCGGCCTTTCTCGGTGCCCTGGCCGCGATCGCCCTCGTGGGCGTCGGCGCCTCGGTGCGCGGCCGGCTGGACCGGAACCGGCTCCTCCTCTCCGGCGTCGTCGTCAACGCGCTCGCTTCCGCGATCCTCCTCTTCCTCCTCTCCTTCGGGAACGCCGACCAGACCAGGGGCTTCGTCTTCTGGATGCTCGGGTCCCTGGCCGGCGCGACGCGCGAGAGCGTCGTGTCGATGGCGATCTACGCGACGGGAGCCGGGCTCGTTCTCCTCGGCCTCTCCCGGTCGCTCGACGCCCTCACCCTGGGCGAAGAGACCGCTTTCACTCTCGGGATCAGCGTCGAGCGGACGAAGCGGATCGCCTACGTGGCCGCTTCCCTCCTGGCCGCGGCCGCGGTGGCGCACGCCGGCATCATCGGGTTCGTCGGGCTTCTCGTCCCGAACGCCGTCCGGCTCGTGGCGCGGGGGCACGTCCGGGTCCTGTTCCTGTCGTTCCTGACGGGCGCCGTCCTCCTGGCGGCCTCGGACGTGGCGGCGCGGACGGTCTTTTCCCCGACCGAAGTCGCCGTCGGTGCGGTCACGGCCCTCCTCGGGGCCCCGGCGTTCCTGGTCCTTCTGAGGCAGAGAAACTGACCGTGGCCGCCGCCGGCACGAACCGCTTCCTCCTCCGGGACGTCTCGGCCTCGTACGGGCGCCGGGAGGCCCTCTCCGGCGTCGACCTCGATCTCGGAACGGGCGAGGTCGTGGCGCTGCTCGGGGAGAACGGATCGGGGAAGTCCACCCTGCTGAAGCTCCTCGCGGGGCTCCTCCCCCCGACGTCGGGAACGCTGACGCTCGACGGCCGCCCGGCGAGCGACCTGACCAGGCGAGACGCCGCGCGGAGGATCGGGTACCTGCCCCAGTCGTTCGAACCCCTCTTCCCGGCGAGCGCCCTCGAGATGGTCCTCCTCGGCCGGACCGCCTATCTCGGCCTCCTCGGGGCTCCCCGGGCCGAGGACCACGCTGCGGCCCGGCGCGCCCTCGAGGAGACCGGCACCGCCGCCTTCGCTGACCGGGACGTCCGGGAGATGAGCGGAGGGGAGCGGCAGCGCGTCTTCCTGTCGCGCGTCCTCGCGGGAGAGACCGACATCCTCCTCCTGGACGAGCCGGCGGCGAACCTCGACCCGAGGCACCGCTTCCTCGTCGTCCGCATCCTCCGGAGGAAGGCGGCCTCGGGCGGGCTCGTGGTCTTCTCGACGCACGAGATGGACGTCGCCGCGGCCGCGGCCGATCGCGTCGTCCTCCTTCGCGAGGGGCACGTCGTCGAGGACGGCCCGGTCCGGGAGACCCTCACGGCGAAGGTCCTCACGCAGCTCTTCGGCGTTCCGGCGGTCGTCTCGACCGGCCCGTCGGGCAGGCCGCTCGTCTCCCTCGCGGGGGACGGGCCGGGATAGACTCCCCAGTTCCGCATGTGGTTCAGAAACAAGACACCCCGAGCCATCCGGAACCCGAAGACCTCCGCCTCCCTCGGCGAAGGGCTCTTCCTCAAGTGCGAGGGGTGCCGTGAGACCTTGTACGTCAAGGAGCTGGAACGGAACCTGCGGGTTTGCCCGAAGTGCGAGTTCCATTTCCGCCTCCCCGCCGACGACCGGCTCCGCCTCCTGTTCGACGGAGAGAAGTACCAGACCCTCTTCGGGGACATCCGGTCCGGCGACCCGCTGAAGTTCCGCGACACGAAGAAGTATCGGGACCGCCTCAAGGAGTACGAGGTCCGGACGGGCCGTCCGGACGCGGTCGTGGCCGCCAGGGGCACGGTGGAGGGGACCCCGGCCGTCGTCACGGTCCTCGACTACGCGTTCATGGGCGGGTCGATGGGGTCGGCCGTGGGCGAGGTGCTGACCCGGTCGGCGGAGCTGGCGCTCGCGGAGAGGATCCCGCTGGTGATCGTCACCGCTTCGGGCGGTGCCCGGATGCAGGAGGGAATCCTCTCGCTCATGCAGATGGGGAAGGTCTCCGCCGCGATCGCGCGCCTCGGGAAGCAGGGGCTCCCCTACGTGGCGATCCTGACCGACCCGACCACGGGAGGCGTCACCGCGTCCTTCGCCATGCAGGGCGACGTGACCCTCGCCGAGCCGAAGGCGCTCGTCGGTTTCGCCGGGCCGCGCGTCATCGAGCAGACCATCCGGCAGACCCTCCCGGAGGGTTTCCAGCGGTCCGAGTTCCTCGTCGATCACGGATTCGTCGACCTCGTCGTCCAGCGGTCCGAGATGAAGAAGACCCTCGGGACCATCCTGAAGCTCCTCCACCCGTGAGCCGACGGGGGGGGCTCGCCTTCCTCGAGGCGCTGGGCCCTCAGAAGATCCGCCCTGGGCTCGCGCGCACCCGGGCCCTCCTCGAGGGGCTGGGCTCTCCGGACCGCCACTTCAGGACCCTCCTGATCGCCGGGACCAACGGAAAGGGGTCCACCGCGGCGTTCGCCTCCGCCATCTTGACCGCCGCCGGCGTCAGGGTGGGCCTCTACACCTCCCCGCACCTGGTCCGAGTGACCGAGCGGGTCCGGGTCGCCGACGAGGACGTCCCCGACGCGCTTCTGGACGAGGTCCTCTCTCACGTCTCCTGTGTCGCGGGCGCGGGCGCCCTCGCGCCGAGCTACTTCGAGGCGATCACGGTCGGGGCGTTCGAGATCTTCCGCCGGGCCCGGGTCTCCGTGGCGGTCGTGGAAGTCGGGATCGGCGGGCGTCTCGACGCCACCAACGTCCTGGACCCGGAAGTCTCCATCGTGACCAACGTCGGCTCGGACCACCTCGAGGTCCTCGGCCCGTCGCTCGAGGCGGTGGCTCGCGAGAAGGCGGGGATCTTCCGCCCCGGCCGGCCGGCCCTCACCGCCGAGGGGGGCCCGCTCCTCCGGACCCTCGAGGAGGAAGCCCGCCGGGCGGGCGCCCGCCTCATCTCGGTGCCCCCGACCGCCCGGTACGCCGACTGCTGCCCCCTCGACGGCCGGCACCAGAGGGCGAACCTGGCCCTGGCCGTCGAGGCAGCCGCGAGCTTCTGCCCCCTGACGGAGGAGGCGATCCGTGAGGGGGTGGCCTCGGTGCGCTGGCCGGGTCGGCTCCAGCGCGTTCCGCGGGACGGGTTCCGGCCCCTCCTCCTGGACGGGGCCCACAACCCTGACGGCGCCCGCTCCCTGGCGGCCTGGCTCGACGAGGCGAATCTCGTGGGCTGGGCGGACCTGATCTTCGGGGGGCTCGCCGACAAGGATCTCGAGGGGGTCTTCGCGCCCCTCGGGTCCCGCGTGAGAAAGGTCGTCCTGACGGCGCCCTCCAACCCGAGGGCGGAGGATCCGGGCCGGCTGGCGGCTCGGCTCGGCCGCCCGGACGCGCGATGTCGTCCCGGTCTGGCCGAGGCGCTCGCCTGCCTCGACGAGGAGGGGAACCAGGACGGCGCCCCTATAATCGTCACCGGATCCCTCTTCCTGGTCGGGGACGCTCTGGCGCTGCTCGGGCCCGCCTGACGGGAAAGACGATGTCTCAGAAACCGCGAGAGCCCCGCGTCTTCTTCTTCAGCCGGCGGCAGCTCGAAGAAGCGGAGGAGCGCCGCCTGGCGATCTACGCGTCGAGGTCCGCGCGCGCGGTGCGCCGGCTCCCGGTCCCGGACGAGGGGCGGTCGGCCGACCTCCGGACCCAGTACCAGCGGGACCGGGACCGGATCGTCCACTCCAAGGCGTTTCGGCGGCTCAAGCACAAGACCCAGGTCTTCATCCCGTTCGAAGGCGACCACTACCGGACCCGTCTGACCCACACGCTGGAGGCGACGCAGCTCGCGAGGACGTTCGCGAGGACCCTGAACCTCAACGAGGACCTCGCGGAGGCGTGCGCCCTCGCGCACGACGTCGGCCACACGCCGTTCGGTCATTCGGGGGAGAAGGCGCTCAACCGGCTCCTGGCCGGAGCCGAGCCGTCGGTCCCGCTCCCGGTGGAAGTGACCTCGAAGGTCGGGGCGTTCAAGCACAACTACCAGTCCCTGCGGGTCGTCGACCTGCTCGAGAAGCGCTACGAGCACCCAGGGCTGAACCTGACCGACGACACGCGCGAGGGGATCCTCAAGCACACGGCCTGGCGACGGGACTTCCCGTTCCCCGTCGTCGCCCGGGAGAGCCTCCATCTCTCCTCCGGCGGGCACCTCGAGGGGCAGGCCGTCGGGTGGGCCGACGAGATCGCCCAGCAGGCGCACGACCTGGAGGACGGCCTGCCCCTCGTGGAGGACGGGAAGGTCCTCTCCCTCCGGATCTCGAAGGCGGTGGTCGCGGCGGCCGGTCCGGCCTGGACCTCGGCGGCGGACCGGACGGTGAGGAACGCGCTCCTCGTCCGGGGGATGATCCACCTCCTCGTCACGGACGTGCTCGAGGCCTCCCGCGTCTCCATCGGACGCTGGCTCTCGGCGAGGAAGATCGCGACGCCCGACGAGTTCTACGAGCAGCGGGACCGGCTCCCGGCTTCCCTCGTCGCTCCTTCCCGGGGCGGGGAGAAGCTCTACCTCGAGCTGAAGGAGTTCATCTACCAGCAGATCATCCACAGCCACGTCGTCGCGCAGCACGACGGGCGCGCGCAGCACATCCTCGCGTCCCTGTTCGGGGCCTTCTACCGGAATCCGCGCCTGCTGCCGGACTACGTCCTCCTTCGATACCGGGACCTCACGGGGGTCCGCTACCTCCGCGACATCCCTCTCAAGCGCATCGAGGTCGAGATCGCCTCGCACTACCATCGGGATCCCCAGTTCGCGCGGGCCATCGCGGACCACCTCGCGGGGATGACCGACAGCTATGCCGTCTCGGTCTACGACACGATGGTCTCGCCCTACCCGCGCCGGGCGGCCGGCGCGCCGCTCGCCTGACGACGAGGAGGACCATGAAGATCGCGATCGGCTCCGACCACGCCGGCTTCCGGCTCAAGGAAGAGCTCAGGCAATACCTCGAATCGGCCGGGCACGCCGTCACCGACCTGGGGACCGTCTCGGAGGAGTCGGTCGACTACCCCGACTACGGTCACGCCGTCGGACGCGCGGTCGCCTCGGGCCAGGCCGACCGGGGCGTCGCCGTCTGCGGGACCGGGATCGGCATCGCGATCGCCGCGAACAAGGTGCCCGGCATCCGGGCCGGGACGCCCGGGGACCTCTTCGCCACCCGCCTGATGCGGGAGCACAACGACGCCAACGTGATCGCCTTCGGAGCCCGCCTCACGGCGGCTCCCCTCGCCATCGCGATGCTCAACCTCTTTCTCGCGACCGAGTTCGCCGGCGGACGGCACGCGCGCCGCGTCGGCAAGCTCGACAACGTCCAGTCATCGAAGAACGGAGTCTGAACAGATGAGCATTTCGCACGTCCGCCCCGCGGGCCTCCTCGAGCGGCACCTCTCCGTGGTCGATCCCGAGATCCACGATGCCATCCAGGCGGAGCTGACCCGGCAGCGGGACCACCTGGAGCTGATCGCCTCCGAGAACTACACCTCGCGCGCGGTCCTCGAGGCCGTCGGCTCGGTGCTGACGAACAAGTACGCGGAAGGCTATCCGGGCCGGCGCTACTACGGCGGTTGTGTGAACGTCGACCGGGCCGAGTCCCTCGCGATCGCCCGCGCCAAGGCGCTCTTCTCGCCCGAGGCGCCCGAGGCGATCCACGCCAACGTCCAGCCCCACTCGGGCTCGCAGGCCAACACGGCGATCTACCTGGCCTGCCTGAAGCCCGGCGACACGATGATGGGAATGTCCCTGGCACACGGAGGCCACCTCACGCACGGGCACCCGCTCTCGATCTCCGGGAAGCAGTACCGGGTCGTCTCGTACGGCGTCACCCGCGAGACCGAGCGGATCGACTGGGACGAGGTGCGCCGGGTCGCCGAGGCCGAGAAGCCGAAGCTGATCATCGCCGGGGCGTCGGCCTACCCCCGCACGCTCGACTTTCCGCGGTTCCGAGAGGTGGCCGACTCGGTCGGCGCGCTCCTGATGGTCGACATGGCGCACATCGCGGGCCTGGTGGCCACGGGGCTGCACCCGTCGCCCGTCGGCCACGCCCACTTCGTCACGACCACGACGCACAAGACCCTCCGTGGCCCGAGGGGCGGCCTGATCCTCTGCGTCCCCGAGTGGGCGAAGGAGGTCGACAAGGCGGTCTTCCCCGGCCTCCAGGGAGGGCCGCTCGAGCACGTCATCGCCGGGAAGGCTGTCGCGCTCCTGGAGGCGGCGGCGCCGGAGTTCACCGTCTACCAGGGGGAGGTGCTCCGGAATGCCGCAGCGTTCTCGGCGGCGATGGAGAAGGAAGGGTTCCGGATCGTGTCGGGAGGGACCGACAACCACCTCTTCCTCGTCGACCTCGGCCCGAAGAAGCTGACCGGGAAGGTCGCCGAGAAGGCGCTCGACGCCGCGGGGATCACCGTGAACAAGAACGGCATTCCCTTCGACCCCAACCCGCCGATGGTCACCTCCGGGCTCAGGATCGGCACGCCGGCGATCACCACCCGCGGAATGGGGACGGCCGAGGTGGAGCAGATCGCCCGCTGGATCTCCGAGGTCCTGGCCGCCCCGGAGGACGCGGCGGTCCAGGCCGACGTGAAGCGGAGGGTGAAGGAGCTCACGGCTGCCTTCCCCCTGTATTGATTGACTTGACTGAAAGGGGAATGGCCATGAAGTTCCACGTTCCAGCGCTGCTCGTCTCCCTCGCCCTCGTCGGTACAGCTCCCGCTGCGGCGCAGCCGGGAGGGCACCGTGGCGCCAGCCTCGTGATCGCCACGAACGACGGCCGCGAGGTGAGGGTCCCCCTCTCCGACATCGGCAACATCCGCATCTCGAGGCGGAACGGCGACGACGTGAGGGTCTCGGGCTCCGACATCGCCGGCGTCCGCATCGAAGAGGGCGGGGGAGGCGGGCGGCCGGTCGACAACTACTGGGGGGGCCGCGTCTGGGAGGTCGACGAAGGGGGCTGGAAGGGTGTCTGGACCCGGAAGGGCGACAGCGACAGGTTCCGGGCGGTCTGGAGGAACAAGGACGGACAGGAGCAGCGGGACGAGCTGATCCTGGAATCGGTCCGTGGCGACAAGGTCGTCTTCTTTCGCGAGTCGAAGCGGGGGCGCTACCGGATCACCCTCTCCCCCGACCGCACGCGCATCACGCACGGGACGGCCGACTGGTACCGGTCCGGCGACACCTTCAACGGGTACGTCCGGGACACCGACTAGGCGGCATCAGAGTCCGGGGAAGGGGGCGGGCTAGCGGGGTCGCCCCCGCCGTCTTAGCGCGGCGCCGGCCGTGTCCGGGCGAGTCGGAACGCGATGCGGAGGAGATCGAGGTAGGCCTGGGCTCCGCCGGCGAGCGTGACCCTCGAGTCGGCGGAGTTCAACCAGAGGACCGGGACCTCGGCGATCCGGTAGCCCAGCTTCCTCGCCACGCCGAGGGCCTCCACGTCCCACGCGAACCGGTCGATCGTGAGCCGCGGGAAGACGGCGAGGGCCGCCTCGCGGTGGAAGAGCTTGAACCCGCACTGCGTGTCGGCGACCCCCTGGACGACGAGGAGACGGACGAGCCGGTTGAAGAACCGGCCCATCGCCTGCCGGTAGAGAGGCTGACGGACCTCCACCAGCGAGCCGAGCACGGCTCGGGAGCCGATCGCGATCGGCTCCCGAGCGCTGGCCAGCTTCCGCCACTCCTCGATCGGGGTGGAAAGGTCGGCGTCCGAGACGAGGATCGTATCGCCCGAGGAGGCGAGGACTCCGGTTCGCACGGCGAATCCCTTCCCGCGGTTCGCCGGCAGCCGGATGACGCGGAGGGCGAGGCCGAGTCTCCTTCCCTCCTCGGTCGCCCACTCTCCCGTCCGGTCGGGTGAACCGTCGTCGACGACGATCACCTCGGTCCCGGCGAGGCCGGGCTCCGAGAGGAGGAAGCTCGAGATCCTGGCCAGCGTGGCGGGAAGGCGGTCCTCCTCGCGGAAGGCCGGGATGACGATCGACAGGGGTGGACGGCTCCCGCCGGCGGGTGAGGAGCTCACGCGGCCACGGCCTCCAGGACGAACTGGTACCCGAAGAGGCCGGGCGCCACGCGGGCCAGCAGCGAGCTCGCCGCTCGCCCGGGTCCCTGGAGGGGCGGCCGGGAGAGGGCCGGAACCGCGAGCTCGACCGGCATCGGCGTGGCCCACTCGCCGACGATCCGGAAGCCGGAGGAGTCGAGCAGGGTGCGCGCGCTCTTCCTCGTGAAGAAGCGCAGGTGAGTCCGGTCGAGGATGCCGCGATCGGAGTACTCGAATCGCCCCACCAGCAGGGCCAGACGCGTCGTCACGTTCGCGATGTTCGGCACCGAGAGCAGCAGCCGCCCCCCGGGCGCGAGGAGCGACAGGATCCGGGGCATGAGGGCCTCGGGGCGGGGAAGGTGCTCCAGGATGTCCCCCGCCACGATCACGTCGAAGGGGAAGGCCCATGGCCGCGACAGGCCCTCCGCCAGGTCGCCGACGAAGACGTCGTCGAGAACGCCCTCGAGCGCGCGGGCGGCTCCGGCATCGGCGTCGATCCCGCAGAGGTACCGGCACCGGGGCCGGAGCCGGCGGGCCAGCTCCCCGCCCCCGAAACCGAGGTCGAGGAGGGAGATCCCCTCGCCCCGGCTCTCCGCGCGTTCGAGCAGGAGGAGGTGCGAGGAGCCCGGGATCTCCTTCCACGGGTACCGCGGCTCGAGGACTGCGGCCCTCACGACGGAGACCGCTGGGCGATGGGGAGCCGACGTCCGCTCCCGAAGGCCTTCTTCGAGACCTTCAGGCCGGGCGCGGCCTGGGCGCGCTTGTACTCGGCCCGGTCGATCTTCCGCGAGATCTCCTCGACCAGGCCGCGGCTCGCGCCGGTCTGCCGGACGGTCGCGGCGACGGAGAGGTTCCGCTCCACGAGACGCTCCAGGATCCGGTCGAGGAGGGGGTACGGCGGGAGCGAGTCCTGGTCGGTCTGGTCGGGCCTCAGCTCGGCCGAGGGCGGCTTCTCGATCGACGAGGCGGGGATGAGGGGCCGCCCGGCTCTCGCGTTGAGGTGCCGGGCCAGGGCGTACACCCGCATCTTGGGGAGGTCGGAGATGGGGGCGAGGCCGCCGCACATGTCCCCGTACAGCGTGCAGTAGCCGACGGCCAGCTCGCTCTTGTTCCCCGTGGTCAGGACGAGAGGACCGAACTTGTTCGAGACCGCCATCAGGAGGAGCCCCCGGATCCGCGACTGGAGGTTCTCCTCGGCGACGTCCTCGGGGAGGCCGCGGAACAGGGGCTCGAGAGCCGACCGGGCCGCGGTGAACAGCGGCTCGATCGGGACGGTCTCGAACCGGATTCCGAGGTTCTCGGCCAGCTGCCGGGCGTCGGCGAGCGAGCCTTCGGAGGAATAGCGGGAGGGGAGCGCGATGCCGGTGACGTTCTCGGGCCCCAGGGCCTCCGCGGCCAGGGCGGCGACGAGGGCGGAGTCGATTCCCCCGGAGAGGCCGAGGACCGCCGATCGGAAGCCACACTTGCGCGCGTAGTCGCGGATGCCGACGACGAGGGCGCCGTGGAGCGCATCCACGGGATCGTCCCACCGGTGGTCAGGTCGGCTGCGGGAGACAGGGACGACGTCCGTCCGGCCTCTGGAGTCCCGGACCAGGTCGACCAGGAGGAGACTTTCCTCGAACAGGGGAGCGGCCTCGCACGGCCGGCCGGTCCGGTCGACGACCAGGGACCCGCCGTCGAAGACCAGCTCGTCGTTGCCTCCGACGAGGTTGACGTAGGCCACCGGGACGGCGCCGTCCCGGGCGAGGCGGGAGAGCATCCGCTGGCGGAGGCGGGGCTTTCCCTCCGAGAACGGCGAGGCGGAGACGTTCAGGAGCAGCGTCGCCCCCCGGCGGAGCAGCTCCTCGCCCGGGTCCTTCCGGTACAGGCGCCGCATCCTCCAGAAGTCCTTGTCGTTCCAGAGGTCCTCGCAGATCGTCAGGCCGATGCGTTCCCCGCCGAGTGAGACCAGCTTCGGCCTGACGGCCGGCTCGAAATACCGTCCCTCGTCGAACACGTCGTAGGTCGGGAGCAGGGACTTGAAGGCGACTGCCGGCGGCCGGCCCCTCCGCAGGAGGACCGCAGCGTTGAGAAACGGCTTCCCGGTCGACCGGGGGTTCGGGAGAAACGTCCCGACGAGGAGGGCGGTCCCTCCCGCGCGAGCCCCGAGCCGTCCGAGGGCGAGCGCGGCCGACCGCTGGAATGCCGGACGGTCGAGCAGGTCCTTCGGGGGATAGCCGCAGAGGGCGAGCTCGGGGACGGCGAGGAGATGGGCGCCGCCGGCCTCGGCCTGGCGCCAGACCCGCGTGATCTTCTCGACGTTCGCGTCGAAGTCCCCGATCGTGGTGTCGATCTGGCCGAGGGCGAGTCGCACGACCTTACCCGGCCCGCTTCGGCGCCGCCTCCCGCCGGACCCCGACGAGGGAGGTCCCGGAGAAGAGGTCGGCCAGGGTCCGGCCGCGCCGGTCGAAGGCGGCGACGAGCATCGGGACCCCCGCCAGGAGGCCGGTGAGGGCGAAGCCGATGAACCGGAGGAAGGAGGCGAGGAGGGTGGGGGATCCCCCGTCGCCCGCGACGACTCTCAGGTCGGCCAGCGCCATCCCCGGAGTCGTGCCCCAGACGAACGGGACGAGGACGAGCAGGACGAAGGCGACCAGCCCGAGGAACAAGGCGATCCAGAGGAGGGCGGCGGGCGGGAAACGGAGGTCGAGGACGAAGGCGCCGGCCGCGAGCTGGACCGCGCCGACGAGCGCGAGGATCAGGAGATCCGCGAGGCCGGCCACGACCCGCCGGGCGAACGACACGGCCGCCTCCGGACGGGCGCCGGCAGGGTCGCCGTCGGCGTCGTCGTCGGCGGGGGGCGCATCCGGCGGCGCCGTTTCCTGCGGACCCGGGCTCCTCGACCGCCGCGTGGCGGGCGCCGCCCCTTCCTTCCCGATCGGCATCTCACCGATGTCGGGGAAGAGGCTCAGCGTCTCGGGCCGCCGTGCGGCCTTGGGTGCAGGGTCGGGGCCGATCGGGTGCTCGGCGAGCGGGTTGTCGGGAGGAGTCGGCATACGCGGCGGTCAGGATCTCATGGACGGGGCGTGGCGTTCTTCACGTAGATGCGCGAGAGGATGTCGGTCGCCCCCTGGGAGTACTTCCTGGAGAACCTCAGGTGCCTGACCGACTCGGTGTCCGACGGGCGGAGCGCCACCGCCTCCTGGAAAGATGCCGCCGCCTTCTTCGAGTTCCCCGCCTGGAGGTCCTGGATCCCCTCGTTGAAATAGGACTTGAACAGGAACTCCTCGACGTCCTGGTTCTTCATGTCCTTCTTTCGAAGGTCCCAGAGGAGCTTGATCGCGCTCTCGTAGTCCTGTTCGTTGTACGAACGGACCGCGCTCGCCAGCGCGGAGAGGTGCTCCCGGGCGCGCGTGAGGGCCTGGGCCGCCTCGGTGTCGTCCGGCCGTGCTTTCACCACGGGGTCGAGGGACTTGACCGCCTCGATGTAGCGGTTGGCGGAGATGGCCGCGAACCCGGCGGCCCGCATCTCGTCGATCGACGCGGCCGAAGGGGCGGCAGCTCCCGGGCCGGGGACCGCGGAGGTCTTGAACTTGTCGATCAGGGCGAGCGCCTCCCGGTGCCGCGGGTCGGCGTCCGGAATCGAGACCAGGATCTGCAGGGCCTCGTCCGCCTTGCCCTGGTTGAAGAGGGCCTGCGCCTTCCCGATCAGGTCCTCTCCGACGGCCTTCGGAGCGCCGGAGGCAGCCGGGGCGGACGGAGGAGGAGCCGGTTTCCTCCGGGAGGCGAGGAAGAGCCCGCCTCCGACCAGGAGGATGGCGGCCACTGCCGCGGCGATCACCACCCGGAGGTCGATCCGGATCACCTTCTTCGCGGGCTGGGGACCGGACGGGAGCGGTGTGGTGCGGACCGGCG
The DNA here is from genome assembly GCA_903845115.1 of uncultured Acidobacteriota bacterium. GTDB lineage: Bacteria > Acidobacteriota > Thermoanaerobaculia > UBA5066 > UBA5066 > CAIMWE01. The sequence goes on along the minus strand of CAIMWE010000032.1, from coordinate 35,868 downwards.
ACCCCTCGGCGAGCGTCACTTCGTCGGACGCGCTGGCCGAACCGGACGCGAAGGGGCTCGCGGCGGCTCCGTCCGCGGGGGAAACCGTGGGGGACACGTCGCTCATGAAGTCGGAGCCGGACCCCTTGAAGGGCGAAGTGGCCGCCTCGTTCTGAGAGAGCGTCGACTCGATCTGGTTGAGGTAGTTCCTGGCGGTCGGCTCGCTCTCGGAGAGGGCCAGGACGTCGAGGAACTTGCTGCGGGCCGAGAGGAAGTCCTTCGAATCGAAGAGCTGGATCCCCTCGGAGAGGAGCACGTCGATGGCCTGCGCCGTCTGCGCCTGCTTCTCCCGGGCGGCGTCGATGCGCCGGGACGCTTCCTCGTTGGAGAGGTCGATGAGGAAGACCCGGCTCCAGAGGTCGATCGCCTCCTGGATCTGGCCCCGCCCCATGGCGTCGTCGCCCTGCTTGAGAAACTGCTGGACGCGCGGATCGGTCGGCGCTGTCGGCGCGGAGGCCCTTGTCGGAGCCGATGGGGCCGGGCGCGGGCTCGGGCTCGGGGCGAAGACATCCTGCACGGAGGGCGCGGGCGGGGCGGCGGGAGCGGCGATCTCGAGGTCGGGAAACACCCCGAAAGCCGGTTCCTCCGAGGGACCCATCCCCGCGAAAGGGTCCCCGAGGGAGCCGTCGAAACCGGGAAACGAAGGCTGATCCACCCGGGAGACGGGAGGTGGGGCCGCCGGGGCCGGCATCTTCAGCTCGCGGAGCGAGGGGATCGACTGGGGGGTCGCGAACGGATCGGGCGCCGGCAGGTTGAACGGATCGCTGTCCAGGGGGGCGAGCGGCTCCCGCGTGGGAGGGGCCGGAGGCTCCAGCGGTCGATCGCTCTGCTCCGGGGCGAGCTCGAACGGGTCTGCCGAACCGAAGGAGTCGAGGCCGAAGGAGTCCAGGGCCGACGGCAAGGGCTCCGGCGGCGGCGGGGGGGGCGGTTCGTCGAATACCCCTGGCATCGGGGGGAGCGGCGAGCGCGAGTCGAACGCGAAGTCGAGCGGCATCACGTCCGGCTCGGGTGCAAAAGGAGCTTCCGGTTCGGGTCGCGGGGCCTCGCGGCGGGCCGCGACGGGGTCGAATGGCGACAGGTCGACGATCGTTCCGGCCGAGACGCCGCGGAGCGAGTCGAGCAGCTGGCGCGCCGGGAGGAACCGGAGGTCCATCTTGAGAATGAAGTCGCAGCCGAGAAGCGCTTCCTCGTTCCGGCCGCCGCGGGCGAGCTCGAGCGTGTGCTGGAAGGTCTGCAGGACCTTCTCGCGAGCCTCGGGAGAAAGGGAGGAGCTCCCGGGATACGGGGCGGTCTCTGCCATGCGATCCTCTCGAAATGTCAGCGTAGCAATCGGCTCGGACGACGGTCAAGGGCTGGCCGAACGAGGGCCAGGGTACGATCATCGCATTACCCGATTCGGAGCGTGGAATGAAGAGCCTCATCGAGTGTGTTCCGAACATCAGCGAGGGCCGCCGGGCCGAGGTGGTCGCCGCGATCCGCGACGCGGCGCTCGGGGCGTCCCGGGACGTCCTTCTCCTCGATTCGACCTCTGACCCGGACCACAACCGGTCGGTCTTCACCTTCCTGGGAGACGGTCCCGCCCTCGTCGACGCGATGACGGCGATGGTGGGCGCCGCCGTCGACCGGATCGACCTCAGGACCCACCGCGGTGCGCACCCCCGTCTCGGCGCGGTGGACGTCGTCCCGTTCGTCCCGGTCCGGGGCGCGAGCGCTGCCGACTGCGTGCGCCTCGCGAAGGAGCTCGGCGCCCGGCTCGCCGAGCGGTTCTCCCTCCCCGTCTTCCTCTACGAGGACGCGGCCACCTCCGAGGAGCGCCGCAACCTCGCGACCATCCGCAAGGGGGAGTTCGAGGGGCTCGGCGAGAAGATGGCTGACCCGGCCTGGCGGCCGGACTTCGGCCCGGGCGAGCCCCACCCGACCGCCGGGGCGACGGTGGTGGGGGCGCGGACGTTCCTGGTGGCGTACAACATCAACCTCGGCACCTCCGACAAGGCGATCGCGGACCGGATCGCGAAGGCGATCCGGCACATCGGCGGGGGCTACCGTTACGTGAAGGCGATGGGGGTCCTGCTGGAAGACCGGAAGCTCGCGCAGGTCTCCATCAACATGACCAACTTCGAGAGGACGCCGCTCCACCGGGTCTTCGAGACGGTCAGGTCGGAGGCCGAGCGCCACGGGGTGTCGATCGTGGGGTCCGAGATCGTGGGGCTCGTTCCACAGGGGGCTCTCCTGGCTGCCGCCGAGCACTACCTGCGGCTCGAGGCCGATCCGGGCGGCCAGGTCCTCGAGAACAAGCTCCTCGACCTGGCGTTCCAGCGGAACGGCTGACGTCCCCGGGGCCGGCGGGGCGCTTCCGTTCGTCCGGCCGGTCCCCGCCCCGGGACGTATGATGACTTCGTGAGCCTCCGGAACCGCGTCCCCTCCAGGACGGGCGTGTCGATCCTGCTCGGCGGTCTTTTGCTCGTGGCGGCGCCGTCCTGCCCGCGCGGGGAGGCCCGGCCGTCGCGGGCGACGACCGCCAGCTCCGCGCCGGACCTCACTTCCGCCGGCGTCGACCCGGCCGACCACCGCGACGGACTCAGGCTGGTGCGCCGGCTGGACGACCGGACGATCGTCCTGGTCTTCGGAGAGAGCTTCGCCTCGAAACCGGGCACCAGCGCGTCCAGCTATCGCGTGTTCGGCAGCGGGGACGCGAGCTACGCCGGAGGGCGTCCTCCGCTCGGCGTGGAGGTCTCCTCCTCGCCCGACGTCACGGCGCCACGCGGGTGGGGAGGGAAGGTCCACCAGCGCCGGCGGGTCGTCCTCCACCTCGACCTGCCTCTCCAGCCGGCCCTGCGCTACTGGGTCCAGGCGCTCGGAAAAGACCACCAGCCGGTCACGGGCGGCCGGACGGCGGACTGGGCCCGGGAGATGGACGACGCGGCCGAGCTGGCGGCCGCGTCCGACACCCGCCTCGGCCTGCGGCGCGTCGAGCTCGTGACGCCCTATCTCCTGAAGGTCACGGTGGGCGACGCGCTGGACGTGGCAAGGCTCGACGCGAGGCCTTCGGATGTCGTGGTCTCGTCGCGGGACGATCACTCGTACGCCGCGGGGCTCGGCGCCGCCAGGATCGGAAGGCGGAGCCGCGGAGAGTGCTTCATCACCGAGGGTTGGCCCTACGGCTTCCTGGAGGTCCACGAGCTCTTCGTCGTGCTGAACAGGCCGCTGAGTCAGGGCCGGACCTACACGGTCGACCTGAACGCGGTCGCTCCCCTCACGAGCGGGGAGCCGGCGGGCACCCTCACCGTGGACGACCGGACCAGCGTCAATCCCTCCATCGCCGTCAACCAGGTCGGGTTCCTCCCTCAGGCGGCGCACAAGTACGCGTACTTCGGCGTGTGGATGGGATCCCTCGGTCCTCTCGATCCCGGCTCGTCGGTGGCCCGGTTCGAGGTGAGGGATGCCGCGACGCACACGGTCGTCCTGTCCGGAACCCCCTCCCTTCGCCACCAGGCCGGTGCCCCGGAGACGAAGTTCAAGGTCGACCTTTCGGGCACGAACGTCTACGAGATGGACTTCTCGTCCCTCGCGGCTCCCGGGCAGTACTACGTCGCGATCCCCGGGTGCGGCCGTTCGTTCCCGTTCCGGGTCGCCGGGGACGTCTATGCGGTCCCGTTCTCGGTGATGATGACCGGGGTCCTCCACCAGCGCTGCGGCGCCGAGATGAAGGAGCCCTGGTCCGACTTCCCGAGGATCGCGTGCCACCTGACGGGCACCCTGCCGACGGACCTCCCTCCGACCGACCAGAACAGGGCGTGGGCCGAGCTCCCGAAGCACGTCGTGGGGCCACCGATGAGCCTCACGGGGGGACATCACGACGCCGGCGACTACAAGCCGCGGTCGCACCTGGAGATCGCGGAGCTGGCCTTCCTGGCCTGGGAGCTCCATCCGAGAGCCTTCGCCGACGGCCAGCTCCGGATCCCGGAAACCGGAAACGGCGTGCCGGACATCCTGGACGAGGGGCGCTGGGCGCTGGAGCTCTGGATGCAGCTGCAGATGGCGGACGGCGGCGTCCGGGGAGGGACCGAGTCGAACGGGGATCCCGACCAGATCTCTCCGCCGGACCTCGACCCGACGCCGGAGTACGCCTTCGCGCCCGACGCCTCCGCGACGCTCCGGTTCGCCGCGAGCGCGGCCCAGGCGGCCCTGATCTGGGGCCGGCTGGGCCGGACGGGGGATGCGGAGCGGTATGCCTCGGCCGCCGAGCGGGCGTGGACCTGGGCGGCGGGTCACGGCGGAGAGGGGCTTCACGACATGTCGGCCCTCGCGGCCGTCCAGCTCTACCGCCGGACGGGCCGGGATTCGTACCACGCGGCGTTCCTGAAGCACTCGGTCTTCACGACGAACGCCAACGCCTCCCTGACCGTTTACGAGGTCTACGACCAGCGCGCCTCGGCCTTCTACTACGCCTTCGGAGCCTCTCCCGTGGACGCCGAGGTGAAGCGGCGGATCGTCGAGGCGTGGCGGCGGCAGGCCACGGAGTGGATGACGTGGGCCGACACCACCGCGTACCGGTGGTGCAAGCACCCGAACGCGCCGAACATGTGGGGGTCGGGGGCGCACCCGATGTGGATGGTGGACATGATCCAGGCGTGGGCCCTGACGGCGGACGCCCGGATGCTGGACTGGGTCCGCCTCACCTGCGACTGGGCCCTCGGCGGAAACCCCATGGGGACGGTCTTCACCACGCGGCTCGGGCAGCGTTCGATCTCGTCCCCGCTCCACATCTACGGGCACACCTCCCCCGGGGCTCCGATCCCTGGTCTCCAGTGCCAGGGACCGACGCCGCAGACAGGGGGATCCCCCGCGAATTCGAGCATGTCGAGCTGGATCGGACCGATGCTCCACCCCGCCGGACCGTGGCCGGAGCTCCAGACCTACAGCGACGTCGGGATGGTGCCGCCGGTGAGCGAGGGAACGGTCGTGGACCAGATGCGGACGGCCGTCGTCTACTCGTTCCTCCTGCCCGAATGGGTGATCCCGCCCACGGAAGGGATTCCAGCTCCGCCGAGGAAGCGTCGCTAGCAGCCCGCTAGGTCCGCTAGGTCCGCGAGCGCCACGCCCTCGGCCTCGCCGCGGCGAGGACGCTCCGGAGGAGGAGGCCGAGCCGGCCCGCTCCGGGAGCCGCAGAGGCGAAGATCGCGGAAGCGGCCGCCTCGGCGTTCGGGTCGAGCGGGGCGCCGGCCTCCAGGGCCTCCACCTGGGCGAGGCCGATTGCCCCCGGAGGCGCTTCGAGCCACCGGTCCCGGATCGCGGGCTCGAGCGCCGCCGCGCGCGCCGCGTCGAGGGGCGGGTTCCCGAACAGGGCGAGCCGGCCGGCCGCCACGTCGAAGAGCCAGCCGAGGCGGCGGAGGAGGAGCCGCGGCGTCTGGAACTCGTGGACCACCACGCGGACGCGGTCGACGGAGCCGTCCACGGCGAGCCGGACCTGCGAACCGTAGACCTCCCGGGCCACCAGGCGCGGGCTCCTGGTCGAGAGCCACGCGACGACGGCCAGGGGAGACGCCAGGGCCACCAGCGCGAGCCCGGCCGCCCGGTCCCTGACCCGCCGCAGCCGGTCGGCCACGAGCGAGCGGTCCAGGTCGGCGAGCAGGAAGCTGTCGCCGATCGCGGCCGCCTCGCCCGTCCCGGGGTTCACGATCAGCTGCCCGTCGAGGATCAGGCCCCGGCCGGCGAGAAGCCGGCCCACGTAGGTGCGGGGAAGGACGATCGAGTCGGCCAGGGTCGCCTCCTCGTCCACCAGGGAGCCGGCGCCGATCACGACCGCCGGGCCGAGGTTCGCCCGGTAGGAGACGCGGGCGCGCTCGCCGACGAGCACGGGAGCCGAAGCCACCGCTCCGAGGGACATCCGGCAGTCGCGCGAGATCCGGATTCCCGGTGCCACCTCGTAGCCGGCCAGGACGAAGCCCCCGTCGTTCTCGAGAAGCTCCCGGTTGACGGCGGCGAAACCGGCCAGGTCGCGGATGCGGCGCGCCCGGACCGGGGCCGCGTCGGCCCCGGGGGAGAGAGAGGAGCCCTCCCCGGCCTTCCAGCGCACGAGGACCGGCCCGTCGGCGTCCACCCAGTCGGTCGCGGGGACGGCTCGGCGGTCCCGTTCACCGCCGACGGGAGGCACGAGCGCGTCGGTCGCGAGGACCCGCACGTCGCCCCCCCCGAGGTCGAGGCGGGCGAGCTGCGCCGGGACCGCGAGCCCGGGCTCCACGGCCACCACCTCGACCTCCAGCCCCCAGGCCCTTCCCTTCGCTGTCATCTCCCGGACGGACTCCGGCCGGTCGTCCGTCACGACGAGCACCCGGGTGGCGCCGATCGACGTCGCGAGGTCGAGGTGGTAGGCGAGGAGCGGCTTGTCGACGACCGGGAGCAGCAGGAACGGCCTCCTGCGGAGGAGCGGTTCCAGGGCGGGGGGCCGGAGGGCCGGAATGACCAGCAGCATCGGTCCCCCTCTAACCGGCCGCGGCGCCGACCCCGCGGTGGGCCGCCCGGATCCGGAAGAGGTCGCGCAGCATCCGCCAGGAATCGCGGATCGGCTTCACCTTCGTCCCCGGCGCGTCCTTCCACCTCACTCCCACTTCCGTGATCCGCCACCCCAGCCGCCGCGCGAGGAAGAGGTGCTCGACGTCGAAGGAGAAGCCCGGCATCTTCTGCAGCTCGGCGAGCTGGCGGGCCACCTCGGCCCGGTAGCACTTGAAGCCGCACTGGGAATCCCGGATCCCGGGGACCGCGAGGGTCCGGACGAGGGTCGAGAAGACCCATCCCATGAGCTGCCGGTGGATCGGCTGGGGGTCCACCTCGCTCGTCGGAAGCCTCCGGGAGCCGATCGCGACGTCGGCTCCCTGCTCGAGGGCCGCCAGGAGCTTGCCAACCTCCTCGATCGGCGTCGAGAGGTCGGCGTCGGAGAAGAGGACGTACTTCCCGTGAGCGAGGAGAAACCCTCGCCGGACGGCCTCGCCCTTGCCGCGGTTCGTCACGTCGGTGGTGATCCTCGTCGAGTTCTGCTCGTGCATCACCTGCCCGAAGATGTCGATCGTCTTGACCACCTCGAGGGTGAGGTCGCGCGAGCCGTCGTCCACCACGACGACCTCGCTCCGGTGGGGCCACGTCTGCAGGAACGCCTTGATCTTCAGCAGGGTGTCGGCGATGCGGGCCTGCTCGTTGTAGGCCGGGATGACGACCGAGAGGAAGACCTCGTCGCTCAATAGGCCCCCCGGCCCAGGAGCACCGCGGGAACCGTCTTCAGGAGAATCCATACGTCCCTCCAGAACGAGCGCGTTTCGATGTACTGGACGTCCAGCCGGACCTGGCCTTCGAACGGGATGTTGCTGCGCCCCGAGACCTGCCAGATGCAGGTCAGGCCCGGCTCGGCGTCCAGCCGGCGCCTCTCGGCGGGCGTGTACTGGACCACCTCCGCGGGGACGGGGGGCCTCGGGCCGACGACCGACATGTCCCCCTTGAGGACGTTCAGGAGCTGGGGCAGCTCGTCTAGGGACGAGCGCCGGAGCAGCTTCCCGACGCGCGTGATCCGGGGGTCGTCCTTCATCTTGAAGATCACGCCCCCGGTCTCGTTCTTTGCGGACAGCTCCGCCTTCCGGCGCTCGGCGTCGACGTACATCGTCCGGAACTTGTAGAGGAGGAAGAGCTTCCCGCGGCGCCCGACCCGGGTCTGCTTGAAGAAGACCGGGCCCGGCGAGTCGAGGCGGATCGCCACGAAGAACGCCCCCCACACGGGCGCGGAGAGGAGGAGCATCGACCCACCGACCAGGAGGTCGAACAGCCGCTTGAGGAGGCGCGACGAGCCGACCACGGCGCTCCAGCTCCACATCTTCACCACCAGCCGCGCGCGGTGAAGGCCGCGGGCCCGCCCGAGGTAGGACTCCCAACGGTCGAGGAACTCGTCGCTCATGCGGGGTCTCCTTCGCGACCGCTCAATCGTAGTCTCCTTCCGGCCCGCCGTCAGAACGACTTTCCGAGCTGGTACGCCAGGAGAGCCGGCATGACCTGGTTCAGCGCCTCCGCGACGTTCCCCAGGACGGTCTGCGGGACCCACACGACGTCACCGACCGAGAGCTCGGGATCGGGCAGCTTGCCGGCGATGATGTCCTTGACGTTCACGGGGATGACCGTCTTCTTGCCGTACTGGCCGCGCAGGATGACGATGCTCCCGAGGCGGGCCGTCGACTTGAACCCGCCCGATTCCGAGATCGCCTTCATGAGGGTGAGGCGCCCCCGGATGCCGTAGGACCTGGGCTTGAAGACCTCTCCGAGAATGAACACCTCCTGTGCCAGCGACGACGGGATGTAGATGTAGTCGCCGTCCTCCAGGGGGACGTCCTGCGTCGTGTCCCCCCGCTGGATCAGTCTCTCGAAGTCGACGGGCACGACTCGGTTGCGGCGTACGAGGTACGAGCTCGGCAGGTCGGCGATCTCGATCGTCGAGCCCTCGTACTGGCCGGACGCCAGCCCCTGGGCGAGCGCGACGGCCGCGATGACGGTCGTCGGACCGTTGATCGGGTACACCCCCGGGCGGATCACCTTGCCCATGATCGTGAACTGCGCCTCGCGGGCCTTCCGGACGACGACGGCGACCTGCGGGTAGCGCATGTAGACGCGCAGGTTCGTCTCGAGCTCGGCGCGCAGTTCCTGCGCCGTGCGCCCTCCGGCGACGACGTCGCCGATGAAGATGTAGCTGATCCGGCCGTCGGGGCGGACCGGCAGCTCCTTCTTCATGTCCTCGTGACCTGCCACGGAGATCTCGATGACGTCGCCGGGCGTCAGCCGGTACTCGCCGGTGCCGGCCGACCGGGCGGCCTCGATCGATTCCCAGCGAGGGAGGACGGGGCCGGTGTTCGGCGTCGGGACGGGCACCGGGGTGGGTTGGGCGGCCGCCGCGGCCGGGGCCGTCGACGAGCCTGGCGACGAGGCGTCCTTCACCGGCGAGCAGCCCGGAAGGGAGGCGAGGCCCGCGAGGAGGACCGTGACCGCGACCGGGAGGAGCCAGGGACCGGGCCGTCCCGGCGCGGCGGTCCTCACGACGCGAGCTCCCTCGCGCGGACACCGTGCGCTCCCCACTGCTGGGTGTAATCGGCCTGCACCTTGTTCAGGACGGCCCCTGCCACCGTGACTCCCGTCGCGGTGAGCTTGGCGAGGGCCTCGCGGTGCGCGGCCTTCGGGAGGCCGTGCGCCTCGGCCACGTAGAGCGCCGCATCCGCCAGCGGGGCCAGGAGCAGCGCGTCCGAGCTTCCGAGGACGGGGGGACCGTCCAGGAGGACGAGGTCGAACATCGGGCGAACGGCCTCGAGGAAGGCTCGCATCCGCTCCCCGCCCAGCGCCTCCGGGAGGAGCCCGGACGGATCGCCGAACGGGAGGAGCGAGGGACCGTCGCCATCCGGGCGGACGACCGGCCCCGGAGGCGCCGCTTCCCCGCGCAGGACCGCTCCGAGGCCCCGGGCGCCGACGGGGAGTCCCAGGAGCGGACCGAGCAGCGAGAGGTTCGGCTTCCGGATGTCGGCGTCCACGAGCAGGACCGAGAGGCCGCGAGCCGCGGCGACCAGGGCGAGGTTCAGCGCGATCGTGGTCCGCCCCTCGAACCGGGTCCCGCTCGTGACGAGCAGCGTCCATCCGGGGCCGGTCCGCTGCTGGAGAACCGCGGCCGCCATTTCCCGGAAGACCTCGGAGGAGAGGTCGGCGGGCCCGGCGAGGGAGAGGAGCAGCGTCCGCTCGGGAGGCAGGATCGGGACCTCCGCGAGCGGCTTCGCGGCGAGGGAGGGCTCCACCTCGCGGAGCGCCTTGAGGGTCGTGTCGGAGATCTCCTTCGCGAGCGCGACGCCTCCTCCCGCCGCCACCCCCAGGACGAGCCCGGCGATGAGGATCAGCTTCGCCTTCGAGGGGAGCGGGTGGTCCGGGATCTGAGCCTCCTGCATGATGGAGAAGCTCGCCGCGGTCGAGTCGCGGATGATCCGGACCTCCTCGAGCCGGCTCGCGAGCGTGGCGTTCACCTGCCGGAGGGTGTCGAGCCGTTGCTGCATGTCGGCCAGGCGGCTCTCGAGCTCGGGAAGCTCGGAGAGCCGCTTCTGGTACCGGTCCCGGACCGCCTCGTACCCCTTGGCGCGGGCGTCCCGCGACACCGCCTCCACGGCCCTCTCCACGAGCGCCTGCTCGAGGGTGGTGAGGACGGGATTGCGCGAGAGCGTCTGCTCCTGGAGCTGCTCCTCGAGGCCCTGCCGGACCAGCTCCTCGGTCCGGACGATCTCGTCCCTCAGCTCCTTGACCCTGGCGCTCTCGTCCGTGTAGATGGCGAGCGCCGCGGCGAGCTGGGTCTGGAGGTCGACGAGCCGCGTGTGGAGGGGCTTCTTCACGAAGATGGAGGCGACGACGGTACTGGCCTGCTGGCGGAGCTGCTCGCGGGTCACGCGTTCCTGGGTGGCCGCCATCTCGGCGTCGAGCCGCTCGCGCTCGGCCAGCGTGTGGAACCCGGAGAGCTCCTTGATGAGCTCCCCCGCCTGGTCCGACAGCTTGACGACGCCGTGCTCCGACTTGAACTTCACCAGGGCGTCGTCCGTGACCTTCACGCGCACCTCGATCGCCTTCTGCTGCGCCTCGAGGTAGTCGTAGGTCTGGATCGCCTCCAGCTTCTTGAGGCGGTCGATCGACACGAGGAAGTTGCGGGCCAGGTTGTTCGCGATCTCCACCGCCTCGCGGGCGTCGTTCCAGTCGACGAGGATCTCGACGAGGTCGGTCTCCTTCGGGTTGGTCACGGTGATCTGCTTCGAGAGGTCGTCGGGCCGGATCTTCAGCTTCAGCCGGTCGATCACGGCCTTCAGGTTCTCGTGGACCTTCACGAGACGGAGGACCGTCTGCATCGAGTAGACCTGCAGCCGGACGATCGGCGTCGTCGAGCCGACGACGAATTCCGACTGCTCCCGCTTCCTCAGGATGGTCACCCAGACTTCCCACTTCTTGGACCTGGCGGCGAGGGCGAGCGGAAGGGCCAGGGCGAGGACGGCGAGTGCCACCAGCGCGATCTGGGGCTTCCTCCGGCGGATGCCGATCATGAGGACCAGGGGATCGAACGGCAGCGCCGGGCTGGCGGTCTCCTTGTCGCCGCCGGTCTCGACGACGAACTGGGGCACCGTCGGAGGGGGCGGCTCGGCGGGCGCCGGAACGGGCCGCGGGGAAGGCTCTCCCCGGGCGGGAAGGCTGCTGCCGAGGAGGTCCCGGACCCGCAGGTCCTCGGGAGGCTCGGCCATCAGCCCCTCTCTCCCCGCTGGCGGGCGAGGTCCGCCGTGACGACGCGGACGTCCCGCCCGGCGACCGTCCCGGCGCCGTGGGACGCGGCCACCGACATCGAGAGCCGGGCGACCCGGTTGATCTCGCGAGGCACGCCGTGCGACGCGGCCGCCACGCCGTCGACGGCCTCCGGCTCGAAGAGGGCGCCGTCCGGATGGCCGGCCGCCCGGAGCCGGAACGAAAGGTAGGGCCCCACCTCGGTCCCGGCCAGCGCTTCGAGGTGGTAGCGGAGCCCTGCCCGCTGGTCGAGCTGGGGAAGCGAGAGGACGAGCTCGCGCAGCTCGGGCTGCCCGACGAGGACGATCGTCAGGTCGAGCCGCCCGTCCACCAGGTTCGTCAGGGCCCGGAGGCCGACCAGCGAGTCGCGCGTCAGGTCCTGCGCCTCGTCGAGGAGGACGACGGCCGGCCAGCGCCTGGCCACGAGGACTTCCTGCAACCTCGTCACCAGGTCGAATTCTGAGGTACCGCCCCCTGGATCGGAGGCCCCAAACTGGCCGAGGATGGACCGGAGAAGGGCGGGAAACGGGTAGTGGCTCGACGGGAGCTGGGCCACGAGCCGGCTGGCCGAGCTCTGCCGGGCGAAGACCGCCCGGACCATCGACTTCCCGCAGCCGATCCCGCCGGTGAGAAGGCCGAGCTGGGTCCCCCCTTCGCGGGCGAGGAACTCCAGCCTGGCCACTGCTTCCCGGTGGTCTTCCGACGGAAAGAAGAGCTCGGGGTCGGGACCCGACTCGAACGGCGCTCGCTTCAGGCCCCAGCCGGCCTCACCCGTCATCCGGGGCGTTCCTCCTTGACGAAGACGCGGATCGGCACGGGGCGGCCGGCCTTCCGGCGGATGTCGCCGGTCACCTCGCGGGTGTGGGATTCCAGCCACGCCACCACCTCGGGCGGCGTGAGGCCGCCGTAGAGGTCGGGGCGGTCGGTGGTGACGAACGCCCGGAAGTCGGGACGGGAGGCCATGGCGATCAGCTCGGCCGCGGAGTGCGGCTCGTACGGCGAGGACCAGTATCGGCCCGTCCGGAAGAGGTAGAACTGGAACGCCGGGACTTCGGGGGCCAGAAAACAGACCCGCGTGGGCGGCACGGAAGCGAGGGCCGGGGCGACCGCCTCGGCCGCCTCCCGGTAGCCCGTCCGGTGCCCGAGGCACTCCCGCTTCACGGTCAGCGCCGATCCGGCGAGAGCGACGGCGAGGGAGGCCGCGATCGCGAGGCGGCCCGATCCCGCCTGGAACGGTCCCCCGTCGGCGAGCAGGAGGGCCGCCCCGGCGAGGAAGACGGCCACCGCGGCCGCCATCGCCGTCGACGGGTAGAGCGGCACCGGGCCCGCCTGCCAGAGGACCACCACCGCGAGGAGCGCCACCGTCGCGCCGGCGGCCCACCGCCTCTGCCCCACCGTCGCCCTCCCGGTCCAGAGGGGGACGGCCCCGATCCCGGCGAGCGCCGCGATCGCCGGCATCAGCGGGAAGCTGTATTGCCGGAGCTTCACGGCCATGAAGGAGATCAGCAGGAGCTCGAGGGCCATCGATCCCCAGAGGGCGCGCTGCGGGAGCGAGCCCGGCTCCTTCCCTGGGTCCGGCGCCGAGGCGCCGGTGAGCGCCAGGAAGACGAGGGGGAGAGCCGGGAAGCAGGTCTGGACCGTCACGCGCAGGTAGTAGCTCCAGGGCTGGTGCCAGTACGACGCGAAATCCGACCCTCCGGCCCGGCCGAAGAGCGAGAAGATGAAGTACTGCTCGAACCAGAACTTCGCGGTGTCCGGCGAGAACGCGGCGACGAGACCGAGGTGCAGGCCGCCCACGGCGGCGAACGGAACGCCGGCCAGGACCAGGCGCCCCCACGCGCCGCGGTCGGTCCGCCTCGACGGATCGGCGAGGAGCGCGGCGAAGACCGGGATCACGAAGAGCGCCACGAGCCAGAGCTTCACCAGGAAGCCGCATCCCCACAGCGCTCCGGCCAGGAGCGCCCAGCGATTCGAACGCTCCTCGACGGCCCGCAGGGCCGCGTAGATTCCCGCGAGGCCGAACGCGGCGAGGACCCCCTCGCCCATCACGACCCGCGAGGCATAGACGAGCGGCGGCAGGACGAGCGCCGCCGCGGCCGCCCACCGGGCTTCCTCCTCGCCCCGGCGTCGCCGGACGATTGCCGCGACGAGCCAGGCGGCCGCCAGGCCGAAGAGGGCCGGTACGGAGCGGAGCGCCCACTCGGACGGTCCGGCCAGGGCGACCGGCCCCGCCAGCAGGAGCGGGAAGAGGAAGGGCTTGTTGTCGGGAGCGGAGAGCGGCTCGCGCCCGAGGTTCAGGAGCTGCGGGAACCCGCCGGTCAGGATGTTGCGGGCGTAGGTTCCGTAATAGCCCTCGTCGCCGCCCACCAGGTCCGGAGTCCCGAGGGCCCACAGCCGGAGGGCGAGCGCGACGACGACCAGCGCGGGGAAGAGGAGGGCGGTCCGCTTCACGGCGTCCCCTTCGGCTCGTAGAGGTAGAGGCCGGGGCCGTAGACCGCCGACAGCCGGTACGACTCGGTCACCTCCCGCCGGACCTCCGGCGACCAGTTGGAGAAGACCGGATCCGGGACAGCGACGTCGGTATCGGCGAGGACCAGGTCGATCCGGTGAGAGCGGAGCGCCGCCACGAGACCGCTCTCGTCCCACCGTTTCGCCCTGGCGAGGTAGGCGAAGATGCAGGGGTCGTTGAGGACCGGAGTCCCGCCGGCGCGGAAGACCGAGGAGACCTCCATCGTCAGGACGCTCTTCCCCGCGAGCAGCGGCGCGAGCCGGCGCTCGGCCACCAGGCGTTCGGTCCGTCCGCGGAGCTCCCAGGCGACGCGAGGCGCGCTCCAGGCGAGCATGCTCGCCAGCGCGGCGACCGCCACCGCCGCGCCCGCCGTTGTCCGGCCCCAGAGGTGCCACGCGAGGGCGGCGAGTGGCGCGAGCGCGAGGCCCGGCTCGATGAAGTAGTTGAGGTTCGCGCCGACCTTCCCGACCGTCGCCAGCGCGAGGAAGAGGGCGAGGAGGAAGTAGCCGGCGAGAAGGCGTCCGACCCCTTCGCGGCTGCCGAGCCAGCCGAGGGCAAGGCCGGCCAGGATCGGGACCGGGGCCGCGGCGAGGGCGATCTGGGCCGCCTTGACGAAGCCCCCGGGCGCGAAAGGGGTGGCGCCGTTGAAGCCCATCGACTGGAGGAACCCGCCGTGGCTCGTGGCGGAGAGAAGCGCCAGCCAGACGAGGCCCGCCACGCCGCAGGTAGCGACGAGGAGCCCCGCGTCGCGCCACCTCCGCTTCGAGAGGAGCCAGAGGAGGACGGCCGCGGGGGCGGCGATCGCCGTCGGCTTCGTGAAGACCGCCACGACGAAGAGGAGGCCGGCGGCGACGTTGGTCCCCCGGCGCTCCTCGGCGGCCAGGGCGAGCCCGGCGAGGCTCAGCGCGACGGCGAGCGTGTCGACCCGGTTCTGCGGGGCGAAGACGAGGACGGGGAGGTACCCGAGCGGGACCAGGAGCCCGAAGACGGAAGCGCCGGCCGGCAGGCGGAGGCCCTGCCGCATCAGCCTCCAGAGAGCCGCCAGGGCGAGAGCGATGGCCAGCAGGGAGAGGAGCCGGCCCGGCCGGAGCGACGACACGTCGCCGCCCGCTCGGAGCGCCCACGCACCGAGCTGGTACTGGACGGGCCCGTAGAGGTTGATGCGCCAGGGAAGCGCCTTCCACCCGGCGGGGTCGAAGGCCGACGTCCCGGCGGCGACGGTCCGCTGCGCCGAGAGAACGACTCCCTCGACGTAGTCGCCCGGCACTTCGCGGCGCACCAGGTCGGCGGCGTTCACGAGGAAGAGTGCCCCGCCGGCCAGGGCGGCGGCGAAGGCAAGGAGACGAAGCGGGCGCTCCAGGTTCACGGGCGCCTCCTCTCGAGGATTTCGCGGTAGAGGGCATCGAGGCTTGCCGCCACGGTGGGCCAAGTGTATCGGGCCAGGACCTCCTCCCGGCCGGAGGCGGCAAGGGCCCGGCGCCCGGGCTCGTCGGCGAGGAGAGCGGCCACGGCGGCGGCGAGCGCGGCGCCGTCCGCCGGAGGGACGAGCAGCCCGTCGACTCCGTCGCGGATCAGCTCGCCGAGGCCGCCGACGCGGCTTCCGACGACGGCCAGGCCGGAGGCCCAGGCCTCGAGGACGACGATCCCGAACGGCTCGTGCGTCGAGGGAAGGACGAAGATATCGGCGGCCCGGTAGAGGTCGGCCAGCTCGATCGTCTCGGGGGGGATGCCGCCGGTCAGGTGGAGCCGGGCGGCCACCCCCAGCTCCCTCGCCCGCGTGAGGACCTTCTCGTCATATCCGGGCACCGTCGTGGGCCCGGCGGCCACCGCATGGGCGTCCGGACAGGCCGCGAGTACCTCCGGGAGAAGGAGCTGGCCCTTCTGGGGGTCGACGCGCGCGACGGTCAGGAGCAGCGGCGCGTTCGGCGGGACGCCCCACCGCTCCCGGGCCCGTGCCCCGTTTCCGGCCGTGAAGCGTTCGGGGTCGACGCCGTTCGGCAGCCGTTCGATCCGGACGCCCGGGAGGCACTGCCGGCCGGCGTCCTCCTCCTCGTGCGAGAGGACCAGGATCAGGTCGGCGTCGGCGAGGAAACGTCGCGTGCCGAGGAGGGCCGAGGGGACCTTCCCCCAGTCCAGGGAACCCTGGCTCGGCGCCAGCATCTCCCGGAGCTCGGCCTCGGGAACCCGGAACTCGCCTCCGTGGAGCTGGACGACGTACGGGATGCCGCGACGCCGGGCGGCCCACCTGACCTGCCCTGCCAGCCGCTGCATCGTGTGGCAGTGAACGAGGTCGACGCGCGGCTCCGTCAGGAGGGTCCGGAGCATCCCCGCCGAGAGCGGGTTCCCCCCCTTCCGGTCGAGAGCGTTTCGCGCCGCCGCAGAAAGGGGCCAGTGCGCGTAGGTGTAGCCGAACCGGCGGACCGGGACCCCGAGCACCTCGTCGCGGCCCGGTCGGTCGAGCGCCGACGTCGAAAGAACGTCGGCCTCGTGCCCCGCCTTCCGCTGCTCGCGGACCAGGGCGGTGACGACCGCCTCCGTCCCTCCCCAGGCGGACGGCGTGAAGCGGCGAGCGACGTGGAAAATCCGCACTACGGCTCCAGGAACCTCACGACGAACCGCTTGCCCGGGAACGAAACCTCCCGGAGACGATAAAGCTCCTCGGTCCCGAGCAGGCGGCCGTACCGGAACCCGAGCCCCATCAGGAACGCGCTCGCCGCGATTCCGGAGATCGTCCCGCCCCAGCCGGCTCCGAGCCACGGGCGGGCGAGGCCGGGAAGGAGCCCGGGCGAGAGCGCGAGCGCCAGGCGGCCCATCCACCTCCAGGGGAACTCGAGCGGCCCCGTGAGGCGGAGCGCGTACCAGATCGTCACCGGGGTCACGAGGAGGAAGGAGAGAGCCACGGCCGCGATGGCGCCCTTGACCTGGTACCTGGGGATGAGGAGCAGATCGAGCCCCAGGTTCACGCCGACCTGGAGGATCCCGAGAGCGAGGGTCCGGTGGGCCTTCTCGACGACGTTCAGGGCGACACCCACCGGGAGCGAGACGAACGGGAGGAGGTGGAGGACGGAGAAGACGCGGGCGATCTGCCCGGCGGGCTCCATGGGGGCGCCGTAGAGAAGGACGAGGAGGCGATCCGCCCACACCGCCCCGAGGAGGGCGAACGGGACGGTGACGAGCGCCAGCAGCTTGTAGAACCAGCCGGTGAGCACTCCGAGGCGGGACGGGTCCCGCTGGTACGACGACGTGATCGCGGAGAGGACCACGGCGTAGAGGGAGAGCGGGAGCAGTTCCAGCCCGAGCTGGGGGAGCGAGTAGCCGAGGTCGTAGAAGCCGACGACGGCGGGCGGGGCCACCGCGGCGAGGAAGTAGACCTCCGACTGCCGCTGGACGATGAGGTTCACGAGGCTCGACCCGACGCCGTTCGCCGCGTAGATGCCGACCCGCCGGGTCGAGACGACCTCGTCCGACTGGGCGGGGACCGAGCGGAGGGCGTTCCGGAGCGACGGGAGAAGGTAGACGACGGCCGCCACCAGCGACGCGGCCTGGGCGAGGAGCGCGGCCTCGCTGGACGCCCCCCGGGCGAGCCACCAGACGGTGAGGACGAGCCAGCCCGCCCCGGTGATCGTCGTCGCGATCGTCAGGACCTTCGCGCGGGCGAGGGCGAAATGGAGCTGGTAGATCGTCTCCTTCAGGGTGAAGGCCGCCGTCACCACGCAGATGAGCGGCAGGAGCGGGACGATCCCGGGCATGAACAGGCTCCGCCAGATCGGCGCGAGGAGGAGCAGCAGGGCGCTCGCGATCGCGAGCGCCGCGGCCTGGACCCCGATCACCCAGGCGAAGAGGCGCCGGAGCCCGGCGCCGGCGCGCCGGTGCTCCAGCTCCGGCACGAATCGCAGGAGCGCGCGGTCGAGGCCGAGCGACGCGGCCATGACGCCGAACGTCACCATGTTCTTCGCCAGCGACAGCACGCCGTACTCGTCCTTGCCGAGCTTCCGTGCGCAGACGACCGACACGCCGAGGGTGCCGACCAGGGTCGCGATCTTCGCGAGGATGGACCAGTGAGCCTGGCCGGCGACCCGTTGCGAGGCGCTGGGCGCGCTGCTTACGCCGTCGCCCAATCGGCCATCTCGCGCATCACCGAGTAGAAGGCGGTGATGTCATCCACGCTCGAGGTCGGCGCGAAGCTCGCCAGCAGCGTCGCGTCCGAGTCGGGGTGGTCGGGCCGGTACCCGTGCATTCCGGCGGGTGCGACGCGCCCCATGTGGGAGGGGTTCAGGAGGACGCCCGGCTCGAGCGCGTAAACCGCGTTCCCGAACTTCCCGTCGGGCCACCAGGTGCCCCACGCCCGGAGGCGCTCCTCCGGGACCCACGCCCCGTGGAGGTCGTCCGGCAGCACCGACCGGATCCTCTCCTCGGCACCGGGCCGGAGGAACCAGAACCGGAGCATCGTCGAGTCGTAGACGCCGGCGAAGTCGGTCCCGAACCGGAGGCCGAGAGCCGCGATCCGGGGCATCAGATCGACCACCGTGTGGATGGTCGCCATCCCGTGGTCGGAGACCAGGGCGAAGCGGACCTCGTCGTAGCGGCGGGACGCCGCCGCCAGGAGGTCCTCGACCTGCCTCTCGTACCACCGGAGCTTCTCGTCGACGAGGGGGGAGTCCTTGGTGTGCTCGTGCATCAACGCATCCAGGCTGGCGGTGTAGAGGAAAGCCCACCGGACCGAGCCCTCCTCGACGGCGCCCCTGAGGGCGGCGATGTTCGCCTCCTCGGAGAGCCGCCAGTTCGAGACGTGGTGCGGGACCCGGTCGTGGGCCAGGTCGTCGAAGATGTTCGTCCCGCGGTTCATCCCCCCGGGCCGGAAGATGTCCTTCTTCTCCGCGTAGTCGAAGAGAGGGAGGGCGTCGAACGGGAGGTTGTAGATCTGGAAGTACCCGGTGAAGCCGTACGCCGCGGCGATCCCCTTGGACATCCAGCGGCGGACGCGGCCACGGTCGAAGAGGGCCCCCGGGAGGGCGCCGAGCGCCCTCGTCACCCGGAACGGGCTCGTGGCGGGCGAGTAGTAGAAGCTGGACCAGTGGTCGTTCTCGTCGGGACGCCGCCCGCTCAGGATCGCGGGGACGCACGCCGACGAGAAGCCGAAGAGCGAGGGGACGCCCTGGCGGTGCGGAAGGCCGGAGAGGAACCAGGGCCGCGCCCGCAGAACCTCCCAGCCGCAGGCGTCCACGAACATCGTGATCGCGCAACGAACCGGCATCAATTCCTCCCCCCGGAGTGATTGTAGGCCCCGCGCCCGCCCGGGAGGCCCGGGAAAGGCCGCCGCGGGCATAGACTGGGGGCCATGAGAGCCCTGCTGGTCAACGACAAGGGCTGGTTCTTCGGAGGGGTCGAGCAGTTCGTCGACGACACGGCGGCCGGGCTCGTCGCGAAGGGGCACGAGGTCCACCTCCTCTCGACCGAGCTGCCGGACGCCGGACGGGAGCCTCTCGCGGCGCCGTTCGCGTCGCGGGCGCGGCTGGAGCTGACCGCCTCGGAGGACAGCTGGCGGAGGCAGGTCGCCCGCGTCCTCGAGACCGTGAAGCCCGAGGTCCTCTACGTTCACCGCTTCGCCCACCGGGCCGCCCTCGCGGAGCTGATGGCCGGGGCCGCCACGGTGCGTTACGTCCACGACCACGACCTCACCTGCCCGCGGCGGCACAAGTACTTCCCGATCTCGACGAAGATCTGCCACCACCCCCTCGGCGTCCACTGCATCCTGCACGGCTGCCTGCTGACGAGGTCCGGCCCGGTCGATGGGCTTCCCGGCCTCGTCAACATCCGCGAGAAGGCCCAGAACCTCGCGTTCCACCGCCGGTTTCCCCGCCTCCTCGTCGGGTCGCGCTGGATGAAGGGGATGCTCCTCGCGAACCGCTTCCGGGACGAGCAGGTCGAGATCCTCCCGCCGGTCCCCCGGGGGCTCGAGCGCGAGCCCCAGGCGGTGTCGGCCGACCCGCTCGTCCTCTACGTGGGCCAGGTGATCCGCGGCAAGGGGGTCGACCTGCTGCTGACGGCCCTCGCGGCCGTCCGCGGAGAGTACCGGTGCGTGATCGTCGGGACCGGGAACCACCTCTCGGAGTGCGTGGCGCTCGTCCGGTCCCTCGGGATCGCGGACAGGGTCACGTTCGTCGGCTGGGTCCCCCACGGGCGGCTCGCCGCCTACTACTCCCAGGCCCGCGTCGTCGCGGTGCCGTCCCGCTGGCCCGAGCCGTTCGGAATGGTCGGCCTCGAGGCGATGTGGGCGAGCCGCCCGGTCGTCGGCTTCGCGGTCGGGGGAATCCCGGATTGGCTCCGCGACGGCGAGACCGGCTTTCTCGTGACCGAGCGCGACACGCGGGCCTTCGCACACGCGCTCGAGCAGCTCCTCGGGGATCCCGCGCTGGCGGCGCGGATGGGAGGCGCGGGATGGGAGAGGGTCCGCGAGCACTTCCGCCACGACGCCTTCATCGCGCGCACCGAGGAGGTCCTCGGAGACGCGAGTCGCGAGGCGACCGATGCGGCGTGACCTGACCGTCGCCGTCAGCCTCTTCGCGAACGACCGGGGACGCTCGGGGATCGGCCGGTACCTGAAGGAGGTCACGGCCGCCCTGGTCGCCGCCGACCCGGACGTCGCGTGGCGTCTCTTCGTGGCCGACGGGGACCGGAAGGTGTTCGACGGCATCGCCCCGGGCGACGGGGACCGGATCCGGTGGATCGGCGTCCCCGACCTCTGGAACGAGCCCGCCCTCTCGCCGCTCTGGCACGCCTTCCGATTCCCGTCGCTGGCGGCGGCGTCCGGCGCCGACGTGATCTACCTGCCGGCCGGCAACAGGCGACTCGTCCCGTTCTCCCCCCGCCCGACGGTCGCGGTCGTCCACGACCTCTCGTCGTTCCACGTGCAGGGGAAGTACGACCCGCTCCGGATGCTCTACATCCGCCGCCTCATGCCGTGGCTGATCCGCCGCTCCACCCGGGTGATCACGATCTCCACCTCGTCGGCGAAGGACATCGTGGAGCTGGCGGGCTATCCCGCCGACCGGCTCACGATCATCGGGAACGGGTTCGACCGCCGCGTCTTCTCGCCCGGCGGAGCGAACGAGTCGCTCGCCGCCCTCGCGGCGATGGGGCGCCGCCTGCCCCGGGGCTTCCTCCTCTACGTCTCCCGCCTCGAGCACCCGGGAAAGAACCACGTCGGACTCCTGCACGCCTATCGTGGCGTCCTCGACCGGGAACCCGCCTTCCCGTACGACCTCGTCTTCGCCGGGAGCCGCTGGAACGGCGCGGAAGCCGTCGACGCCGCGATCACGGAGCTGGGGCTCGCGGAGCGGGTCCACCTCCTCGGGTTCGTCGAGGACGCGGCGCTGCCCCACCTCTACCGGGCGGCGAGGGCGATGGTCTTCCCGTCCCTGTTCGAGGGATTCGGGATCCCGATCCTGGAAGCGCAGGCCTCCGGGCTCCCGGTGGCCGGGGCCAATGTCTCGTCGATCCCCGAGGTCGTCGGGGCCGGAGGGATCCTCTTCGATCCCTCCGACCCTTCCTCCATCGCGGACGCCGTCCTCCGCGTCGCCCTCGACGACACTCTCCGGGCCGAGCTGGTCCGGAGCGGCTTCGAGAACGCGGAGCGCTACACCTGGGAGGCGACCGCGGCCCGCACCCTCGAGGTCCTCCGCGACGCGGCCGGCCGCGGCCTGGCGCGGGCCGCCCACACCCCCGTATGATTCCCTCGACAGGCGAAGCAAGGAGGCTCCACATGTTTCAGTCCAGCCGGGTCGGCGAGGTGACGGTCCTGACGGCTCCCGGTGCGCTCGACTCCCGCAACGTCCAGGAGGCGCGCGACTACCTCAAGCAGCAGATCCGGGACGGAGAGAGCAAGGTCGTCATCGACCTCTCCTCGGTGACCTTCATCGATTCCTCGGGCCTCGGCGTCCTCCTGACCGCCCTCAAGGCCGCCCGGGGAGCGGGCGGGGACGTCCGCCTGACCGGCCTGACGCCCCCGGTCAGGACGATCTTCGAGCTGACGAGGCTCTTCCAGGTCTTCTCCAGCTTCCCGACGATCGAACAGGCGATCCAGAGTTTCTGACCGGGGCCGGCCGTGCCCAAGCAGGTCGTCGCCAGTCTCCTCCTGCTGGTCGGCGCGGTCGGTCTCGCGGCGGCGGTGGCGGCCTTCCCGGCGCTCCGGCGCGTCTACGTCTGTCTGTTCTTCCTCTCGAACACGGAATACCTCCACATCAACTTCGTCTCGATGGAGGAGTACCGGGGCTGGGTGCGCGGCTTCGAGGTCACCTCGACCGACATGGTCCTGCTGGGCCTTCTGGCGGCGGTCCTCTTCGGCTGGGGAAAGCACCCTCCGCGCCTTTTCCCGCCGATCTTCGTGGCGATGCTGTTCTACCTGCTGCTCGTGATGGTCTCCACGACGACCGCGTTCGTGCCGCTCTACGCCGCGTTCGGCGCCCTGAAGTTCGTCCGGTACACGATCGCGCTCTGGGTCCTCTCGAACGCCATCTGGGACGAGGAGGACGTCGCCTGGCTCTTCCCGACTTTCCTGGCCTGCGTCGGATACGAGGTCTTCATCTCGATGAAGATGTACCTGGGGGGGGAGTACCGGGCCCGCGGCACGTTCGACCACTCGAACACGCTCGGCATGTACCTCAACATGCTCCTGCCGATCGTGTTCTCGGCTCTCCTGAACCTGAAGACGAAGTTGACGTGGGCGTACTTCGCGATCTTCGGCGCCGGGACGGGCATCGTGGTCCTGACGCTCTCGCGCGGGTCGTGGGTGGCGCTCGCGCTCTCCCTCGCGGTCGTGACCCCGGTCTCCTTCTTCCTCCGGGCGCGGCCGAAGAAGTTCTTCCTGATCGGCCTGATGATCCTGATGGCCATCCCGCCGAGCGGCATCCTGGTCCAGAAGATGATCAAGCGGATCCAGGAGGCGCCCGAGTCGTCGGGAGAGGCCCGGGTGATGTTCAACATGGTCGCCCGGCAGATGGCGCACGACCGGACCTTCGGCGCCGGGATCAACAACTACTCGTACGGCACCGACGGTCCGTACTCCGACCCGTTCGAGGGCGGGCTCGACAAGGGGGGCCTCTGTCACAACCTCTACTACCTCACCGTCGGCGAGCTCGGGTGGGCGGGCCTCCTCGCCCTGCTGCTCCTGCACGGGACGATCTACGCCACGGTCCTGAAGTTTCTGATCAGCCACCCGCGCGAGGACACCCGCACCATCTTCGCCCTGGGGTGGCTCGGGGGGATGCTGACCGTCTCCCTCCAGTCCACCCTGGAGTGGGCGATGGTGCAAACGTCGATGAGCTTCACGTTCCTGGCACTCGCGGGCGTGTCGACGGCGCTCGGCCGGATCCGCTCGACGGATGGCGCGAAGAACTGGCGGGTCTGGGTCCGGTACGTCCCCGTCCCCGTCGGCGGGCCGGCGGGGAGGGCGGTCGCGCGGGCCGGGGCCCGTTGAGAAGAGGAGCCGCATGGCCGACGTTCTGATCGTCCTCCGCTGCTTCAACGACGTCCGGGTCGTCGGAGAGACGCTCGACGCCGTCTTCGCCCAGGAGGGCCCCTCGTTCCGGGTCGTGGCGATCGACAGCGGCTCGAGCGACGGCTCCGTGGGGGTCCTGAAGCGCTACCCCCTCGAGCTGGTGGAGATCCCGCTCGGGAGCTACGTCCCCGGCAAGGTGCTGAACCTCGGGATGCGCCGCGGCGACGAGCCCCTGGCGGCATTCGTCAACTCGGACTGCACTCCGCAGCACCGGGAATGGCTCGCCCGCCTGGTCGGGCCGTTCCCGACGGACCCGAAGATCGCGGCGGTCTACGGGCGGCAGGTCACGCGGCCGGACGCCCACCCCCTCGTCGTGAAGGACTACGAGCGGGCCTTCGGGGACGGCCGGGTCGCCGCGACCTGGCGGCATTTCTTCTCGATGGCCTCCTCCGCCATCCGCAGGAGCGTGTGGGAGGCCCGCCCCTTCGACGAGGCGATCCGATACTCGGAGGACGTCTACTGGTCGTGGCAGCGCCGCCAGGAGGGATGGCGGATCGCGTACGCGGCCGACTCGGTCGCGATGCACTCTCATAATTACACGGTGGCCGAGATGCGGAAGAGGTTCGCCGGGGAGGGAAAGGCCGACGCGGCGATCTACGGCGAGGCCCTGGTCGACCCGAGCCTCCTGCGAGGCCTTCTGCTCCCGTGCGCCGCGGAGATCGCCCGCGACGTCCTCTGGACGGCGCGCCGGGGCGAATTCCGCGCGATGCTCCAGGCGCCCGTCCACCGAGCCGTCCAGAAGTCGAGCTACCGCCGCGGCCTCCTCGAGGGCCTCGCCCGTGGCTGACGGCCGGCCCTACACGGTGTGCCGCGAGCCGGCGCTGGAGGAGCGGATCGGGGAGGACCTCGGCCGGATTCGAGCCGTGGTGGAAGAGTCGGTCGGCTCCTCCCTCGTCGCCCTGCTCCTGGGCGGCGGCTTCGGCCGCGGCGAGGGGGGCGGGATCCGGGACGAGAGCGGCCGGTGGGCGCCGTACAACGACTACGACCTCGTCGCGGTCGTCCGCGACGTCCCGCGCTGGCGGCTCGGACGGGTCCGGGAGGAGCTGACGGCGCTCGCGGGGAGGCTGGAGAAGTCGCTCGGGATCGAGGTCGAGCTCTCCCCGCTCAGGAGCGACGACCTGCGGAGCCTTCCCTTCACGATGATGTGGTGCGAGCTCTTCGCGGCGCACCGGCTGATCGCGGAAGGGGACGGGGCGGTCGCGGCCCTCCGGCGCGTCCCCCCGATGCCTCCCGCCGACCTGCCCCTGATCGAGGGAACGCGCTACCTGACGAACCGGGCGGCTCTCCTCCTGTGGGCCCGGTCGGAGGCGATGGCGCCGGGCCGGGTCTGGAAGTTCGTCCACAAGGCCTGGCTCGCGGCGGGCGCGGGCGTCCTCGTCGGGCGGGGGGCCTTCGTGGTCGGGTACGGCGCCCGCCAGCGTGCGCTGGAGGAGCTCCAGGCGAGGGAAGGGCCGCTGGTGCCCGGGGGGCCGACCGCCGAACGGCTCGTCGAACGGCACCGCGAAGCCGCCGCCGCGCGGCTCGTGGCGACCGAGCCGCCCGCGGAGGACGAACTCTCCCGCCGGGTCGAGGAAGCTCGCGAGGCCGTCCTGGAGGTCTGGCGATGGCTCGAGGAGCGGCGGACGGGGCGGTCGTTCGCAAGCTGGGCGGCCTACGCGTCGGCGCCCGGCCTCTTCGCGGAACGGCTCCCGGCGCTGCCTTCCGCGGTAGCGCGGCAGCTCCTCCTGATGAGGGAGCGTGCCTTCGTCCCGCCGTACTCCCTGCGGGAGCACCCGCGCACCCGCGTCACCCGCGTCCTCCCCGGCCTTCTCGCCGGCGACCCGCCGGACGCGGCGACCCGCCGGCTCCTCGGGGGGGGCGAGGGGTGGGCCGACGCGACCGCGCGCTGCCTCTCCCTGTGGCGGCGCGCGAACTGAACGGAGAGGGAAAGAACCGGCACCGGGGCCGAGTCCGCCGAGAGACTAGACTGAACGGGGCGTCACACATGCCGAAGGTGATTCACGTCATCCGCAAGTTCGAGCCTGCCGAGTGGGGCGGGACCGAGACCTTCCTCGTCAACCTCGTGCGCGAGCTCGAACCGCTCGGCTGGATGAGCGAGGTGCACGCCCCGCTCGAGCCCGGAACGGATGGGACGGAGCTGGAGAGGGCCGGCGCGACGTTCCGGACGTTTCGCGCCAGCTATCCGGTTCTCGGGCTCGACGCGGAAGGACGGAAGAGGCTGGTCGCGAGCGGCGGCAACCTGGTGACGCCGGGCGAGCTGTGGCGCCTCACCGTCGACCGCCGGGCCTCCCTCTTCCACGTGCACACGACACGGCGCCTGGGAGGGGTGGTGCGGTGGGCGGCGCGCAGGTCCGGACGCCCCTATGCCGTGACGCTGCACGGGCCGACGAGGAGCGGGGCCGCGCCCGGCCAGGCGGCCAGCTTCGCGGGAAGGGGGGTCGACGTCGGCGCGCCGTTCGGCCTCCTCGTCGGGGCGAGACGGGTCGTGCCCGACGCCGACCTGGTCTTCGTCCTGAACCCCGAGGAGCGGCAGGCCTGGGAGCAGGATCGTCGCGGACGGCATCTCGAGCTGGTGCCTCACGGCGTCCAGACGGCCCGGTCCTCCCGGGAGGCGCGGGACGAGGCCCGCGCCTCCGTCCCTGGCCTGGGCGGGGCGCCCTTCCTCGTGGTCCTCGGCCGGCTCGACCCCATGAAGGGACAGGACGTCGCGGTCCGGGCCTTTCAGCTGGCGCCGCCGGCCGGACGCCACCTCGTCCTCGCGGGCTCGGAGACGGACGCCCCCTTCGCCCGCGCCGTGCGGGACCTCGCCAGCTCGACGCCGGGCCTGGTCCACGTGATCGGGGGCGTCACGCCCCGGCTCGCCCGCGCGTTCCTCGCCGAGGCCGAGATCGCGCTCGTGCCGTCTCGCGCGGAGGCATTCGGGCTCGTCCTTCTCGAGGCCTGGGCCGAGGGAGCGCCGGCCCTCTTCTCGTCCGCGAGCGGTCTCAAGGGAATCGCGGACGCCTGCGGGGCCGGGAGGCTCCTCGTCGACTCGCTGGAGCCGGCCGAATGGTCCGCGCGGCTCTCCGCCGCGGTCGCGGACCCGGACCTCCTCGCGAGCGAGAGGGCGGAGGCTCCAGGGCGGGTCGCCGAGCGGTTCTCCTGGCGGCGCGTCGCGGAGCGCGTCGCGGGGGCCTACGAGCAGGCGCTCCGGGGGAGGGAATCGTGACCCTCTTTCTCGTCCGGGACGACGACGCGAACGCGACGACCGATCCCGAGAGGCTGGCGCGGGCGTTCGCCCCTCTCTTCGATGCCGGAATCCCGGTGAGCTTCGCGACGGTTCCCGACGTCGCCCTCGACACGAAGGGCCCGGATGGAGAGCGGGAGGGCTTTCTTTCTTCCGACGTTCCCCCGGGACCGACGACGCTCCGCCTCGAGCCCGAAACCCCGCTCGCGGCGTGGCTGCGCAGGCAGGATCCCGGCCTCGTCGACGTCCTGATGCACGGGGTGAGTCACGCGCGGCGGCGCGGCAACACGGAGATCGGCTCCCTCGGCGGCCCGGAGACGCGAGCGCTCCTCGAGCCGGCGCTGGCCTCGCTCACCGCCGCGATCGGGCGAAGGCCGATCGGATTCGTCGCGCCCTGGGACGCCCTCTCGAAGGAGGCCCTCCTCGTCGTGAACGGGCTCTTCGACCTGCTCTCGACGGGGTGGGTCGGAAGGGCGAGGCTCCCGGTTCCGTCCTGGCCCGCGCATCTCCTCGAGCGCCGGGCGGGGACCCAGGCCCTCCCGCTTCGCCGCGGCTGGATCCTGAGGCACAAGGGCTGCCTCATCCGCAGGGAGACGCAGGCCGGGGAGGTGCCGGGTGCGGTGGAGACCCTCGCCCGTGGCGCTCTGGTGGCCGTCGTCGTTCTCCACCACTGGCAGCTCTGGGAAGGACCCGACCCGCATCCGGCGGTGAGGGCGCTGGCCAAATTCCTCAAGGGGAGGCAGACCGTCACCGCCTGGGGGGCCGTGCGGGCTCTCGACGAGTTCCCGGCCTGGGCGCCATTCAGGAAGAGCTCGGGATGAGGAACCGGGCGGCGGCGTCCGCCGGGGGGGCGTGAACCATCGTTCCCCCGAGGTGGCTTGCGGCGGCCACGAGGCAGCAGGCGAGGAGCCCGGCGAGCAGCGCCGCGACGGGCGGCCCCTCGCGTTTCCGGGCGCGAACGACGAGGCCCAGCGCGGCGGACGCGGCGGCGACGAACGCGAACGCGAGGAGGGCGTGCCGCTGC
Source organism: uncultured Acidobacteriota bacterium (assembly GCA_903845115.1). GTDB lineage: Bacteria > Acidobacteriota > Thermoanaerobaculia > UBA5066 > UBA5066 > CAIMWE01. The sequence continues at coordinate 8,195 of CAIMWE010000032.1, read as the reverse complement.
GCGAGCCCTTCGACCGCCTTCGGGCCGGGAACCGGGCCCCAGCCGCCGCCCAGGTAGGCCAGCTGGTCGGCCCAGAGCCAGCCGGTGACCAGGGCCGCGATCCCCCCGGCCACGGTGGCCGCCAGGAGAAGGGCGGCCGCGTCCACGGACGAGGAGCGAGCGGAAGGCCTGGCCACGGCGAGGGCGAGCGCGGCGGCCGCGAAGAAGGCGCCGGCGATCGGGAAGTGGATGACGACGGGGTGAAGCGGGAGCGCGGCGGGGAGGGGCATCTCTTCTCCTCGATGACCTACGTGCCGTGTACGACCGTGGGGCCTGGGCTGGACGGCCCCCGATCATGACGGGAATCACTCCCTTCCCGCTCGCGAGCCCCCGGGGAATCCCTTGCGGACCGAGCTCCGCCGGCCGGGACCGCCCTTAGAATCCCCTGGGCGGCCAGCCTGGCTGCCCCCGGAGGGAAGGATGGCAGGAGCGGTTTCCCCGGATCGCGCCGCGGCGGAGTCCGCGTCGGGGGCGGAGCATTTCCCGGCTGTCTTCTGGACGGCGAACGTCACGGAGCTGTTCGAGCGGTGTGCCTACTACTCGATGGCGAGCTTCGTCGTCATCTACCTGGGCCAGCTCGGGATGGGCAAGTACTGGCCCTCGAACCTGAACAGCATCCTCTGGACGATCGTCTATTTCCTTCCGATCATCTCCGGCACCATCGCCGACCAGGTCGGCTTCCGGAAATCGCTCCTCGTCGCGTTCGTCCTGCTCGCCGCGGGGTACCTTCTCATGGGTTACCCGGTCTGGTTCGGGGGCGCGACCCTGTCGTCCGTCGTCGGCTCGGAGTTCACCGCCTCGCCGGCGCTGGTGGGACTCGTCGTCCTGGCCATCCTCCTGATCGGCGTGGGCGGGTCGGTCGTCAAGCCGTGCATCTCGGGGACGGTCCAGAAGACCTCCGGGGCGCTCGCGACCCTCGGCTTCGCCATCTTCTACATGATCATCAACATCGGCTCCCTCTTCGGGCGAGGGACAGCGTTCGTCGTGCGGACCCGGTCGAGCGTCGTCCCCGTGCTGGCGACGGTCGCGATCTGCGCCGTCGCGGCGACGCTCCTGACGCTTCTCGTGAGGTGGAGCGTCTCCCACCGGTCCGAGAGTGGGACGGTCGCCAGGACGTCGATCGGCTCGCTCCTGATCGTCGTGCTGGCCGGGACGGGGATCTCCTGGGTCCTCGGCCTCGGATCGGGGCCGGCGGCCGATGCCGCGGCGAAGGTCGCGAGCGGATCGAGCCTCTCCTACATCTTCGCCGTGGCGGCCGTGGCCTCGGCGGTCGCGTTCGTCGTCGTCCTCCTCTTCTACAAGGAGCCGGAGAAGGCCGTGGACGCGCCGCTGAAGCCGAAGCGATCGGTCGGCCGGATCCTCCTCGACATGGTGCTGGTCCTCCGGAACCTCCGATTCGCGCTCTTCCTCCTCGTCATCTCGGGGTTCTTCTTCCTCTACAACCAGGTCTACAACGTCATGCCGCTCTACGTGAAGCGCGTCGTCGAGACGAACCCGGCCATGGACCTCTACACGGCGGCGAACCCGTTCGTCATCGTCTGCTTCCAGCTGCTCGTGACGGGCCTCTTCGGGAAGATGAAGCCGGTCCGGTCGATGATCGTCGGCTGCGTCGTCATCGGCGCCTCGATGGCGATCAACCTCGTTCCGCTCTTCGTCTCCGGGGGCATCCGGTCGGCCGCGGTCGGCCTTCCCATCGCCTCGATGTTCATCGTCCTGACCGTCGCGCTCGTCGCCTTCGGCGAGCTGTTCACCTCGGCCCGGATGTACGAGTACATCGGCGCGCTGGCGCCGAAGGGCCAGGAGGGGCTCTTCCTGGGATACGCGAACCTCCCGCTCGCGATCGGGTCGCTGACGGGCGGACCGGTCGGGGCCTACATCTTCAACGACATCATGGCGAAGGGCGCCAGGGTCCGGCCCGACGGCCTTCTCGACCTCGACCCGGCCGCCGCTTCCCGCGGCTGGCTCCTCCTGATGGCGATCGGCCTCGTCTCCGCGCTGTCGATGTGGCTCTTCAACCGCTGGCTCGAGCGAAGGAAGGACTGACCGGACGGCGACGCCCCTCGCGCGCCGCCCCTCGGGGACCTTCCAACCGAGCTCGCGTCCCGGATCGCCCGCGCGGCGCCGCGGGTATCATCGCCGCTCGATGAGCGAGATGCCGTCGCGGGGCGTGGGCGGCCGGAGCGTGGGGCGGCTCCTGTCGACAGCCAGGGCCCTTCGCTCGGTGGCCGGGCGGGTGGAGGCCTTCTCGAAGCTCCTCCTCGGCCGACCCTACCGGGCGGAGCCCCTGGGCGGCTCCCCCGACGGGTCCGAGCTCTTCACCGCCTCGCTCGCGGGGTTCGACTGCGTGACGTACGTGGAGACCGTCCTCGCCCTTTCCCTCGCCGCGACCCCGGAGGAATTCACCCTCTGGCTCCGGCGGATCCGGTACGAGGACGGCCGGGTCGAGTGGGCGCGGCGAAACCACTACATGACCGGGTGGGTCCGGAGCAACGCCCGGATCGGTGTGGTCCGCCCTCTCTCCGCGGCCGGCCTGGAAAACCGGAAGGAGCGGGTCCTCGACGTCGTCCCCGGCCTCCCTCCCCGGCGGGTCGGGTTCTCCTGCGTCCCGAAGAGGGAGCTCGGAAAGCTGGCGAGGCGCCTCCTGACGGGCGACCTGATCTTCTTCGCCTCCACGCGCCCCCACCTCGACGTCTTCCACTGCGGGATCCTGGTCCGGGACGGCGACCGCTTGCAGCTGCGCCACGCGGCGCGGAGCCGCCAGGGCACGGTCGAGGAGGACCTCTCCGGCTTCCTCGGGGAGAACCGGATGGCAGGCGTCCTCGTCGTCCGGCCCCTCCCGGAAAGCGGAAAGGGCTCGAAAGGAAGTCCGTGAAGCTCGTCTCCGTCCTGGATCCTTCCTCCGCCGGGGTTCTCTCGCTCCTCGAGCGCGCGGATACCGACGTCCTCTTCCTGGCCGACCCGCGGGTCGCCGTCGAGCCGGGTCCGCGGATGTTCGAGCGGATGGCGCAGGTCGTGCGGGAATCCGGGGCGGGTTGGGTGTATTCGGACTCGGTCGACCAGCCGCGAATCGACTACCAGCCCGGCAGCATCCGGGACACCTTCGACTTCGGGCCCGTGGTGGCCGTCTGCGTGAAGGCGGCGCGCGAGGCGGGGACCGTGGCGGGCCTCCGGTGGGGCGGCCTCTACGACCTCCGGCTGCGCCTCTCGGAACGAACGGCGGTCGTCCGGATCCCGGAGCCGCTCTACTCGGCGGCCCCCATCGACACCCGCTCGTCGGGCGAGGCGCAGTTCGACTACGTGGACCCCCGCCACCGCGACTACCAGGTGGAGATGGAGACCGTGGCCACGGACCACCTCCGACGGACAGGCGCGCTCCTGCCCCCGGCGTTCGCCCCGGTGCCGCCGGCGGCCGGGGAGTTCCCGGTCCGCGCCAGCGTGGTCATCCCGGTCCGGAACCGCGAGCGGACGATCCTCGACGCGGTCGGGAGCGCCCTCTCCCAGAAGACCCGCTTCCCCTTCAACGTCGTCGTCGTCGACAACCACTCGACCGACGGGACGGGCGAGCGGCTCCGGGGCGTGGGCGACCCGAGGCTCGTCCGCCTCGTCCCCGGCCGGCGCGACCTCGGGATCGGCGGCTGCTGGAACGAGGCGATCTCGTCCCCGCGCTGCGGCCGCTACGCCGTCCAGCTCGACTCCGACGACCTGTACCCGAACGACCTCGTCCTGGAGCGGATCGTCGAGGAGTTAGAGCGCGGGCCCTACGCGATGGTGATCGGCTCGTACTCGATGGTCGACTTCTCGCTCCGGCCGATCCCGCCCGGCCTCGTCGACCACCGGGAGTGGACGCGCGAGAACGGCCGCAACAACGCCCTCCGCGTGAACGGCCTCGGAGCTCCCCGGGCGTTCGACACCTCGGTCCTCCGGGGAGTCGGCTTCCCGAACGTCAGCTACGGCGAGGACTACGCGGTGGCCCTCCGGATCAGCCGGGACTACGAGGTCGGCCGCATCGCCGAATCCGTCTACCTCTGCCGCCGGTGGGAGGGGAACTCCGACAGCTCCCTCCCGCCGGAGACCCGGAACCGCTACGACGCCTACAAGGACTGGCTGAGGACGGTGGAGATCGCCGCCCGGAAGCGGGCCGGAAAACCGGGGGCCTGATGCCGGCGCACGGCCTCTCCGGGCTCGTCGACGGGCTGTTCGTCCGGCAGCGGGAAGCGTGGCCCCTCCTGGGGAAGGGCCTTCTCGGCCTCTCGGCGGCCCGATCGCGGCCGGTCCGGGCCGCCGGGGACGAGATGGTCGTCCGGCACATCCCGCACCGGGTCGCGAGCACCACCGCGGCGGTCGACCGCGAGTCGGTCCGCCGCCGTCCCTGCTTCCTCTGCCCGCAGAACCTCGATCCGGCGGAGGAGGGGATTCCCTTCGGAGAGGCGCACACCCTCTACTGCAACCCGTTCCCGATCGTGGAGCGGCACCTCACGGTCGTCCACCGGGACCACACCCCCCAGCGGATCGACGGGCAGCTCGGGACGATGCTCGCCCTCGCCGAGGCCCTCCCGGGCTTCTTCGTCGTCTACAACGGGCCCGAGTGCGGTGCCTCCGCGCCGGACCACGCGCACCTGCAGGCCGGGTGGGGCGGGGGAGTGCCGCTCGCCCTCGCGGTCGAGGGCCGGGGGGGGCCCGCCGTCGGGCTCTACGGGCTCCGGGCCCTCCTCTTCCGGGGCGATTCCCGGTCCCGTCTCCTCTCCGAGACTTCTCGCGCGCTCGCGATCCTTTCCTCGGTGACCGGGAAAACTCCCGAGCCGCTGTGCAACCTGGCCGTGTTCCACGCCCCGGCCGGCGGATGGACGGTCGTCGTCTTCCCCCGCTCCAGGCACCGGCCGGAGGCCTTCCACTCCGGCGAGCTGACGGTGAGCCCGGCCGCGATCGACCTCTGCGGGATCCTCGTCACACCGCTGGCGGCGGACTTCGAGCGGATCACCGGAGAGGACGTGGAGTCGGTCTTCCGGGAGGTGACGCTTCCCGAGGCCCCGTTCCTCGAGGTGGCGGCCCGGCTGGAGGCCGGCCGGTGACGACCGTCTCCGTCGGGCTGATGGAGGGATCGCCCGCGATCGAGGTGGAGCTGATCGGGACCTTCTCGGACGCGGCGGGGGGACGGGTCGGGCCCGGCCTCCGTCGCCTGAGCGCGGAGACGGTGCTCGTTCCGGACGATCCCGCCTCGTGCGCCTTCGCCGTCGAGGGAGTCACGATCGGCATCGGATTCCACTGGGAGCGGAAGGAGCGCCAGACCTTCCGGGGCGCCCTCCGGATCCTCCGCCGGGGCGCGGGGCTGACGGCGGTCAACGACGTGCCGCTCGAGGAGTACGTGACGAGCGTGATCTCGTCCGAGATGAGCGCGTCGTGCCCGCCCGAGCTCCTGAAGGCTCACGCCGTCATCTCGCGGAGCTGGCTGAAGGGGCCGTCGGCCACGGCCCCGGCGTCGCCGGTCGCTCCCGTCGATCCGGGGAGCCGGGCCGAGATCCGCCGGTGGTACGGCCGCGAAGCGCACCCCGACTTCGAGGTCTGCGCCGACGACCACTGCCAGCGCTACCAGGGGATCGCGGAGGCGGCCTCGCCCGCGTCCGCCGTCGGGGAGGCGGTGCGAGCGACCGAGGGGGAGATGCTCCTCTGGGGCGGGGCGATCTGCGACGCCCGCTTCTCGAAGTGCTGCGGCGGCCTGACCGAGCGCTACGGCACCGCCTGGGACGACCGGGAGATCCCGTATCTGACGTCGATTGGCGACGGCCCTCCGCAGCCGGGAGCGGACGACCCCGAGACGTGGATCCGCTCCAGCCCCTCCGCGTTCTGCAACACGCGAGACCTGGAGCTGCTCGGCCGCATCCTGCCGGGCTTCGACCAGGAGACCCGCGATTTCTTCCGCTGGCGGGTGGAGTACGGGGCGGAGGAGCTGGGCGAGCTGGTCCGGTCGAGGCTGTCCGTGGACCTCGGGCCGATCGTCGGCCTCCAGCCCCTTTCACGGGGCCCGTCGGGCCGGATCTTCCGCCTCCGGATCACCGGCGAGCGGGGCGACGTCGTGGTCGGCAAGGAGCTGGAGATCCGCCGCGCCCTCTCCCGCTCGCACCTCTTCAGCTCGGCCTTCGTCGTGGACCGGGAGGCCGGCCGGTTCGTCCTGACCGGGGCCGGCTGGGGGCACGGCGTCGGCCTCTGCCAGATCGGGGCCGCCGTGATGGCCGCCGAGGGCCGGGGCTACCGGGAGATCCTCTCGCACTACTACCCGGGGACAGTGGTGGAGAGGGGCTGATCCAGCCTCCCTGGAGGGGAGTCCGTCCCCCCCCCCTACTTGTTGAGCAGCCCGTCGTCGAGGGCCTTCTTGAACTCCTCCCACCGTTTCCCGAACTCCTTCCCCTCTTCCTTCGTCAGGATCCGGAAGGGGACCTGGACCTCGCTCCCGGCGAACTTGACGACGAGCCAGTGCTGCCCGGTCGAGATCCCGCCGGGGACCTTGAAGAAGAGGCGGCCGACGCAGGCCCGGTTGTCGGCCAGGTCGACCTGGTCGAACGACACGGAATTTGCGTTTCCGAGATCGGCGAAGAGCTGGAACCCGCAGGGGCGGTTCGCGTCGACCGGGAAGTAGTTGAGCGAGTCCCGGACCATCGACGCCCGCTTGTTCAGGGCGGGAAGGTAGCCGGCCAGGCCGTATTCCTTCTGCGTGGACAGGGGGATCGTCTTCCCGTCCGGCGTCCTGAGCGAGAACGCGTCGCGCAGGAGCGTCTGGTACTTCACGCCGCGCCGGAGCGTCACCCCGGCCTGGAGGAGCATCCATTCGTCGCCCACGGAGCTGTTCGCCGTGCGGTATCCCAGGATCACGTAGCCCTCGTTGTTGTAGGCCACGCGGACGAACTCCCCTTCCAGGGTGAAGATCTCCGGCACGGTCGGCTGGGGGGCCTTCACCTCCGTGATCGGGATCGGAGTCGGCTTCTGGGCGACGGCGGGGCCGGCGACCGTGCCGGTGGCCGCGACCAGCAGGGACAGGCAGGCGAGATGGCGACGAATTCGGTTCATGGAGGACCCTCCTTCTTTCGCCGAGCCCGGTCCGGCCTCCCGCGGCACCGTCACCGGGCGGGAGACCCCTGGGATATCGGCTGACCGGACATTGTCCCATCGAAACCGGCGGAGCCCCCGGGGGTCGTCGCGCGGCGCGTGGAGGGAGCCGATCGGTCCGCGGCCGGCCCGTTCATTCGTCGGCCGCCGGGATGTCCACGGGCTGGCGGACTGCCCAGTCGATCGCCTCCGGGATCGCGCGGGGCGGCAGGCCCTTCCAGTAGACGGTCCAGTCCGGCAGCCGGACCAGGCCGTCGCAGAGCTTGGCGTACCACTCGCTGATCGGGTTCGCCCGCCGCGCGCGCCAGAACACGGCGGGGGCGTCGGCTACGAGCGCTTCCCACAGGTCCCGCGCCAGGCCCTCTCCCTGCGCCTCGGCCGAGACCGCGAACTTCGTGAGGTAAGCGCCGAGCGGCGCGTCCAGGAGGATCGCGCACCCCCGGTAGCCCTCCTCGACGTAGATCCGGCCGGGAGTCCTCGCGAAGAAGGCCTCGGCGGGAGCGCGGCCGAAGCTCGACGCGAGGAGGTCCCGGAGGCGCCGGACGTCGACGCCGTCCCAGCCCTGGTGGAGCACGACGCGCGCGCCGCGGCGGAGGAGGGTGCCCGCGCCCTTGACCGTGAACAGCTCCCGGAGGAGGTTCAGCGGGGAGGTGACGGCGACCGTGAAGGGGAGGGGGGCCATCTCCTCGCAGAGCCAGCGGGCGTGCTCCAGGATGAGGGCCTCCTTGCGCGAGACCTCCCGGCTCGCGAGGAGGGCGGGGACCTCGGTCGTGAGGTTCACGATGGGGACGAGGACGCCTCCCTGGCGCAGGCCGCCGGGCCGGTGGAGGAAGAGGAGCTTGCGGGTCTCGAGCTCCATCAGGACCCGGCCCATCCGCTGGAGGCGGACGAGGCGGCTGTCGGGCCGCTCGTCCTCGGGAGGCTCGAAGACGACGACGGGGATGGCGCCGCGCTGAACGCAGGTCGCCAGTCGGCCGGCCAGCCCGGGCGTTGCCGCGGACCACTCCTCGGCGCGGACCCCTTCGGCCTCGAGATGGTGCAGCAGCGTCCTGGAGTGG
>CAIMWE010000031.1 GCA_903845115.1 uncultured Acidobacteriota bacterium | reverse complement strand
CCGGAGTGCGACCCGCCCGAATGGGAGCCGCCCGACTGCGAGCCGCCGCCGTGTGAGCCGCCGGAACTGGACCCGCCGCCGTGTCCGGCCGCCGCCGTCCCCGGGGCGAGCAGGAGTGCCGCCGAGATCAAGATGGCCGGGAGCCGTCCGGGTCGTCGCATCCCTCTTTATTGTAAGCAGATCGTGTGCCGTACGCTCGGGAGGACGGCCCGCGCCGTCGTGGGGACGCGCGAGGGGGCCCTCAGGCCGTCCCCTTCCCGGCGTACCGCTCCCGGATCGCCGGAAGGAGGTACTCGCTGAAGGCCCGCGCCAGGTCGTACTTGGGCGCGTACCCCCAGTCCCGGCGGGCCGCGGAGTCGTCGACGTCGGCCGGCCAGGAGTCGACGATCCCCTGCCGGCGGGTGTCGAGAGCCGTCGTGATCTGGGCCCCCGGGAAGGCCTCGAGGACGATCTTCCGGATCTCCTCGGCCGACGGGTTGAAGCCGCCGATGTTGTAGACCGACCGGGCCAGCTTCCCCTTCGGGGCGGCCGCGAGGGCGAGCAGCGCGTCGACGGCGTCGGGCATCGCCAGGAACGGGATCCGGGTGTCGGGGCGGACGAAGCAGGGATAGGGCTTTCCCTGGGCGGCGGCGTGGAGCATCTCGGGCGCGAAGTCGGAGGTGCCGCCCGAGGGGACCGTCACCGCGGAGATCAGGCCGGGGAAGCGGATGGCGCGGAAGTCGAGCTTCCCCGACAGCGTCTCGGCGGCCAGCTGCTTGTAGTGCCGGGAGTAGTAGCGGCCGAGCTGCTCGCAGTAGAGCTTGTTCGCGCCGTACATGGTCGTCGGCTGGTTGTATTCGTCCTCCTTCACCTTCCCGGCGCGGGCCTTCGTCCCGATGTCCGGGAGCCCGAACGCGGCGATCGACGACGGGTAGAGGAAGGTGACCGGCCGGCCGTGCGACTCGCCCTGCTTCTGGGCGAACTCGAGGAGGTTGAGCGTCCCCTCGACGTTGACGTGGTGCGCCGTGACCGGCGTGAACTCGCTGCGGGTCGAGAGGAGGGCGGCCAGGTGGAAGACCAGGTCGACCTCGAACTCCGAGATGATCCGGTCGAGCAGGTGGGCGTCCAGGATCGAGCCCGCGAACTGCTGCTGGACGAGGCGCCCCAGGTCCCCCTCTAGCGGTCGAAGGTCGAGCGTGATGACGGGACGGGTCCCGGCCTCGGAAAGGCGGGTGATCAGGCCGTGGCCGATCTCGCCGCTGGCGCCGGTGATCAGGGCGACGGGCTTGCGCAACATGCGGTCCTCCTCGGGATTCCCGGCCGCCGACGCTCGCCTTTCCCGGGGCGGCCGCGCGGCGGCGAGGCCCTCGAGAAGACGTTAGCACGGCCCGCCCCGAGGGATCGCCTCCGCCGCCCCCAGGGGCGCGGGAAGGACGGTCAGAAGTCGACGTCCCAGATCGCCGCCGCCCGCTGGAGGGCGACGAGGGCCCGGGCGCGGTCGGCGAGCGCCCCCGCGTAGCCGAGGTAGACGTCGTCCACGGTCCGCTGGGCGTCCAGGACCTCGATGAGGCGGGCGGCGCCCCGCTCGTAGCTGTAGCGCGTCGCCTCGAGCGCCCCGTCGGCGTTCCCCAGGATCCCGCCGGCGTAGATGGCGACCGACCTCCGGGCGGCGTCGTACCGCGCCAGGGCCTGGCGGACCTCCACGTCGACGCGCTTTCGCGCCGCCTGGACCAGGGTCTCGGCCTGGCTCGCGGCGGCCCGGGCCCCATCCAGGTCGGCCTTGCTCAGCCTCGAGAAGGGGAGCGGCATCGACACGGTCAGTCCGAGCGTCCGGGTCGCGGGGAGTCCGCCGCCCGCGTCCGAGGGAGCCTGCTTCATCTCCGCCGCCAGCGACGGGTCGACCCAGCGGCCGGCCTGGACGCTCCCCACGTGAGCCTTCGCGACCTCTCCCGATCGGAGGCTCACGATCAGGTCCGATCTCGTCTCGACGGCCCGGGCGATCAACGCCGCGGGATCCACGTCGCGAACGGCCAGCCGAAGGTCCCCGATCGGCTCGAGAGCCGTGGCGACGCCGGCCCTGGCTCCCAGGAACAGCTCCAGCGCCAGGTCGCTCGCCCTCACCTCGCCCTCCGCGCTGACGACCTCGCTCCGGAAGCGCTCCGCCTCCACCTTCACCTGGGCGAGGGCCGTCGCGCTGACGTCTCCGGCGCGGAGGCGCTGCTCGGTCGCCGCGACCAGCTTCTCGACGCTCTGGAGCGTCCTCCGCTTCAGGGCCAGCACCTGCCGGGCGGCGAGGGCGTCGACGAAGGCGCGGGCCGCGTTGGCCCGGACGCTCTGCAGCTGGTCCTCGAGCTGCGCCTCGGCGAGCGACCGTCCGGCGGTCGCTTCCGTGACGCGGGCCCGCCGCTTCCCGCCCAGCTCGATCGTCTGGGAGAGGGCCACGACGGTGGTCGTCGGGAGCTTCTGGTCGGTCAGGTCCATCGTGTCGATCCCGGCGGTCAGCTGGGGATCGGGGACGAGGCGGGCGAGCGAGACCTGCGCGTCGGCGATCGAGACGCCGAACCTGGAAGCGGCCAGGTCGAGGTTGGTCTGGAGAACCTCCCCGAGGAAATCGCCCAGCCGGACCTGCCGGACGGCCGCGACGGGAGAGGGGGACGGGGGCGGCGGCTCGGCGCCTCGAGCGCCGGGTCCGGCGGCGAGCGCCAGCTGGCAGGCGAGGCCGAGGGCGAGCCGCCTCATTCCGCCAGCCCCTCGTCCGGCGCGGCGATCGTGACCGGCTTCGTCCCGGCCTCCCGGGCGGACAGCGCTCTCCTCTCGGCCGCGCGCTCGACGACGAGGTAGAGGGCGGGCAGGACGAAGAGGGTCAGGAGCGTGGCCGAGGAGAGGCCCCCGACGATCACGGTCGCGAGCGGCCGCTGGACGTCGCTCCCGATCCCCCGGGCGAGCGCGGCGGGGAGGAGGCCGATCGTGGCGACCGTGGCGGTCATCAGGACCGGACGGAGGCGGTCGCTGGCGCCGTCCACCACTGCCATCGCCAGGTCCATCCCGGCGGCGCGGCCGCGGTTGAGCCTCCCGACCATGATGACGCCGTTCTGGACCGCGACGCCGAAGAGGGCGATGAAGCCGACGGCGCTCGAGACGTTCAGCGTCATCCCGCGCAGGTGGAGCGCCGCCATCCCCCCGGCCATCGAGAGCGGGACGACGGCGAGGATGACCGCCGCGTGCCGGACGGTCCCGAACGTCACGTAGAGGAGGCCGAAGATGACGAGGAGGGTCACGGGGACGATGATCGCGAGCCTCCCCTGGGCCCGCTCCTGGTTCTCGAACTGCCCGCCCCAGGCCAGCTCGATGGACGTCCGGTCGTACGGCACCGACGCCGCGATCGCGCCCCGGGCCTCCTTCAGGAACGACGACAGGTCCCGGCCGCGCAGGTTCAGCTTGACCGTCAGGTGCCGCCGGTTCGACTCGCGCGTGATCGTGCTCTCGCTCGTCCGGATGTCGATCCGGGCGACCTGGGAGAGAGGGACGCGGGCCCCCGTCGCCGAGGTGAGGAGGATCGCCCCGATCGCCTCGGGGCTGTTCCTCCACGGCTCGCCGTACCGCGCCGCGATGTCGTAGACCCGATCGCCCCGGTAGATCTTCCCGAGCGCCTTCCCCCCGACTCCCATCTCGATGACGTTCGAGATGTCCGAGACGTTGATCCCGATCCGGGCCGCGGCCTCCCGGTCCACGTTGATCCGGACCTGGGGAAGCGGCGGCTCCTGGTCGACCGAGACGTCCGCGGCGCCCGGGATCCGTCCGAGGACCTTCACGATCTCGCTGGCGACGTGGCGCATCTCGGAGAAGTGGAGGCCGTACACTTTGAGCACCAGCTCGCTGTGCGCTCCGGCGATCTTGTCGTTCACCATGTCGATGATCGGCTGCGCGAAGCTGACGGAGAGGCCCGGGACCTTCCGGAAGCGGGCGTCCATTCGCCGGATGAGCTCGGCCTTGTCCCCGCCCCACTCGTCGTACGGCCGGAGAGAGACGCAGGCCTCGATGTGGGAAAAGGTCCAGGGGTCCATCCCGTCGTCCGTCCGGCCGAGCTGGGTGACGATGGTCTGGACCTCCTTGAACTCGCGGCAGGTCTTCCTCAGCTCGCCGGAGAGCTCGTTCGCCTTGGCCAGCGTCAGGCCGGGAGGGAGCTGGACCTGCAGCCAGATCGACCCCTCGTCGAGGACGGGGAGGAACTCCCGGCCGACGGTGACGGAGAGGAGCGCCGCGAGCACCGCGGCCGCCGCCCCGGCGGCGAGCGGCACCGACGGACGCGCGACGACGCGCTCCATGGCCCGCCGGTACGCGGCCCGGAGCCGCTCCAGCCATTTCACCTGCTTCAGGGGCCGGGGCCGGACGTACAGGAGGAACGTCAGGCCGGGGATCAGCGTCAGGGCGACGAGGATCGCCCCGACCAGCGCGTAGGCGACCGTGTACGCCATCGGCGTGAAGAGCTTCGCCTCCACGCGCTCGAAGGCGAAGAGGGGAAGGTACGCGGTGATGATGATGAGAGTGGCGAAGAAGACGTCGCGGGCCACCCGGACGGCCCCGGTCTTCACCAGCTCCTCCGGGAGGCGGCCCTCGGGCTGCTCCTCCCGCCGTTTCAGGATGTTCTCGTAGCAGACGATCGCGGCGTCGACGAGGATGCCGAAATCGATGGCGCCGAGCGAGAGGAGGTTCGCGGGGATGTGGGTCGCGTTCATCAGGATGAAGGCGATCAGGAGCGAGAGGGGAATCGTGACGGCGACGAGGAGGGCCCCGCGAGGGCTGCCGAGATAGACGAGGAGGATGACGAACACGAGCCCCATCCCGGCGAAGACGGTGTGCGTGACGGTGTGGAGGGTGTTCTCGACGAGGGTCGACCGGTCGAGGTACGGGACGATCGTCACGTCGTGCGGGAGGATGCCGCCGTTGAGCTGCCGGACCTTCCCGTAGATCCCCTGGAGGACCCTCGTCGGGTTCTCGCCCCGGAGCATCAGGACGATCCCGGAGACGGCGTCGGCGTTGTCGTCCTTGCCGAGGATGCCGTTCCGCTGGAGCGCCCCCAGCCGGATGGCGCCGAGGTCCTGCAGGAAGACGGGGACGCCCCCCTTCTGGGTCACCACGACGCTGCCGAGGTCCTTCAGCGAGCGGATCAGGCCGACCCCGCGGACGACGGCTCCCTGCTCGCCGCGCGGCAGGATGCTGCCGCCCGCGTTCTCGTTGTTCGCCTGGATCGTCTCCGCGACCTGCCGGAGCGTCAGGTTGTACTTGAGGAGCCGGTTCGGGTCGAGCTCCAGCTGGAACTGGGTCGTCTCGCCGCCGAAGTTGGAGACGTCGGCGACGCCGAAGACCTGCTTGAGGGTCGGGATGACGACCCACCGCTGCAGCTCGGAGAGCTCCCGCTGGCCGCGCGTCTTCGACTCGAGCGTGTAGCGGTAGATCTCGCCCGTGGCGGTGGTGAGAGGGTCGAGGTCCGCGGAGGCGCCCGGAGGGAGGTCGACGCTTCCGACCCGCTCGCGGATCCGCTGGCGGGCCCAGTAGTCCTCGACCCCGTCGCGGAAGACGAGGGTGACGATGGAGAGGCCGAACGTGCTCTTCGACCGCATCACGTTCAGGCCGGGGATCCCGTTCAGCGAGCGCTCGACCGGGATCGTGACCTGCCGCTCCACCTCGGCGGCGGCGTGTCCGGGGTACATCGTGATCACCTGGGCCGACGTGTCGGAGATGTCGGGATAGGCCTCGAGCGGAAGCTGCTTCCAGGAATAGGCGCCGTAGCCGGCCACGAGGACGAAGACCACCCAGACGAGCTGCCGCCGGCCGAGGCACCAGGCGACGAGCCGTTCGATCACTGGAGGAGGGCCCCGTTCTGGACGACGATCCGCTCGCCGGGCTTCAGTCCGTCCGCCACGACCGCCGACTCGCTGTTCTCGCTCGCGAGCTGGACCGGCCGCCGGACGAAGGTCCAGGGGCTCCGCTCCAGCCAGACGTAGGTCGACTCGCCGACCTGGAGGGCGGTCGTCGGCACGACGATCGCCGGGGCGGCGGGGCCGAGGAAGCCGACGGTCGCGAACATCCCGGGTTTCAGGCTTCCCGCGGAGTTGTCGAACTGGATCCGGACCTTGACGCTCCGCGTGTCGGTCTCGAGGACGTTCTCGATGAAGAGGATCCTCCCCTTGAACTCCTGGGACGGGAAGGCGGCCACGCGGGCGACCGCCTCGTCGCCGACGTGGACGCGCTGGACGTCCCGCTCGGGGACGCTGGCCGTGATCCAGAGGCTCGAGAGGTCGGCCACCACGAGGAGCGGCGTCGTGACGTCGTTGCGGAACTCGCCGGGAGAGGTCGCGAGCGAGAGGACCTGGCCGGAAAGGGGCGAGCGGACCACGAGGGGCTCGTCCAGCTCTCCCGAGTCGATCCCGAGCAGCTTCAGCCGGACGGTGGAACGCTTCAGGTCGTCGCGGGCCACGTCGTGGGCGGTCTGGGCGTCCTCCACCTCGCGCCGGGCGGCGATCGCGTGCTCGAAGAGGTCCTGCTGCCTCCTCAGCCCGTTGTCAGCCTGGACGAGGACGCTCTTCGCCCGGAGGAAGTCGGCCCGGGCGGTCACGAGGTCCGGGGCGTCCAGGACGAAGAGCGGCTGCCCCTTCACGACCAGCTCCCCCTGGCGGACGAAGAGCTGCTTCACCTGCCCGGCCAGCGGCGGGACGATGCGGGCCATCCGCGCCGGGTCGGCCTCGACGGAGGCGGGCGCGAGGAGGCGGGGGCGGACCGGCCGGCTCTCGACCGTCTCGAGCTTCAGCTTCCCGCGCAGGGCGGAGCCCTCGGCGACGGTGATGCTCCCGTCGTCGAGCCCGGTGTCGTTCCGGGGGCTCTGGCCGGCAGGGCCGCGCCCCTTGCACCCGCTGCCCAGGGCCAGGACGGCGCACACCAGGATGGCCGCCCGGGAGCCACCCGCACGAGCGACGAAGAGGACGTCAGATGGTCCCATCCGGACTGGTCTCATTTGTTCGGACTCTACGGAGCAGAGGAGCGGGTGGTCAAGAGCTTCTCACTCTGGACGCCCGGAGCGCGCCGGCCGATGGGTACTAGGTCTCTCCGCGGCTGGCGTGCTCCTCGTACCGGACCACCGTCACGTCGGAGAGGACGATGAGGCACCCGCCCGTGACGATGTGGTCGAGCGCGGCGACGAGGCGGTCGACCTTCTCCTTCTCGTCGACGACCGTCACCAGGATCGGGTCGTCCTTGGAGAGGGCGAGCGTCCGGTGCTTGTGGAGCCGCTTGTGGGCCCCGTACCCGAGGATGCCGCGGTAGACGGTGGCCCCGGCGATGTCCAGCTCCCGGGCCCGCTTGACGATCGTCTCGTAGAGCGGCTCCCCTTCCCACGTGTCGTCCTGCCCGAAGTGGACCTGGAGCATCTTGGCGGGCCCGACGAGCCGGATCCTCGGCTCCGTCTCCAGGCCGTCCGGCTCCTCGCCCGTGAGCCGTGCCGCCCGCACCTCGTGGACCTCCACGAGCCCGCGGTCGACGATGTCGTAGATGTCGGGGAGGATCCTCTCGATCGCCGCGGCGCTGTCGACCACCTCGATCCGGATCGGCAGCGAGGCCGAGATGTCGACGATGTCGGCGGAGGCGATGGTCCCCTTTCCCGTGTAGCCCGCCACCGACCGGGTGGCGACCGCGTCGGGCACCCCGCGGTGATGGAACAGGTCGAGGAGAGCGTGGACGACGCTCCGACCGTGCCAGCGGGCGTCCTCCGCGACCGTGATGACGAGCTTCTTGGCGACGACGAGACGTTCCATCACGTCCCCCTCCCTGCCAGGTCAGCGTCCCAGCGCCACGCCGAGGCGGACGGCGAGAAATCCCGCCACGACCGACGTGACGACGTTGAGGAGAGCCCATCCCGCGGCCCCGGCGTGGAGGAGCCGCTCGGTCTCGTACTCGAAGGTGGAGAAGGTGGTGTAGGCGCCGACGAACCCGGTCGCCACGAAGAGCCGCCAGGCCGGATCGACGCCGATCCGGCCCGCGGCCCAGGTGGAGAAGAGCCCGAGGACGAACGAGCCGGAGACGTTGATCAGGAGGGTCGCGAGGGGGAAGTCCCGGGTCCAGAGCCGGGCCACCGCGAGGCTGACGCCGTACCGCGCCACGGCACCGATGCAGCCGCCCGCCCCGACCGCGAGAATCCCCCTCAAGTCATTTCCCTGCCCGCGCGCCGCCCGTTACGCGACGGTCACCTCTTTGCAGAGATAGACGTCCTGGATGGCGTTGAGGAGGGCCGCCCCTTCGGCCATCGGCTTCTGGAACGCCTTCCGGCCGGAGATCAGCCCGGTGCCGCCGGCCCGCTTGTTGATGACGGCCGTGAGGATCGCCTGTCCCAGGTCGTTCTTGCCGGAGGCGCCGCCGGAGTTGATGAGGCCCTGGCGGCCCATGTAGCAGTTGGCGACCTGCCAGCGGGTCCAGTCGATGGCGTTCCCGGCGGCCAGCTTCTCGTAGACGAGCTTGTTCGTGTGGCCGAACCCGACGGCCGGGTAGCCGCCGTTGTTCTCGGGCTGCTTCTGCTTGATGATGTCGGCCTGGATCGTCACGCCGATGTGGTTCGCCTGGCCGGTCAGGTCGGCGGAGACGTGGTAGTCGGTCCCGTCCTTCTTGAACGCCGGGTTGCGCAGGTAGCACCAGAGGACGGTGAACATCCCCAGCTCGTGGGCGGCCGCGAAGGCCTCGGAGACCTCGGTGATCTGCCGGCGGGACTCGGACGAGCCGAAGTAGATCGTCGCCCCGATCCCGGCCGCCCCCATGTCGAACGCCTGCTCGACGGTGGCGTACATCGTCTGGTCGTAGGTGGCCGGGTAGGTGAGCGTCTCGTTGTGGTTGATCTTGACGATGAAGGGGATCTTGGGGGCGTACTTCCGGGCGACCGACCCGAGGACGCCGAGGGTGGAGGCGACGCCGTTGGCGCCCCCCTCGATCGCGAGCCTGATGATGTTCTCGGAGTCGAAGTAGATCGGGTTCGGGGCGAACGAGGCCGCGGCCGAGTGTTCGATCCCCTGGTCGACCGGGAGGATCGAGACGTAGCCGCTGTTCGCCAGCCGGCCGGTCGAGAAGAGCCACTGGAGGCTCTTCAGGACGTTCACGGGGCGGTCGGACGGGACGAAAATCCTGTCGACGAAATCCCCGCCCGGAAGGTGGAGCTGGGCCCTGGGGATGCCGGTGCAGGTGTAGTCGAGCAGGGACGCGTTGTCCCCGAGCAGCCCGCGGATCTTGTCGTACATGGGATGGCCTCCTTCGCGTGATCTGAGCGATCGCCCAACTTTACTCCAGCCGCCGGCCGCTCCGGGCCCGTTTTCACCCCGTTTTTCGTTGACGGTGGAGGGGAAACCGGTGTATTCAGAAATCGAGGTCCCAAAGGAGGAGATGTCGATGTCGGAACCCCCAGAGCCGCTCCCCTCCCCGCCCCGAACCTAGGGGCCGGACCTCGCCCGGGCGTGCGCGCCCCTGCGGACCCGGCCCCGCCGCCGAACCGCAGGACGGAAGTCCGCAGGAGCAGCGCCGATGTACTGGGTCTCCAAGTCGTTCCACGCGATGAGCCGGGCGAGGCGCCGGGCGGTGATCCTGTTCGCCGTCCTGGGCCCCGGGATCATCACGATGGTCGCCGACAACGACGCCGGCGGGATCTCCACGTACGCGGTCACCGGCTCCCAGTACGGGTTCAGCCTCCTCTGGATCTTCTTCATCCTGGTCCCGATGGCCTATTTCATCCAGGAGATGACGGTCCGCCTGGGCGCCGTCACGAAGCGGGGGCACGCCGAGGCGATCTTCGAGGGCTTCGGGAAGTTCTGGGGATGGTTCTCGCTCGCCGACCTGGCGATCGTGAACTGGCTGACGCTGGTCACCGAGTACATCGGGATGACCGCCGCGATGAGCCTGTTCGGGGTCCCGCCGGTCGTCACGTTCGTCGCGGTCAGCGCCATCCTCTCCGCGGTGGCGCTGACCGGGAAGTACTGGACCTTCGAGAAGCTGACCCTCTTCTTCTGCGCCTTCAACCTGGTCTACATCCCGGCCGCGTTCTGGGCGATGAAGACCCCGACGGCTCCCGGCTGGGGGGCGGTCTTCGACGGCCTCCTCGTCCCCAGGCTCCCCGGGGGCCTCTCGGGGAATCTCCTCTTCATCATCCTGGCGAACATCGGGACGACGATCACGCCGTGGCAGATCTTCTTCCAGCAGAGCTCGGTGGTGGACAAGGGGTTCGACGTCCACGACGTGAAGATGGGGAAGATCGACACGTTCGTCGGGTCGGTGATCACCTGCACCGTGGCCGCGTTCATCATCATCACGACCGGCGCCGCCTTCTACTTCCACAAGCCGCCGATCCTCATCGAGGACGCCAAGCAGACGGCCGAGGCGCTCGTCCCGCTCCTCGGCGGCCACGGGGAGATGGCCAAGAAGCTCTTCGCGATCGGCCTCTTCGACGCGGGGTTCCTGGGGGCGCTCTGCGTCTCGCTCTCGACGTCGTGGGCGGTGGGAGAGGTCTTCGGCTGGGCGCACTCCCTGAACCGGAGCGTCCGGGAGGCGCCCTGGTTCTACGCGGTCCACATCGGGATGCTCCTCTCGGCCGGAGCGGTCGTCCTGATCCCGAACGCCCCGCTGATCGCCATCACGATGTTCGTCCAGGTCGTGGCGGTGACGCTCCTGCCGTCGGCGCTCGTCTTCCTGATCCTGATCCTGAACGACAAGCAGTTCATGGGGGAATACGTCAACACGAGGGGACAGAACGTCGCCAACTGGTCCATCGTCGTCTTCGTGACCGTCATGTCGACCCTCTTCGCCCTGACCACGCTCTTCCCCGGCCTCCTCGGGGGAGGGAAATAGGAGGCGCCATGGCCTCGACCGGCTCGTCCTCGATGAAGATTCCCGACCTTCCGGCCGGTCTCGGGAACTACCGCTTCCTCTTCCTGTCCGAGCTCCTGAAGAAGCCGGTCTTCGCCGGCAAGGTCACCGACCGGATCGGGAAGCTGGCCGACATGGTGGTCCTCCTGCGCGAGCCGTACCCGGAAGTGGTCGGGATCTACATCGAGCACGGCTGGGGGGTCCCGACGGAGTTCGTCCCCTGGGAGGCGGTCGTCAAGATCGAGGACGACGGGATCTTCGTGGCGCCCCGTCCGGGGGGGAACCCGTATCCGCCGTTCGTCGACCAGCCGGGGTGGCTGATGCTGGAGCAGCACCTCTTCGGGAAGACGGTCCTCGACATGGACGGCCGGCAGGTCGAGGTCGTCAACGACGTCCACCTCCTCCTCGCCCGGGGCCGGGTCCTGGTGGTCCACGTCGACACCTCGTTCAACGGCTTCCTCCGCCGCTGGGGCCTCGGAAGGCTCCGCTGGCTGAGCGACGACCTGATCTCGTGGAAGTTCGTCCAGCCCCTCTCGGTCGAGGACGCCGCGGCGACCGACAAGGTGAACCTTTCCGTCACCCGGTCGCAGCTGAAGGAGCTGCCGGGCGAGGACCTCGCGGACGCCCTCGAGGAGCTGACCGGGAAGGAGCAGGAGGCCCTCTTCTCGGCCCTCGACGAGGAGAAGGCGGCCGAGACGCTCGTGGAGGCCGAGCCGCGCGCCCAGCGGCAGCTGATGGGGAACCTGAAGAAGGAGCGGGCGCAGCGGATCCTCTCCGAGATGACGGTGCCGCAGCTGGCGAACCTCTTCTCGGTCCTGCCGCACGACGACGTGGAGGACCTGCTGGCCCTCCTCCCGGGCGACGACGCCGAGCGCCTCCGCGGGATCCTCTCGGAGCGCGAGGCGAAAGCGTCCGACCTGATCTCGCAGGACTACCTCGTCGTCCCGCCGGAAGGGACGGTGGCCGACGCCCTCGCGCGGGTGCGCGGGTCGGGCCGCGAGCCGGGGAGCATCTCGTACCTCTACTCGCTCAAGGAGGACGGGCAGACGCTGCTGGGGGTCGTGGACCTGCGGGCGCTCGTCGTCTCGCCGGACGACCTGCCGCTCGCCGAGGTGATGGTGTCTCCGGTGGTGGCGGCGGACGCCGAGGACACCCAGGAGGAGGTCGTCGCGCTGTTCGAGAAGTACCACTACCGGATGATCCCGGTCGTCGACCAGGCCGACCGGATCCTCGGCGTGATTCGCTACAACGACATCATGTCGAACACGGCCGCCCGGGCGAAGGACTGAGGAGGAGCCGATGCCGCGCGTCCAGATGACCCCGATGGTCCGGGCCGCCCTCTTCGGTCTGAGCCTCTACCTCGTCGTCCTGCTGGGCCTCCTCCTGGTCCGGTTCCTGCGGATCTTCTAGGACGCCGGGCGCGCGAAGGAGAGGGGGAGGCGAGGGGGACTACCATTCCCGTCGCATCGTGAGCGAAGAGCCTGCCGATTCCGGAGCGCCGACGGGGCGGGGCGGGATCACCCTCGTGACCGATCTCTGGGAGCCGCGCGGAGGCGGCCGGGAACGATACCTGGCCCAGCTCGCGGATTTCCTCGCGGGGAGGGGAGAGGAGGTCCTCGTCCTCTGCCGGAAGCTCCCCGCGGCCGCGGGGCGCGACCCGGCAGGGATCGAGGTCCGCGCCTTCCCGGGCCCCGCCGCCCTGGCCGAGCGGCGCCTCCGGAGAGCGCTCGGCCAGCTCCTCCTCCGGCGCCCCGGCGCGGTGATCCTGGCGGCGCGGCCGCAGAGGGAGGCGACCCACTATCAGCTGCACAGCGGCCTTCTTCGTGACGCATTCGCCGCGGAGAGGGGCTCGATGCCGTCGGCCCTGCGGCGGGCGCTCTACTGGCCGGCGCTCCGCTTCAACACCCGGCGCCTCCGGTCCCTCCGGGAGGAGGAGCAGGTCCTCGGCCCGGGCTCCCGGACGCGGCTCATGGCCTTCTCCGCCGCCACCGCCCGGCGGCTGGGCGACGGGCCCGGGGCGGCCGCCGGCCGCGTCGTCGTCTGCCCGCCCGGCGTGGACCGGACCGTCTTCTCGCCGGGGCCCTCCCGGCCCGGCCTCGATCCGGGCCTCCCGCGCCCCTACTTTCTCTTCGTCGGCCACAACTTCCGGCTGAAGGGGCTCGCCCCGGCGCTGGCGGCGCTGGCGGCGCTGGAGCGAGGTGGAAACGCCGCGGGCTTGGTCGTGGCCGGCCGCGGTCCGGTCCGTCCGTGGCTGCATCTCGCCTCGAACCTGGGCCTAAGGGACGCGCCGGTCTTCCTCGGCGACACCGATCAGGAGTCCCTGGCGGCCCTCTACCGGCACGCCGTCGCCCTCGTTCACCCCGCCTACCACGACCCCTACCCGCGCGTCGTCCCGGAGGCCCTCGCCTGCGGCTGCCCGGTCGTCACGACGGCGTCGTGCGGGGCCTCGGAGCTCATCGTCGACGGCCGGAACGGCTTCGTCGTCTCCCGGCCCGACGACGTGGAGGGACTGGCGGGCGGGATGCGCTCCCTGCTGGACGGAGGGCGGCGCGCGGAGGCGGGAGCCGCGGCGGCTCTCAGCGCCGAAGGGCTGGGTCTTCCGGCGCACCTCGAGAAGGTGGCGGCATGGCTCGGCCTCGAGCGGTGAGAGAGGACGAGGCCAGGACCCCCCGGGTCACCGGCGAGGTCGAGGGAGAGCGAGCCGCGACGGCCTGGATCTCCACGAGGAAGGAGTGGTGCAGCTCCTTCACGGGGACGACCGCCCGGGCGGGACGGTGGTCCCCGAGAACGCGGGCGTAGGCGGCGTCGACCCTGGGCCAGAGCGCGATGTCGGTGACGTAGACGGTCACCGACACGAGGTGGGCAAGGTCCGTCCCCGCCGCGTGGAGGATCGCCTCGACGTTCCGGAGGGCCCGCTCCGTCTGCTCCTCGACGTCCCCCGGGGGACTCGCCGGGGAACGGGGGTCGACCGGCAGCTGCCCGGCGACGAAGACGAGACCGCCGTGGGCGATCGCCTGGCTGTAGTGGCCGGCCGGACGAGGGGCCGCGTCGGTGTCGATGGTGCGCATGTCGATCCCTCCGCCCACGGCCCCGCGAGCCCGGCTACGCCGGGGGAACTCCTCTCCGGACCCTTCTTTCGGCGTCGCCGGTCAGCCCTGCTTCGCGGCCAGGCCGTCGACGAGGGCGACGTACCTGCTCATCGCGTCGTCCTTCGAGAGCCCTTTCCGGCTCGCCCAGGCGTCGAACTTCGCGCGGCCCTTGAGGTCGAGGAAGCCGGGGCGCGAGCCCGCCACGTCGCCGTCGGTGGCCTGCTTGTAGAGGCCGTAGAGGTCGAGGAGCTGTTCGTTCGACGGCCGCTTCGAGAGCTTCTCGACACGCACCTTCGCCGCGTTGAACCTGTCGGCTGCAGACTCTTTGTCCTTCTTCGTCGCCACGAGAGGCCTCCTTTTTTCGCCATTGTGACCGAAAAACGCAACGCCCACCAGGCGGATCGCGGGGAGCGTCCGGCCCGCCCGGACGACCCCGTCCGGGGAGGCGTCAGGAGGCCAGGCGGATCCTGTCGGCGTGCCGCCCGAGGAGGGCGCGCATCGCGTCGGTGGCGGAATTGAAGGCGGTGACGATCGACCCGCCCCCCTTCCCGGCGGTCAGGTCCCCGACGAGATAGAGGCCCGGGATCGAGGTTTCGTATCCCTCCTCGGGAGCCGGGCGGGGTCCGTCGAAATCGATCCCGACGGCGCCCAGGAAGTCGTCCGGCGCCGCCCCACCGAGCGCCAGGACGACCCGGTCGAAGGTCATCGGCGGTGCGCCGGCCTCGGAGAAGTCGACCCGGACACGGCTCCCTTCCGGCACGATCCCCTCGACGTTCGAGGCCCGGAGGACCTTCACCCGTCCCGATCTCTCCAGGTCGTCGAGCGACACCCGGTCGATGTCGTTCATCCGGCGGAACGCCATGCCGCGGTACGAGAGGACGACGCGGTGCCCCTCCTGCGCGAGGTACTGGGCGTACTCGGAGGCCGAGTCGCCGCCGCCCACGACGAGGACGTCCTCGGCACCGGCCGCCTCGAAGGAGACGTCGTAGGCGATCCGGTCCCGGAGGGACGGGCGGATCGGCCAGCCGGGTTTCTGGGGCCGTCCGAGAATCCCGATCGCGACGGCGCAGGTGCGAGCGGGGTAGGCGGCGAGGGGAGTCTGGGCGACGAAGAAGCCGTCCCCGAGCCGGATCGCCACCACGGCTTCGCGGTACCGGACCCTGAGGCGGTGGTCCCGGATCGCGCGGTCGAGGTGCGAGAGGGCCGGGCCCTTCGAGAGGTCGGAGGGGCAGGTCACTCCCCGGCAGACGGCCACGTCCCCCCCGTCGCCGGCCGCCGCCGTCTTCCCCTCGGGATGGAGCTTCGGGATGGAGTACGAGTGCGCCTCCCCCTTCTCCAGGACCAGGATCCGCGACGGGTCGATGCCCGACGCGACGGCCTCGGCGGCAAGGGCGATCCCGGCCGGGCCGGCGCCGACGATGACGAGGTCGAGAAGGTCGCGGGAAGGGCTCATGGCGCTGGGAGTGACGGGACCGCGAGGGATCTCACCGCCTCCCCCGGGGGAGTCAGGCCCCCGGTGCCGAGACCTCCAGGAGCTCTTCCACGATCCGGAGGGTGAGGCCCCAGATGACGCGGTCCCGGTACTTGAAGCAGGGCATCGGGACCGGGACGCCGCGCCGGACCCAGGTGAAGGCGCTGCGGTTCCCCCTGTCGGCGAGGAAGACGAGGGGGACCCAGACCGTCTCCTGGACCTCGTGGTTCAGCGCCAGCGCGGGCTCTCCCTCGAGGTCGAAGACGAACGGGACGACGCTGTGCGGGACCGCCCCGAGCGGCAGGTGGGTCCGGACCTCCGACAGCCGGCCGATCGACCGGGCGGTGCGGGCCAGGTCGAGGCCGATCTCCTCCGCCGTCTCGCGGACCGCTGCCGCGAACGGGGTCGGGTCCCCGGGGTCGACACGCCCGCCGGGGAGCCCCATCTGTCCGGACCAGGGGTCGCGCGGATGCTCCGCGCGGCGGATGAAGAGGAGGTCGGCGCCCCCTTCCGAATCGCGGACGATCGCCGCGACGGCCGCCTTGCGGCTGGCCGGCACGGTGGGGTCCTCCTGCGCGCCGAGGCGCGCCAGGGACCGTTCGATCGTCCCGACGTCGAGCGCGGGCATGCCGGGCCATTCTGCCACCGCGGAGCGTCTCGAGGGGCCGGCCGCCCGGGTCAGAACCCCACGTCGAGGGCCAGGTAGGCGCTCCGGGTGGCGAGCGGGAAGTAGGACGGGATGCCGGCGACCGACGCCCCCCGAGCTCCCTGCTCCAGCCAGAGGGTGCTGTAGCCGCTGGCCCAGATCCGCTCGTTGTTCAGGAGGTTCTCGAGGCTGAGGCGGAGCTTCGGGTGGCCGGCCGGGATCCACCTCGAGAGGTCCAGCCGGACGGAGGCGTCGAGCCTGATCCAGGCCGGGGTGCTGAACCCGGGCTCGTTCGTGTTGTCGAGGAACGACCCGTTCACGTACCGGCCGAGGGCCCCGAGCGTCAACCACGGAGCCGCGCTCCAGTCGACACCGAGATTGGCGGTCACCTCGGGCGTCAGGAGCGGCCGCACGTTCGAGTAGGTGCGGCTCTCCTTGCCGAGGACGTTGCCGGCGGAGTCGTAGAGGTCGTAGAACTGCGTCCAGGTGCGGATCCGGTTCCGGCTGAGGTTCGCGCTGGCCCGGAGCCGCAGCGACGGGAGAGCCTGCCAGGAGCCCTCCAGCTCGAGGCCCCTCCGGTAGCTCCGATCGACGTTCCGCCTGAGGCTGTAGCCGAGGGGGGACTGCTCGCCGGTCAGGGCGATCTCGTCGCGGAACTCCATCGCGTAGAGGTTCGCCTTCAACGTCACCGGCCCGCGCTTCAGCTCGTACCCCATCTCCACGTCGGTCACCGTCTCGGGCTTCACGGAATCGAGGCCGTAGTCGCCGAGCGCGTTGTCCTCCCCGTTCAGGAGGTCGCTCCGCGCGGGCTCGCGGCCCGTCTGTCCGATCGAGGCGAAGGCCGAGGAGCCCTTCCCCAGGTCGTACCGGGCGCCGACCTTCGGGTTGAAGAAGGTCCAGCTCACCGAGCCGAGCGGGACGTCCCCCTCGTAGCGGAAGCGGGCCCACCGGAGCTGGGCGTCGCCGTAGACGTGCCAGCGGCCGCTGTCCCACCCGAGCTTGAGGAAGGTGTTCGCCTCGTTCTTGTAGCCGTGGTTCCGGTACTCCTCCGCGCCCCCGACCGGGCTCTCGGTGTGCGTGCTGGCGAAGTCGTTCAGGTAGGCGCCCCAGGTCACGTCGACCGGCCCGGCCTTCCCCTTGAAGGTCAGCGCCCCGCCGAGGGACCGCCAGCTCAGGCCGTAGTCGTAGAGGGCGGTCTGCTCGGAGTCCCCGTAGACCTGGTACGAGCCGCCGGCGGCGTTCGCGAAGAGCTGGAGGGCGAGGCTGGCGCCGTTCCCGAGGAAGCGCGTGAACTGTGCCTGGACGAACGTCTGGCGGAAGTCGTCCCGCTCGTTCGGCGACATCGGGTTGAACCGGAGGTCCTTCTCCAGGACGTCGAGGTCGGTGGCGAGGTACGAGAGCTGCGACCGCTCCCGCCCGGTGAAGCCGAAGAGCTTGAAGTACGACGTCTCGCTCTCGCGGGAGAGGCCGAAGAAGAGGCTGTCCTCCTGCATCCCGGAGTGCTGCCGGAAGCCGGCCGAGTCGAGGAGCGAGAGCCTCGCGTACGCCTTGAAGCCGTCACCGAATCGGCCCGACTGCCACCCGGCGCTCGCCTTCTGCGACTGCCACGAGCCGGCGGAGAGCGTCGCGTCGAGCGACGGCTTCTCGGTCAGGTCGATCGAGGCGAAGTTGACGGAGCCCCCGAACGAGGCCGCGCCGACCGTGGAGGTCCCGACGCCGCGCTGCACCTGGATGCTCTGGAGCGAGGCGGCCATGTTGCCGAAGTCGGCGAAGTAGAGGGCGTAGTCCTCCTGCTCGGCGAGCGGGACCCCGTCGAGGGTCTGGTTGATCCGCGTCTGGCCGATCCCCCGGAGCGAGAAATAGGAGTAGCCGGACTCCGCCCCGGAATCGGAGTACTGGGTCAGCGACGGGACCTCCTGCAGGAGGAACGGCATCTCCTGGCCCCGGTCCACCTGGACGATCTCCTCGCGCGGGATGTCGGTGCGGGTGATCGGGACTTCGGCGTCGGCCCGGACCCCCTGGACGACGACGTCGGCGGTGGACCGCGGAAGCGGCTTCTCCGGGACGTCCTCGGTCGGCGCCGGCCGGGCCGGGGAGGCGAGCGCGAGCGCGACCGCGGCCGCGACTGCCGCCAGGGGGACGAGCCGCCGGAGGGACGAGGAATGCCGGGGAAACGGGGGTCCGGTGGGGGACGACGGGGGACGGGACATGTCGGAAGCGCCTCCTCTCCGCCGCGGCGGAGCATCCAGCGGGTCCTTTCTGGGGTCTCTAAAGGTCTCGGGAGCACGATCGCTCCGTGTTGCCTTTCCCTACGCCGGTGTGAACCGGATCAGGTTCGAGGGTGTGATCTCAGGCCTTTCGGCCACCCCTAGGCTCCAGCCGGGGTGACTATCGGCCACGGCCGTCGATGAAGTCAAGAGAGACGCGACCTGCGGGAGCGGGCCTCGCGGGGGGGCAGGCCGGATAATCCCCCCCGTGAACGTCTCTCTCTTCCTCGCGCGGCGCTTCCTGGCTGGGCGAAAGGGAGGCCTCCTCGGGACCGTCTCGGTCCTCGCCCTCTTCGGCGTGGCGCTCGGCACCGCGGCCCTGGTCGTCGCGATGGGCCTGATGTCGGGGTACCGGCACGAGCTGGCCGAGAAGCTGGCGGGAACCAACGCCGAGATCATCGTCATCCCCGCGGGCCGCGCGGAGCCGGGCCCGACCGTCCGCCTCCTCGAGTCCCTCCCTCACGTCACCGCGGTGGCCCGGACCGCCTTCGCCTCCGGCCTGCTCCTCTCGCCAGCGGTCCCGTCGGGGGCGGACGCCGTGGTGAAGGGCCTCGACCTCCCCGCGGGCCTCCGGACGACGAAGCTCCTCGGCGCCGTCCCGGGCCTCGAGGCGAGGCTGACGATGCGGCCCGGCGAGCCGGTGCCGGCCCTCCTCGGCGCCGGTCTCGCGGAGCGGCTCGGAGTGAAGGTCGGCGCGGGCGTCGTCCTGGAGTCGGCGTCGGTGTCGTCGGCGCAGGGAATCGCCCCGCCGCGCCGGACGCTCCTCCGGGTCGCGGCGGTCGTGGAGACCGGGTTCTCGGAGGTCGACGACTCGTGGCTCGTCGTCCCCCTCCCGCTGTTCGACACGCTGGCGCCGCCCGACGTGAGGCAGGGCCTCTACGAGCTGAAGCTGACGGCCCCCTCGCTCTCGGACGAGACGGTCGCCGCGGCCCGGAAGGTCCTCGACCCCTCGTCCACGATCGTCGACTGGAAGGCCCTGAACCGCGACCTGTTCGCCGCTCTCGCCGTGCAGCAGACCCTCCTCTTCGTCGTCCTGACGCTGATCGTCGCCGTGGCGGCGGGGACGATCGTCTCGGCCCTCGTCGTCCTCCTGGCCGCCAAGACGCGGGACGTCGGCGTCCTCGCGACGCTCGGGGCGGCGCCGCAGACGATCGTCCGGACCTTCCGTTTCGCGGGTCTCTTCCTCGGCGGGGCCGGGATCCTCCTGGGGACGCTTTCGGGGACGCTGATCTGCCT
Source organism: uncultured Acidobacteriota bacterium (assembly GCA_903845115.1). Taxonomy (GTDB): domain Bacteria; phylum Acidobacteriota; class Thermoanaerobaculia; order UBA5066; family UBA5066; genus CAIMWE01. The sequence continues at coordinate 6,249 of CAIMWE010000031.1, read as the reverse complement.
CTTCCTCACCGCGTTCCGGGTCATCCGTTTCCCGCCCGCGATCGCGAAGGTCTACTACCTCTCGTGGATGCCGTTCCGCCCCGAGCCGCTCCACCTCGCGGCGATCGCGGGGACGGGGATGGTCCTCGTCCTCGTGGCGTCGCTCTTCCCGGCGCGGCGCGCCGCGCGTCTGGACCCGGCCGAAGCGCTGCGGTACGAGTAGCGCTCGGCGGTGCACCACGGGTGACCAGGGGCGAATGCCCTTCGATGCCTCGACATGATGCGATTTCAATGCCGCACGACGGTGCGCTACCCTCACGCTCTTCGGTCACGATTGCCAGGCCGGGGAGGCGATCGGCCGGAGCCTGGGCTCTCGAACGAGTCGACGACTCGAGGCCGAAGCCGAAAGTCACGCCATGGCCGCCGTGGTGCTCGAGAAGGGGAAGCTCAGGGAAGTCCATACAGCCACGCACCCTGCGGCGAGATCGGGGCCGGTGGAAGGGAGCGAGCGGTAAAATGACCGCCGTGACGAAAGAAGACCTCCTCTTCGAGGCCATGAAGCTCCCGCTCGAGGAGCGCGCCGATATCGCCGGCGAGCTCCTGAGAAGCCTGGAGGAGCCATCCGAAGCCGAGAGCAAGGGACTATGGCTCGACGTGGCCGAACGCCGCCTGCAGGAATTGCGAGACGGTAAGGTGAAGGAGATCCCGGCGGAAGAGGTCTTCGCACGTGGACGAGCGCGCCGGGTTTCGTAAGGCCGTCTTCCATCCGGAGGCCCAGGATGAATACGATGAGATCCTCGCCTACCTGGAGATCGAAGCGCCCGCCGTCGTGGAGGCCTTTCGAGAAGAGTTGATCCGGACGGTCGGCTTCCTCGAGGCGCACCCCGAGGCCGCGCCCGTGGAGCGCGGCAGCGTCCGATGCAAGATCCTGATGCGCTTCCCTTACGAGCTTTACTACGTGGTGGAGCCCGACCGTCTCCGGGTGCTCGCGGTGGCTCACCAGAGGCGCCGGCCCGGCTACTGGATCGACCGGCAGAAGGCGTAACGGTTCCCCGTCCTTGAGCGTTCAGTGCCGGCTTTGACGGGCCGGACGATCGCGAGGTCTCGCCGATCGCGGTGCCGGAGCGGCCGTGACATCATGAGATCGCTTCCGCGCTGGCTGCCTTGGGCGATCGGGCCCGGAAGTGCGGGCCGACTGCCCGCAAGGAGAGACATGCGACACCGTCTCCGGAATCTGTTCGGGATGCTGCTCGTACCCGGAATGGCCGCCCTCTCTCACGGGGCCGAGGCCCAGGCCCCTCCGCCCGCCGCGGTGATCTTCGAGAACGTCCGGATCTTCACCGGCGCCTCCGCGCAGCTCTCCTCCCCGTCGCACGTCCTCGTCGTGGGGAACACGATCAAGACGATCTCCTCCGCGCCCATCGCCGACCCGCCGGCGGCGCCGGTGACGCGGATCCGGGGCGAGGGGCGGACGCTGATGCCCGGCCTGATCGACGCACACACCCACCTGATGTTCGCGACCGTCTCGCAGGCGGTCCTCCTCTCCGGCGACGTCGGGTTCCTCAACGTCGCCGCCGTGAAGGCCGCGGGCGACCTGCTGCTGCAGGGGTTCACGAGCGTCCGCGACCTGGGCGGTCCGGTTTTCGGGCTGAAGCGGGGCATCGACCTGGGGCTGGTGCCCGGTCCCAGGATCTGGCCGGCGGGCGCCTTCATCTCGCAGAGCGGCGGGCACGGCGACTTCCGGCTGCCCAACGACCTCCCGGCGCGTCCGGGCGACTTCACGTTCGGCGAACGGGCGGGGGCGACGGCGATCGCCGACAACCCGGACACGGTGCGGGTGCGCGCCAGGGAGCAGCTGGCGCTGGGGGCGTCGCAGGTGAAGCTGATGGCCGGCGGCGGCGTGGCGTCGGGCTACGACCCGCTGGACGTGACGCAGTACACCGTCCCCGAGCTCCGTGCCGCGGTCGAGGCGGCGGAGAACTGGGGCACCTACGTCACCGTGCACGCCTACACGCCGCGCGCCGTCCGGCAGGCGATCGAGGCGGGGGTGAAGTGCATCGACCACGGCCAGCTCCTGGACGAGCCGACCGCCAGGCTGATGGCCGAGAAGGGGATCTGGTGGAGCCTGCAGCCGTTCGTGGACGACAAGGCGTCGCCGTTCCCCGCGGGGTCGCCGAGCCGGGCCAAGCAGCTGGAGATGTACGGCGGGACCGACACCGCCTACGGGCTGGCCAGGAAGCTGAAGATCCGGACCGCCTGGGGGACCGACACCCTGTTCGACGCGGCGGCCGCGGCGAAGGAGGGGGAGCAGCTGGCGAAGATGGTCCGCTGGTACACCCCCGCCGAGGTCCTGAAGATGGCGACGGCCGACAACGCCGACCTCCTGGCGCTGTCGGGGAAGCGGAGCCCCTATCCCGGCAGGCTGGGCGTCGTGGAGGAGGGGGCGCTGGCCGACCTGCTCCTCGTGGACGGCGACCCGGTCGCCAACATCCGGCTGATCGAGGACCCGGGCAAGAGCTTCGTCGTCATCGTGAAGGACGGGAAGATCTTCAAGAACCTCCTGCGGTGATCTGGCGGGCGGCCCTCTCTCCGCGGGGGGCTGTCGCGCTTCAGCGAAACACGAGCGGGTCGCCGGCTGGCGGGCGGGCGAATCGCGTGGCGGCGCCGCCCGGGTCGCCGTGGAGCCACCACTTCAGCTCGTCGGTCCGGTGCGCGGACCAGAGGTGCCCCGAGACCCCGAACGGGATCACGAGCGTCGTGGCGGACGGGTCGCCCCAGTCGACGATGAACCGCATCGACTGCCCGTAGGTGGGGGACGACGCCTTCACGCTGGTCGTGGAACCCGACTGCGGCGCGCCCGGAGGGTCGAGGAGCCACGCGAGCCCCGGGACGCGGCCGAGCGGGTGGTGCACCGCCAGCCGGTTGATCTCCGCCCACTGCCAGCGCGAGCGGTCCTTCCCGTAACGGCGCTCGAGGCCCGACAGCGCCTCGGCGACGGCCCTCTTCACGAAGAGGTCTTTCGGCCCCAGCCCCGCGCGCCGGAAGGCGTCGTCGGGCGCGGCCGCCAGCTCCAGCCACGGCTCCTCGTCCATGAACCGCCGCAGCCCCCTCACGCGCCACGCGGCCAGGGCGTTCTCGCGGAACGTCCGGCGGATCGCGCGGGCCACGAGGAACTCCCGGCTCGTCTCGGCCGCCCGTCCGTCCCACGCGGCGAAGGCCGCCGCCAGCTCCTTCGGAAGCCACTCCCGGACGAGGGGGATGAAGTCGCGCAGGGGGAGCGAGACGGTGTCCATCTGGATCGCCTCGACCGCCTCGCGGTCCAGCTTCCGCCCTTCGGCCTTCGCGGCGGCGATCAGCTCTCGGATCCGCGAAGCCCGGTCGGGGCCGCCCCAGTCGGTGGCGACGACGTGTGGGAACGACGAGCCGACGGTCCGCTGGTTCGCGGTGACGAGGTAGCCCTCGGGCGGGTCGACGACGCGCGGCAGCTGCTCGGTCGGCACATACCCGCGCCAGTCGTTCTCCGGGTCGCGTCCGTCGTACGGCACGGAGCCGTCGGTCCCGGGACGCCGGATCGGGAGGAGCCCCGTCGCCCTCCAGCCGATGTGCCCGTCGGCCGAGGCCCAGACGACGTTCTGGGACGGGCCCCAGAAGCCGTCGAACGCCCGGTCGAAGGCGGCCCGGTCGGCCGTCAGCATCAGCTCCGCGGTGGGGAGGCGGAGGTTCCTCGGGTCGAGCGCCGTCCACTTCAGCGCGAGGTTCCTGGTGACGAGCGGGCCGTGGGTCGTCTCGCGCACCTCCCACCGGTCGGCTTCGCCTCCGCGGACGGCGATCGTCTCGATGCGGGAGACGACCGGCTCGGCGCCGCCTCCGCGAACCGCCTTGCCCCCCACGATCTCCTCGCGGTAGAGGTCGGCGAGGTCGGCCATCAGGTTCGTGAACGCCCAGGCCATCCCTTCGTTCCGGCCGATCACGATCCCCGGCATCCCGGGGATCGTGACTCCCTCCACGAGGTGCCCGCGGATCGAGAAGCGGATCGGAAACCACACCCCCGGCATCTCGATCGAAAGGTGCGGGTCGTTGGCGACGATCGGCCGGCCGCTCTTCGTCAGCGCCCCCGAGATCGCCCAGTTGTTCGACCCGTGCAGCTCCAGCTCCCCCTCGCCCGCGGCGGGGTCCGCGAGGGCGGCGGCCAGCTTCAGGCCGCCCAGGTCGGGGAGGGGCGGGAACGCGGGGGGCTCCGCGTCCGGGACGAGCAGCGGATCGGTGCGCGTCGCGTGCCTCACGAGGAAGGCGCGGAGCTGGGGCGGGGCGGCGTTCAGCCTCTCGGCCGCCACTTCGGTCTTCCACGGCGTCGTCAGGTCCTCGTACATCAGGAGGAGGACCCGGAGGGAATCGGCCGCCGTCCAGGGCCGCGGCGTGGCGCGGAGGAGCGTGAACTCGAGGCCGGCCCGCCCGTCGTGCGACCGGAGGAAGGCGTTGATCCCGTCCGCGAGCGCCTCCAGGTGCGCGCGCTCCGAGGACGGGAGGAGCGGGACGGCCTCGGCCGCGACCCTCGAGAACCCGTACGTCCGGTGCTCCCGGTCGATCTCCAGGGCCGCGCTCCCGAACAGCTCGGCCAGCTCCCCGCCCGCCATCCGGCGCATCAGCTCCAGCTGGAACATCCGCTCGCGGGCCGTCAGGTAGCCCTGGACGCGGACCGCGTCCAGGGTGCTCGCGGCCGTCACGGTGGGGACCCCGCGGTCGTCGAGGGCGACCGTCACCGGTCCCCCGAGCCCCGGGATCCTCGGCGCCTCGCGGTCGGGCCGGTTGCGGACGACCAGGAAGACGGAGAGGCCGGCGAGTCCGGCGAGGAGGCCGGCCGGCACGCCGATCAGGAGGCGGGTCCTGCGAGCGAGCATCGAGTTTCCCTTCGAGCCTACGGGGTGGCGGCGCCGCAGGCGCAGGGGCCCTTGTACTCGTCGTTCCACCACTGGCCCTTGTTGTCCTTGAAGCAGAAGTCGACGAGCGGCTCCTCGGACGGACCCGTGGCGGGCGGAGCGGTTCTCGTGACGGGCCGGTAGCGGGGGGTGATCGTCCCGTCGGCGTTCACGTCCACGCGGACGTAGCCGTACGAGATGACGTCCGAGTACTGCTGGGCGCCGGCGGTTCCGACGATCCAGCCGGGGAGCACCTGTCCGGCGTGCTCGGGCGTGTCGTACACGTTTTCCGCGTAGAGGTGCGAGTGGCTGGAGAAGACGTAGACGTGCTTCCGCTTCTCCGGCGGTCCGGAGAGCCTCCGGGCGCGGAAGAGGAGGTCGTAGGCCTGCCGGCCGGAGCAGATCCCCTGGCACGAGGAATCCATGGCGTGCCCGCGCCACGTGCTGGACGGCAGCGCGGCGTGCAGTCCGACGACGATCGTCTTCACCGAGGCGTTCTTGGCGTCCTCGGCCAGGATGCGGGAGAGCCAGAGGAGCTGCTGTGCAGTGAACGCCTTCTCATCGGCGTTGTCGAGGTAGATCAGGTCGACCCCCTTGACGACGACGTGGTAGCTCGTGTCCCCCTCCGTCGTGTAGATCCCGCGTCCGGCGTCGATCCCGCGCTGGACGTGCAGGAGTTTCTGGGTCAGCCAGGGCTGGAACGCCCCCCGGAAGTCGTCGCGCGTCCGCCCCATCAGCTCGTGGTTGCCGATGCCCAGGAGGACCGGGGTCTTCCCGAACGGCTTCAGCTGACGGTCGGCGGCGTCTCCCCACGCGGCGTTCAGGTAGTCGCCCATCGCCTGGTCGGGAAGGCCGGCGATGGGCCGCCCCTTGCAATCGTAGGCGGGGTCGGTCCGCTTCAGGATGTCGCAGTCGATGTCGTACATCCGCCGGAGGTCGCCCAGGTGCCAGAAGAGGTCGATGCCCGGAGCCTCCTCGGCCGCGACCGCCGCGGCGATCTTCGGCATGACCAGGTCGCCGCAGTCCCGGGAGTCGCCGGAGAGGGCGAACGACCAGACCACCTTCGCCGGGGCGGTTTCCGGAGGCGGGGGGCCTCCGGCGACCGGAGCGGCCGGGGCCGCCGATGCAGCCGGTGCGAGGGCGAGGCCGGCGGCGGCGGCCAGGGCGAGGAGGCCGGCGAGGCGAAGTAGACGGGAGCCGGGAACTGCGAACGGGGCCATGGAACCTCCTGTCCGGGACTTCCGGGATGCTACAGGACGGCGAGGGGGGCCCGGCACCCAGCCGGTGACGGACGGCAGCGGGGGAAGGCGCGGCCCCGGCGCCGCGTGGAAGCGCGCTCCCCTGACCGGGGGGG
>CAIMWE010000030.1 GCA_903845115.1 uncultured Acidobacteriota bacterium | reverse complement strand
GCGCTTCCCCGGGGTCAGCCGGGATCGACTCCGGGTCGCGCAGGTAGTCCCCGAGGATCCTCTCGAGGTCGTCGACGCTTCCGGCCACGAACGAGAGCCGCTCCTCCATCGCCTCCCGTCCGACCCGAAGGGTGTAGGCAATGTCCCCGAGGAGCGCGGGACCGCGTTCGCCTTCCGGGAGCTCCGCCAGGAAACGGGAGAGCCGCGAGACCACTTCCCGGAGGCGTTCAGGAGTCCGGGCCGAGAGAACCACCCGTTCGGGGCCGGGGGGCGGCGAGGGGGGCCGCGGAACGGAAGGGGGCTCCTCGAGGACGACGTGAGCGTACGTCCCGCCCATTCCGAACGAGCTGACTCCCGCGCGCAGGGGCGCGCCGGGCGGAGCCTCCCACGGACCCGTCCTCTCTGCCAGGACGACCGGCGAGCCCTCGAGGGAGATCATCGGGTTCGGGACCTTCAGGTTCGGTGACCCCGCGATCGTCCGGTGCTTCATCTGGAGGAGGACCCGGAGGACGCCCGCGAGGCCGGCCGTCGCCTCCGTGTGGCCGAAGTTCCCCTTGACGGTCCCGACCGCGCAGAAGCCCCTCTTCCCGGTGAACGTCTCGAACGCCCGCCGGATGGCGTTCCACTCGAGCGGATCGCCCAGGACGGTCCCGGTCCCGTGCGCTTCGAGGAACGTCAGGGTCTCCGGGTCGATCCCGGCGTTTTGCCAGGCGTCCACGAGCGTCGCGGTCTCTTCTTCCGGGTTCGGAACCGTCGGACCGGCCGACCGGCCGGCGCACCGGACGCTCGAGCCCCGGACCACCCCCTGGATCCGGTCTCCGTCGCGGATCGCCTCGTCGAGCGGCTTCAGGAGGACCGCCGCGATTCCCTCCCCCGGCAGGTAGCCGTCGGCCGCGGCGTCGAACGGGCGGATGTCGCCGCTCTTCGAGAAAGCCCCCATCGCGCAGAAGCTGAGGTACTTCGAAGGGCTCAGGTTCAGGTTGACGCCCCCGGCCACCGCCATGGTGCACTCGCCGTTTCGCAGGGCCTGGCAGGCGAGGTGGAGGGCCACGAGCGAGCTGGAGCAGGCCGTGTCGAGGGTGAGGCAGGGGCCCCTCAGGTCGAAGTAGTAGGCGGCCCGGTTCGAGAGCATCGAGCTCGAGTTGCCGCTTCCCGCGAACTGGAAGTCGATGCCGTCCCCCTGCTTGAGGAGGTCCAGGTAGTCGTTGTAGCAGTTTCCCAGGTAGAGGCCCGTCCGGCTCCCCTTCACCCGCCCCGCGTGTCCCGCGTCCTCGAGGCACTCCCAGAGGACCTCCAGGAACAGCCGCAGCTGCGGGTCCATGGCGTCCGCCTCTCGAGGGGAGACGTGGAAGAAGAGCGGGTCGAACCGGTCCACATCGTCCAGGAAGCCGCCCCGGTCCGTGTAGATGCGGTTCGACGGCGAGCCCGGCCGGAAGAACGGGCGGGAATCCCAGTGGTCCTCCGGTACGGCTTTCACCAGATAGCGGCGCTCCGCGAGGTTGCGCCACATCTCGTCGAGAGTCCGCGATCCCGGGAAGCGCCCGGCCATCCCGATCACGGCGATCTCGGCGGGGCGGCGAACGACAGGGGCTGCCGGCGGAACGAGCCGGGCTTCCTTCGCTTCGCTCCTGCCCGGGGGGGCCGGAGCCGTCGCGGCCTCGGGAAGGGCGGTCCCGCCCGAGGGAGCGGCCCCGCCGTGGAAGGAGAGGATCGCCGGCTCGGTCGCCGCGAGGTGGCGCGCCAGCCGCTCCACCGTCGGGTGCTCGAAGAGGAGCGTCCCCGGGAGGTGGGCCCCGTAGTGACGCCCGACGCACTGGACGAACTCGAGCCCGAGGATCGAGTCGATCCCCTGCTCGACCAGGCTCCGGCGGGAATCGAGCGTTCCCTCCCCCACCATCAGCGTCTCGGCGAGCTTCCCGAGCAGGGTCCGCTCGACCGACTGGATCAGCGAGAGCGACTGGTCGCCGGGGAGGCCCCCTGCTGCGGGCGCGGGGGGCAGGGCGGCCCCCACCTCTCGCTCGTTCAGATCGGTCCCCACGCCGGGGTCCCCGTGGGCCGGCGCGCCGACGAGACCCGGGTGGTTCTCTGAGAGGAACCGGGTCAGCCTGTCGATCGTCGGGTTCTCGAAGAGGACGGTCCCGGGCAGGCGCAGCCCGGTGCTCCGGTTCAGGTTCTGGACGAATTCCAGCCCGAGGATCGAGTCGACCCCCTGCTCGACGAGGCTCTCGCCGTCTCGAAGCGTCGAGGGGTCGACGAGGAGGGTCTCGCCGAGAAGCCGGCGCAGGAACGCTTTCGTCTGCGCACCGCCGCCCGCGCCCGCCCCGGAGCCAGCTCCGACCGCCGGGGGCTGGAGGGGCCTGAGCCGGAGCTTCGGGGCGCCCCCGACCGCCGTGGGAGCCAGGTCGGCCTGGGCGGCCGACGGGGCGTCCCCGACCGCCGAGGCGCGAGCCAGGTCGGCGGCGCTCACCCTCCGCTCGTCGAGCCCGCGCAGGGCCACGGCGACCTGGCCGCTCCCGTCGACGAGGTCCGCGTCGAAGCGGAGCACGTCCGGCGACTCGTGGACGAGCCTGACGTCGGCCGTGTAGTCGCCCTCCCCCAGCTCGGCGAACGTCGAGACCTCCGAGATCGAGAGAGGGACGAACGCCGCCAGGTCGTCTCCCGAGTGGTGGGCGGCGAGGGCCAGGGCCACGCCGAGAACGCCGTCGAGGAGACCCGGGTGGAGGGAGAAGCGCTCGGGGACGGCCCGGGCCGCAGCCGAGAGCCGGAGCTCCCCGACGGCGCGCCGGGTCCAGAGGGAGAGGCGGGAAAGGCTCCTGAAGAACTCCCCGGCCTGCAGGGGGTGGTCGGGCCTCTCGAGGAGACGCGCGTCGAGCTCCTCCGCGGCAGTCTCGGGCAGCGGGACCCGCTCGGCGCGCTCCCCCCGTGCCAGGGGCGAGAAGCCCCCCTCGGCCACCTTCCGGGGCGCTCCCGCCGTGGAGACGTCGCCGCTGCGCAGGACGAATCGGCCCGTGGCGCCTCCGCCGGCAAGCGACAGCTCGGCGCGGGTCACGCTCCCCGGCGCCCCCGTCAGCGGCGAGAAGAGGAAGACCTCGCCCAGCCGGACGCGCCCCGTCCCGAGCCGGTCTCGCACCTCCTGGTGGACCATCTCCAGGATGCCGTCCGTGGAAAGACAGGGGAGCCCGAAGACGGTGTGCTCCCGGAGGAGGACGTTGGTCTCCGGCGCGAGGTCGTAGGTCACGGTCCGGGCGTCCCCTGGCCCTCCCGTGCGCGTCCCCTCGAAGAGCCGTGGCTCTCTGCCTCCGGGCTTCCCGGCGTCCGGGGGCTCCCCCTTTCCGGTCCGGAACCAGTAACGCTCCCTGGCGAAGGGGTACGTCGGGAGCGAGACGCGGCGCCCCGCGACGGTTGCCGCGGGGGAGGGGATCTCGTCCGGCCCTCCCCCGCTCGAACGCGTCAGGCCGGGCGCGGCCACGTCTCCCGCCAGGAACCGGGAGAGCCTCTCGGCGAGCTCGCCGTGCGAGGAGGCCTCGAAGGCGAGCCGCTCGCCCATCGCGTCCCGCCCGTGCTGGAGCGTGAAGGCGATGTCCGCGAGCGCCGGCAGGGGCCCGTCCCCCTCCCGGCGGAGGAAGGCGACGAGGTCCCGGGCTCTCTCCGTGAGGCCGCGCGCGTCGCGGGCCGAGAGCGCGATCCGGTGGGGTCCGGCGGAGACCGCTCTCGCGGAGGGCTCCGGCGCCTCTTCGACGACGACGTGCGCGTTCGTCCCGCTGAAGCCGAAAGCGCTCACGGCGGCTCGCCGCGCAACCCCCGCCGGAGCGGCCCACGGCGCGAGGGCGGTGGCCAGGAAGAACGGACTCCGCGGAAGGTCGAGGAAGGGGCTCGGGCTCGCGACGTGGAGCGTGGGAGGGATCTGACGGTGGCGAAGGGCCTGGAGCGCCTTGATGAGGCCCGCCACTCCGGAAGCCGCCGAGGCGTGGCCGATGTTGCTCTTGACCGAGCCGAGGGCCACGAAACGCTCCTCGCCGGTGAACTCCCGGAACGCCTCGGTCAGGGCTGCCACCTCGATCGGGTCTCCCAGACGCGTCCCCGTGCCGTGCGCCTCCACGAGACCGATGGTGCGCGGATCGATTCCGGCCCGCCGGTAGACCTCGACCTCCAGGGCCTTCTGCGACTCCTTGCTCGGCGCCGTGATGCCGTTCGTCCTGCCGTCCTGGTTCACCCCGGAGCCGCGGATCACTCCGTGGATCTGGTCGCCGTCGGCGAGGGCCTCGTCGAGGCGCTTCAGGACGACGGCTCCGACCGCCTCGCCCGTCACGATCCCGTCGGCCTTCTCGTCGAAGGCGCGGCAACGCCCGGTGGGCGAGAGCATCCCCGCCTTGCTCATCATGACGAAGCCGGCGGGGTCGAGGTAGAGCGTCACGCCGCCGGCCAGGGCCAGGTCGACCTCCCCCGACTGGAGGCTGCGACAGGCCAGGTGGATCGCCACGAGCGAGCTGGAGCAAGCGGTGTCGATGCCGAGCGCGGGCCCCTTGAGGTCGAGGGCGTAGCTGATCCGGGCTGCCAGGATCGAGTCGGCGTTCCCGAGCATCGCGTTCCCCAGGTGGTGGGACGTCCCCGCCCGGGCCAGGAGCATCTGGTAGTCGTTGCTGATGACGCCGGCGAAGACGCCGCACCGCTTTCCCCCCAGCGCGGACGGAGGCAGGCCCGCGTCTTCGAGGGCCGCCCAGGAGGTCTCGAGGAAGAGCCGCTGCTGCGGGTCCATCAGCTCCGCCTCGGGGCGGGTGATCCGGAAGAAGGGCGCGTCGAAGGCGTCCACGTCGGGGAGGAAGCCGCCCCACTTGGCCGTGCTCCGGCCGGGGCGAGCGGGGTCGGGATCGTAGAACTCCGCGACGTCCCACCGGTCGGACGGAACCTCGGTGACGGAGTCGACACCGTCCCTCAGGTTGCGCCAGAACGCGTCGACGTTCGGGGCTCCAGGGAAGCGTCCCGCCATCCCGACGACGGCGATGGGGGGATAGGCCACGGGGGCGCTCGCCGGGGCGGAGGGCTCGGTCCGGACCGCGGGACCGCGAGCCACGCTCCACCCCGCCGGGAGCGAGCGCTCGGCGAAGGCGGCCAGGTCGCGGACGCTGGAGCGGTCGTAGAGCGTCTCCATGGGGAGCTCGAGGCCGAGCTCACGGTTGACCGCGTCGAGGAGCCGCAGGCCGACGAGCGAGTCGATCCCCAGCTCCACGAACCGCGCCTCCGGGTCGATCCGGTCGACGGCGACGCCCAGGACGCGGGCCGCGACGGCGAGGATCGCCTCCTCCACGCTCCTCGCCGCCCGGGCGCCGCCCCCCTCCTCCGGCGCGATGTGAGCGGGACCGGGGAGCGGTGCGGACGCGGGGACCGGAGCGGGCGCGGCGAGCGCCGGCATCCGCTCGAGAGCCTCCCGGTAGGGAACCGGGCGCGCCAGGCATCCTGCATTCGCCGCGGCGAGGTCCGCCGCGGGGACCGCCGGGTCCCCCTTCGTCACCGTCAGGAGCACGTACCGGATCAGTCCCTGGGCGAACGCCTTTCCGCAGTTGTGGAACCCCCGGTGCTCCGCCTCCCCCGCCTCCGACCCCGGGATCCTGGCGTGCAGGGTCGCGAGGTGGCGCTCGAAGTCCGGGTCGTCGAGGAAGCGGCTCATCTCGAGGCCCACGTCCACGCACGCGTCGACCCGGAGACCGCTCGACGCGAGCAGCCCGGCCAGCCGGGAAGCGGTCGGGGTGAACTGGCCCAGGCGGGGCAGGATGATGTCCGTGACGGTGTTCGCCACGCAGTCGGCCACGAGGAAGGTCCCGCCCGGGGCGAGGTGCCGGGCGACGTTCGCGATCGCCCCGGCCTTGTCCTCGATGTGGAAGAGCACCTCGAAGGCGAGCGCGACGTCGAAGAGGCCGGGGAACGGGTCCTTCGTACTGTCGCGGTGGAAGACCTGGAGGCGCCCCTCGAGGCCCGCCTTCTGGATCCTCGCCTTGCCGATCTGGGCCTGCTCCGGGGTGATCGTGTAGCCGACGCCCGTCACCTTCGGGTGCTCTCTCGCGAGCCCGATGAGATCGGTCGAGAACCCGCACCCGATGTCGAGGACGCGGGTCGCCTTCTCGAAGTCGACCCCCGCGAGGAGGACCGACTTCAGCTCCCGCTGCGCCCGGAGCATCAGGTCGCGGTGCTCTCCCCTTCCCTCCGGCTCGAAGAACGTCAGGAGCCACGAGAAGCCCGGGACCGGCTCGAGGAACGGCGCGAAGACGAGGTGGACCTCCTCGTCGCCGACCCGCTCCCTCACGGCGTTCGCCATCTTTCCGTAGTAGGCGGGGACCGGGGGCGCCGGGGTCGCCTCTCCGGCATCGGGCCAGCAGCGCTCCCTCTCGAACGGGGTCGGCGGCAGCGAGACGCGGCGCGCCGGCCGCCCGCCGGCCGCCGCGAGCCAGTCCGCCCGGGCGCCGTTCACCCAGGCGTCGGCGAGAGCGGCCAGCCCCGCCCGGTCGGCCGTCCCGGCGGGGACCTCGGCCGGACCCGCTCCGGTGGCCGCCCTCCCGCGGTGGACCTCCGCGCCCTCGCCGTGCAGGTGGGCCGCGAGAAGGTCGCGGAGCTCGCCCAGGGTCGAGCAGACGGTGGCGAACCGCTCGCGCAGCTCTTCCCTGCCGACCTGGAGCGTGTGCGCGACGTCGGTGACCGGCGCGTCCGGCCCCACCTCGCCGCAGAGCCGCACCGCCGCGGCCGAGAGCTCCTCGAGGCGGCGCCGCAGTGACCGCTCCGTCTTCGCCGAGACGGCGACGACCTCGGGCCGGGGCGTCGCGGCGGGCTTCCGGGCCCCCTCGAACGCCTCCACGAGGAGGGTCGCCTGCACGCCGCCCACGCCGGACGAGCTGACGAGGGCGCGCCGCGGAGCGCCCCCTCCGGGCCAGGGGGCCCCGGTCCGGGCCAGCGAGAGCGCGCTTCCCTCCAGCTCCACGCCCGGGTTCAGCTCGGGGGCCACCTGCGACGGCGCGATCCAGCCGTGACGCATCATCAGCAGCACCTTCGTCAGCTGCGCGAGCCCCGAGGCCGCCTCCAGGTGCCCGATGTTCGGCTTGAGCGACCCGACGAGGCAGGGGACAGAGCGCGCCCCACCTTCGTCGCCGTGCGGCCTTGGACCGAAGAGACGCCGGAGCGCCGACCACTCGGCCGCGTCGGCCAGCTCCGAGCCGATGGCCTGCGCCTCCACGTACCCGACCGTCGACGGTGGAACGTCGGCGCTCTCGAACAGCTCTTCGAGGAGCTCTGCCTGCGCGCTCGGGGACGGCATCCGGTAACCGGCGCGGCTCCCCTTGTGAGAGACCGCCGAGCCGAGGAGGACTCCCTGGACGTTGTCCCCGTCCGCGACGGCCCGGGAGAGCGGCTTGAGGACGACGACCCCGCCCCCCTCGCCGGGAAGGAAGCCGTCGCCGTCCCGGGCGAAGAGCTGGCTCGCGCCGCGGCTCGCGAGGAGGCGGCCCTGGCACATGAGCCGGTACTTGGACGGGTGGAGGACGAGGTTCACCCCCCCCGCGAGCGCCACGTCCGCGGCGCCGGTCCGGAGGCTCTCCAGCGCCAGGTGGACGGCGACGAGGGACGAGGAGCAGCCGGTGTCCACGGCGAGGCTCGGGCCTCGCAGGTCGAAGTGGTGCGAGATCCGGTTCGCGAGGCTGAAGACGGACGTGTCGAGCGGCAGCTCGGGCTGCGACCGGAAGCGGTCGAGCGCGGCCAGGGGGAACGTGTTGGCCGTGACCCCCACGAAGACGGCGGTCCGCTGCCCCGAGAGGGAGGCCCGGTGGTGCCCCGCGTCGTCCAGGGCCTCCGTGGCCAGCTCCAGGAGGAGGCGCTCCTCGGGCTTCAAGGACCTCGCCTCGGCCGGCGAGATCCCGAAGTGGAGGGCGTCGAACGACTCCACGTCCTCGAGGAAGGCCCCCCACCGGCAGTAGATCTTCCCCTCGTCCGCCCGGGCCGGGTCGGGATCGAAGAGCTCCTCGGCATCCCAGCGGGTGCGAGGGACCTCGGTGATCGAGCTGCGTCCCGAGCGGAGGTTCTCCCAGAAGCGGGCCAGCTCCGGCGAGCCCGGGTAGCGGCCGGCGAGCCCGATGACGGCGATCGGCTCCTCCCCCCGCCCACGCTCGCGGCGTCCCCGGTGCCCCACGGGCGCCGCGGTCTCGACCCGCTCCGCCGCGGCAGGGGCCGTGCGGGCAGGGACCTCGGAAACCGCGTCCGCTCCGTCGCCCAGGAGCGTCGCCAGCCCCTCCGCGTGGTGCCCGGCGAGGTACGCGGCCGCCTCGCGGACCGTCTCGTGCTCGAGGAAGAGCGTCTTCGGAAGGGGGCCGACTCCCTTCGAGAGGATGCCCGTGACCTGGTTCAACAGGATGGAGTCGAGGCCGTACGAGGAGAGCGGCGTGTCGACGTCGATTCCCCCCGGGGCGAGCCGGAGCTCCGTGGCGAGGAGCGCCGCGAGGTGGCGCTCCGCGCGCAGAGCGAGGTCTTCTCCTCCGCCCGCCGCGACCTCCCTTCTCGCGTCGGGTGGCCCCTCGCCGGAGAGACCCTCCTCGCGCGCGAAGACGATCGTCTGCGTCGCACCCCCGCCCACGACGAGGTCGAGGACCGCCAGGGCGTCCGCCGTCTCGAGGAGACCTCCTGCCGGCTCGGCGCCTCCGGCGCGGGCCAGGCGGGCCGCTCCCCCCTCCCTCCAGAGCGGCCAGTCGACCACGAGGCTCCGCCCCGGACGGCGCCCCCGCTCCTGCTCGGCCTTCCGCCAGAAGGTGAAGCCGTCCAGAAACCGGTTGGCGACGGCGTAGGCGCCCGTCCCGAGGTCGCCGACGAGGGACGAGATCGACGAGAACGAGAGGAAGAAGTCGAGGGGGTCGCCGGCCGTGGCGACGTCCAGGTGGACCGTCCCGGCGACTTTCGGCGCCAGGGTCGCCGTCAGCTCCACCCCGTCGCCGCGGGCCAGCCCGGTCGGGAGGCGGCCCGCCGCGTGGAGAACGCCCGCGATGGGCCCCATCCGCTCGTGGATGGCGTCGACGGCCCGTCGAACCTGAGCCGCGTCCGAGACGTTGGCCACGACGTAGACCGCCTCGCCGCCCAGCGAGGCGATCTCCGCGAGAGCGCTCTCCGATCCTGACCCTTCGGGGCTCCGCCCCACGAGGGCGAGGCGCGCCCCGAGGCCGGCAAGGTGGCGCGACACGAGGCGGCCCAGCGCGCCGAGCCCCCCCGTGACGAGGTAGACCGCTCCGCGGCGGAAGGCCGCTCGCCCTCCGCCCTCGAGCTCCAGCGCCACCGTCTGTCTCACCTCGCGGAGGCCCCCCTCGTACCGGACCTCCCGGACCGTTCCCGGCGCTCCCGACCCCAGCTCGGAGAGGATCCGGCTCGCCAGGAGGGACGCCGCGGTCTCGGTGGACCGGAGCGACGTGAAGGCGGGCCGCCCGGGAAGGGACCGGGCGATCCCTCCCGCGGCCTCGACGAAGGGGTCGAGAGGCGCGCCGACGACCACCCACCGCCGGATCGACTCGTCGAACGCCCCCGCCAGGTGGAAGAGCGGCAGGAGCGTCCGCTCGACCCCCTCCCCCAGGTACACGGCCAGGTCGCCAGGGGGGGCGGACCAGGCGTGGACGAGGGCCACGGGCCGGATCCCCCGGCCCGCCAGCGCGTGGCGCAGCCGGACCAGATCGAGGGGCTCGCGAGGGTCGACCTCGAACGTGAGCGGGCCCGCCTCGAGGAATGCCCTCCCCGGCTTCACCAGGACGATCGCCGGCGAGGCCGGGAGCTGCTCGAGGATCGCCCCGCGGAGCTCTTCGCCCGTGTCGAGCAGCAGGAGCGGGAACAGCTCTTCCGCCCCCGCGCTCCCGGGCGCGACCTGGGGAACCCATCGCCGCCCGTGGAGGCGCGCGGAGGTCCCCCTGCCGGCCCCTTCGTCCCCGCCCGGCAACCCCGCCTCCGGCGTTCGCGCAGGGCGAGGGTCCGGGGAGATCCCGGCGGTGTCGGTTCCGGTCTGACGAGGAGTCCCCTCCGGCACCCAGTAGCGTTCCCGGGCGAAGGGGTAGCCCGGCAGCGAGATCCGTTCCCGCCGTTCCGGGCCCCTCGTCAGGCTCCAGTCGACCGGGACCCCGGTGGCCCAGAGCTGCGCCAGCTTCCCGAGCTTGCGCCCCTCCACGGCGATCCGGAGGAACTCTCGCCCTTCCTCGCCGTCGAAGAGGGTCTGGCGGCGCCGGCCCGAGACCCGCCCGCGAAAGAGGTCAGGCCCCCCCACCGGGCTCGTCGCGGCTTCGCGCAGGAGCCGGACGGCATCCGGAACGCTCCGGACCACGAAGGCCATCCGCTCCTCCATCGCCTCGCGCCCCTCCTGCAACGTGAACGCGACGTCGGCCAGGCGAGGCGGCCGCTCGCCCGCTTCCTCCAGACGCGAGGCCATCCGGGAGGCCGCCTCGGCGAGGCGCTCCGGCGTCCTCGCCGAGAGGACGATCACCTGCTCGGTCTCGGCGCCCGTCTCCGGCCTCCGGGGCGGCTCGAAAGCCTCCAGGACGACGTGGACGTTCACCCCGCCGAACCCGAACGAGCTGACCCCGGCCCGCAGCGGGAGCGGCCGGCCCTCCCCGTCCCCGAGCGGCGTCCAGTCGCGCGTCCGCGAGACGACCTCGAACGGCGTTCCCTCCAGCCGGATCTGGGGGTTGAGCTCCCTGACGTGGAGAGTGGCGGGAAGCCTCCGGTGCTGCATCGCGAGGAGCACCTTCAGGACCCCCGCGACGCCTGCGGCCGCCTCCAGGTGGCCGATGTTGCTCTTCACCGTCCCGATCCCGCAGCGGGCCCCGGCCGGCGGCTCTCCGCCGTGGCGCTCGCGCCAGGTTGCGAACGCCTGCCGGAGGGCGTTGACCTCGATCGGGTCCCCGAGGGGCGTCCCCGTCCCGTGGGCCTCGACGTACCCGAGAGTGAAGGGGTCCACCCTCGCGTCCTCGAAGGCCTCGACCAGCAGCTGCGCCTGCGCCTTCGGGTTCGGAGCGGTGAGCGAGCTCGCGCGGCCGCCGTGGTTCAGGGCGCTCCCCCGGATCACGGCGTAGATCGGGTTGCCGTCTCTCCTCGCGGCCCGGAGCGGCTTGAGGAAGAGGACCCCCACCCCCTCGCCCCGCACGTACCCGTTCGCCGACCGGTCGAAGGAGCGGCACCGGCCGTCCTGGCTCAGCATGCCGGCCTGCGCGAAGGCGATGAAGAGGGTCGGGCTGAGGAGGGCGTTCACGCCACCGGCGAGCGCCGTCTCGCACGCGCCGCTCCGGATCGCCTGGACGGCGCGATGGAGAGCGACCAGCGAGCTCGAGCAGGCCGTGTCGATCGGCTCGCTCGGGCCGTGGACGTCGAGGAAATAGGAGATCCGGTTCGCCAGGACCGAGTGCGCCATCCCGGTGGAGCCGTGCGTCCCGATCCCCGTCGAGCGCTCCCGGAGCAGCTCGCCGTAGTCCGAAGTCGACACTCCCAGGAAGACTCCGGTCCGGGTGCCGGCCAGGCTCGACGGCCTCTCCCCGGCGTCCTCCACCGCTCTCCAGACGGCCTGCAGGAGGAGCCGCTGCTGCGGGTCCATCAGCTCGGCCTCCCGCGGCGAGATCCCGAAGAACAGCGGGTCGAAGAGGTCCACGCCCGGCATGAAGCCCCCCCACCGCACGTTGGTCCGGTTCGCCCCGTTCGCGGCCTCTCCCGCGTACGCCCGCCAGTCCCACCGGTCGGGGGGGATCTCGGTGACGAGGTCCCGTTCCTCCTCGAGGTTTCTCCAGAACGAGGCCAGGTCCTCCGATCCCGGCATCACCCCGCTGACCCCGACGATCGCGACGGCGCGGGAGTCCGGATCCTCCGGGTCGCCCGCGACACCGCCCTCGCGGAGGGGAACAGCAGCCTCGCGGAAGCGGGTGGCGAGCGGCGGATCCGGCGCCAGGGCCCGATCGTGGGCCGCGGCCGGGGGCCTCTCGCCGGAAGTCGCGACGCCCGTGGCGGAAAGAGTCGGAGAGCCGGCGAAATGCCTTCGCAGGGCGTCCGGATAGGCTGCGGCGAGGTGCCGGGAGAGTGCCTCGAGCGTGGAGTGCTCGAAGAGGACCGCGGGGGTCAGGTCGATCCCGTACCGGTCGTTCACGCGGGCGGCGAACTCCGTCAGGTTGATCGAGTTGAAGCCGTACTCGCTCATCTCCTCCTCGGGGACGACGTCGGACGGCTCCAGCTTGAGGAGGGCGCAGGCGAGGCCGACCAGCTCGTCCGCCGCGCGGGCTCCAAAGCCGGCCTCGCCGCTCGCGGTCCCGGGATCGGGAGACGTCCCGACGGCAGCCAGGGCGGGACCGGCCGGAAGCGGAGGGGCCCCGGCGGAACGAACCGCTGGGCCCACACGGCCGGCAGGGTCCGCGAACAACCGGAGGGTCCTGGCGGGGTCGCCGTGAAGGACGAGGAGGGGACTCGGCAGCCGTCCGGCCAGCGCGTCGAGGAGGACCGGCCACGCCCTCTCCACGGGAAGGGGCACGAGCCCGACGGCGGCCTCGGCCAGCCTCTCCGACGCCCTGTCCCCGCGGAGAGATCCCTCGGCCAGGAGGGGCCACCCCACCGCGACGGTCCGGCCGTTGCGCGAGCCCTCGGCGCGCCTCTCCTCGCGCCAGCCGGCGAAGGCGTCGAGGAAGGCGTTCGCGTAGGCGTAGTCGCTCTGGCCCCGGTTGCCGAGGGCGCCGGCCATCGAGGAGAAGAGCGCGAAGGACGCGAGGGGATGCCCGCTCGTGGCCTCGTCCAGGAGAAGGGTCCCGCGCACCTTTGCCGCGAGGACGGCCGAAACATCCGCGAGGGACTTCCGCCCCAGGAGACCGTCCCGCGTCGCCCCGGCCAGGTGGAAGACGCCGGAAAGGTCCCCGAACCGCGCGACGGCCTCCGAGACGAGCGCGGTCACGTCCGGGCGTGACGAGACGTCCGCGCGCAGGTAGAGCGCCTCTGCCCCGAGCGCCGTCAGCCCGGCGACGCTCCCCTCGATGCCCGGGGAGATCGGGGACCGGCCGCAGAGGACGATCCGGCCGCGCGTCTGCCGCGCCAGCCAGCGGCAGAGCGAGAGCCCGAGCCGGCCGGCCCCGCCCGTCACCAGATAGACGCCTCCGGGGACGAGCGGTGACCCTTCCGCGGGCCCCCTGGCCGAGTGGACTTCCAAGAGGCGCCTCACCCGCCGCTCGCCGCGGCGCAGCTCCACTTCCAGCCCGGGAGCGGCGTCGTCCCCGAGCTCCGCCAGCGCGGCGGCCGCCCGCTCGGGGAGCCCGCCCTCCCACGCCAGCGTCGTCAGGACCGTCCCCGGCGTCTCGAGCGCGACGGAGCGAGCGAACCCGCCCAGGGCGGAGGACGCCGGCACCGAGCCGGACGGGCCGCGCTCGTACGCGTGGAGCAGCCGGCGCCGCGCCTTCGGAGCGTCCCCCTGGAGCGCCTGGAGGAGGAGCAGGAGCGAGGCGAGGGCGAGCGGCACTCCGTCCGGGGCAAAGGCGGCGGGCTCCCCAGACTCCTCTCCCCAGCAGTGGAGGACCGCCACGGGCGACAGGCCGGCCTCTCCCAGCTCGCCGAGCAGCCGCCGGTGGTCCTCGGGCCGCCTCGGGTCGATCTCCCAGGTCCGCTCGCCCGTGCGGCCGAACGAGGCGCCGGGCGTCACGAGGGCGATTCGCTCGGGAGCCCCGCCCCTGGCGAGGTGAGGCAGGAGAGAGCCGTCCCGGGCCATCACGAGGAGAGCTCCGGCGAGCGGCCCGGCCGGGCCGGTCCGCGGTGCGGCCTCCCAGGCGGCGTGTCCGAGGATCGTCCTCGCCGCCTGGCCCGCCCCGGTGAGCGGGCGGGCCAGGAAGTCCCGCATGCGCACCAGGACGTTCCCCTCGCCGTCGAGCAGCTCGATCCGGGCGGCCGCGCCAGCTCCCTCGCCGCGGGTCGCGCGGACGCGGCACGCGGGCACGAGGGGCCGGAGGAGCTCGACCTCGCCGAGCGAGAAGGGGACGAGGAGCTCCTCGCCCGCCCCCCGGAGCGTGGCCACGCCCGTCTGGAACGCGCCGTCGATCAGCGAGGGATGGAGAACGAGGTCGTCCCCGTCGCCGCTCCGCTCCGGCGGGAGGCCGAGGTGCGAGAGGGCTTCGCCGTCCGAGAGGCGCAGCGTCCGGATGACGCGGAAGGAAGGTCCGAGGTGCAGCCCTCTCGCGTCGAAGCGGGAGTAGAACTCCTCCCCCGCCATCTCGGTCCCCCTCTCGGCGAGGGCTTCGAGACTCTCTCGGGAGACCGTCTCCGGCTCGTCCCCTCCGCGGCGCACGAAGGAGAGGCGCCCCTTGCAGCAGAGGTCCGCCACGCCCTCTATCTCCCGGCGGATCTCGAAGCTGGCTCCGTCGTCGGGCAGGGGGCGAACGAGGAGGTCGAGGTCGACCGGCCCGGCCCCCGGCGCCAGCGTCACCGGAGAGGTCCAGACGACGTCCCGGAGCGAGCGGACCTCCCGGCCGCAGGCGGTCGCCCCTGCCGCCCTCGCGATCTCCAGCAGGGCTGCTCCGGGCAGCGTGCGCTTCTCTCCGATCCCGTGGTCGGCGAGGAAGAACTCGTCCCCCTCGAGGCGCGCCGAGAGACGGTGCCCGTCCGGAGAGGACGAGACGATCCGGACGAGACGGGAGCGGACCGGGAGGGGCCCGGACGGCGCTGCGTGGGGCCGCGCGACGGAAGCCTCGACCCAGTAGCGGCCGCGGGAGAAGGGGTACGGCGGGAGCGACACGCGGTCGCGGCTCCCCTCGGGGTAGAGGAGGCTCCAGTCGACGGCGGCGCCCGCGGCGAACAGCTCCGCCAGCCCCGCCAGCCTCTCCCTCAGCTCGTCCTGAGGCCAGGGCGCCCCGCCCGTTCCCGGGGAAGCGGCCAGCAGCCGAAGGGTCTCCTGTCCCCTCTCGACGAGGAACTCGGGGGCGGCCGCCTTGTTCCTCCGGAGGTCCCGCGTCGCGGAGCCCGCCGGTCGGCCTCCTCCGACGGCCTCCCGCAGCTGGGCCCGGAGCTCGTCGAAGCTCCCGGCGACGAACGCCGCCCGGACCTTGAAATGGCTCCGCCCCTGGAGCAGCGTGAAGGCGACGTCGGCGAGCGAGGCACTCCCGCGCTCCTCCCCTGGCGCGTCGAGCCACGCCACCAGGTCCGCGATCCGTGCGGAGAGGGCCTCCGGGCTCTTCGCGGAGATCGCGATCAGCTCGACCGGCCGCGAGGGCCCGGACCGAGAGGTCTCGTCCCGGGCCGGCGGCTCCTCGACGACCACGTGGACGTTCGTCCCGCTGAAGCCGAACGAGCTCACCCCGGCGCGACGGGGCCCGGGAGTGCGGAACGGCCCCGCCGTCCGGGGAACGTAGAGGGGCGAGCCGTCGAATCCGTAGCCCTCGGCCGGCGCCGAGAAGTTCGCCTGCGGCGGGATCACCCCGTGCCGGACCGCGAGGACCACCTTGAGGAAGCTCGCGATCCCGGCGGCGAGGGTGGTGTGGCCGATGTTCGCCTTCACCGACCCGACGGCGCACGACGCCTCCTTCGCCCCCGCCTCCCGGAAGACCTCCATCAGCGCCTCGACCTCGACCGGGTCCCCCAGCGGCGTCCCCGTCCCGTGCGCCTCGATCAGCCCGACCGACGACGGGTCGAAGCCGGAGCGCGCGTAGACGTCGCGCAGGAGGCGCGCCTGCGCGGCCCCGCTCGGGGCGGTGATGCCGTTCGTCCGGCCGTCCTGGTTCGCGCCGGCCGCCCGGATGACGGCGTAGACGTGGTCCCGGTCCGCCAGCGCCAGGGAGAGCGACTTGAGGACGACGACCCCGACCCCCTCGCCGAGGACGATTCCGTCCGCGGAACGGTCGAAGCTCCGGCAGCGCCCCGTGGGCGAGAGGATGCCGGTCTTGCACGACTTGATGTGCAGGTCGGGCGAGAGCATCAGCGCGACCCCCCCGGCCAGGGCCAGGTCGCTGTCGCCCGAGCGGAGGCTCTCGACCGCCTGGCGGACCGCCAGGAGCGACGACGAGCAAGCGGTGTCGATGGCCACGCTCGGCCCCGTCAGGTTCAGGAAGTACGAGATGCGCGCGGCCAGGATCGACGGGGCGAGCCCGGTGAAGGCCTGCGCGCTGTTCGCGTTCTCCGGCCCGAGGAGGTGCATGTAGTCGCCGGTCGAGGCCCCGACGAAGACGCCGCACCGGACGCCGGAGAGGCCCCGGTCGGAGTAGCCCGCGTCCTCGAGCGCCTTCCACGCCTCCTCCAGGAAGAGCCGCTGCTGGGGGTCCATCAGCTCGGCTTCCTCGGGCGAGAGGTTGAAGAAGAGCGGGTCGAACCTGTCGACGTCCGAGAGGAAGCCCCCTTCTCGGCTGTACGAGCGGTTCGGCGTCCGGGGGTCCGCGTCGTAGAAGAGGTCCGCGTCCCACCTCTCCAGGGGCACCCTCGTGACACTGTCGGTGCCCGCGACGACGTTCTTCCAGAACTCCTTCACCGAGCCGGCGCCCGGGAACCTGCAGGACATCCCGACGACGGCGACGGGTTCCGCCTCGGGACGTCCCCGGGACGGAGCCGGCGAGGGCCGCACGGCCGGCGGGCTCGCCGCGAGCGCAGCCGGCTGCACCTCGCTCACGTGGAGACGGCCGCACGAGAAGACGACCTCGTTCTCCTCGTCGACCAGGCTCGCGCGGAACGTCACCCAGTCCGGCGCCTCCTCCAGCACCTCGACGAGGCCGAAGGCGCGCCCCGCCGGGAGGGACGCCGGCAGGAGGACCTCCTCCATCAGGACGGGGAGGAAGAGGCGCGTCCGGTCTCCGGCGCGGACCCGCGCGAAGGTCAGCGCCGTGACGAGCAGACCGTCCAGGAGGGCCGGGCAGACGAGGAACCGGTCCCGCTTCTCCAGCGCGGCCGACGTCGGCTCGAGGACCGAGACCGCGGCCTCTCCCAGGACGCGGATCTCCCGGATCGTCCGGTAGAGCTCTCCGAACCTCGAGCCCCCTTCCCCGGAATAGACCTCGGCCCCGGGAATCCGCGTCTCGCAGCCGTCGAGGACCCGCCAGTGACGCGCCGTGAGGAGCTCGCCCGCTTCCGACCGCCCGAAGAGGCCCTCGGCGTTCAGCTCCGTCCCCTCGGGGCCCGCACTCTCGACGGTGAACCTGAGGCCCCCGGCGAAGTCGTCGAGGCGTACCACGACGTCCCGCCGCTCCCCCTCGTCGAGCGCCAGGGGCGCCGCCAGCCGCAGCCGCTCCACGTGGACCGGTCCCTCGCCGAGCTCCCTCCGCGCCGCCACCGCGAGCATCTCGAGGTAGGCGTCGGTGGGCATCACGTAGCGGCCGGCCACGACGTGGTCGCCGAGGCAGACGTTCTCCCGGCTGCCGACGACGAGGCGCTGGACGCGCCTCTCGTCCCCGACCGCCTCGCCCTCGAAGAGAAGGCCGGCGGGCGGCGCCTCGGCCCTCTCCAGGAGGCGGGCGACGGCTTCCTCGCTCGGCACCGGGATTCCCACCTTCACCCCGGCCGGTGGCGCGCCGGGCGGGAGCGAGCTCACGGCCTCCGCACCCTGCCTCTCCTCCCCTCCGGACGGGACGAGTCCGGCGACGTGCGCCGCCAGGCTCGCGGCCGTCGGATGGTCGAAGAGGCGGCTCGCCTTCATCTCGAGCCCGAACGTCCTGTTGAGCTCCTTGATCAGCTCGACCCCCAGGATCGAGTCGAGGCCCAGGTCGACGAACGGGCGGTCCTCGGCCACGTCCGCCTCGTCCAGGTAGAGGACCCGCGCCAGCTTCGCCGTGATGGCGGCGAGGACCCGCTTCTCCGGGGGAGGCG
>CAIMWE010000029.1 GCA_903845115.1 uncultured Acidobacteriota bacterium | reverse complement strand
TAGACGTCTCGGCGATGGCCGACGCGTACGATGAGGACCAGCAGCCTCGTGTCTTCGATGCGGTAGATGATCCGCCACTCTCCGACTCGAATCCTCATCGCTCCGCCAGCCTCACGCAGTGCTTTCACCCCCTGGGGACGCGGGTTTCATGGAAAGGGAGAGGATCCTCTCGTCCAGCCTGCGCCGGTCCGGCGGGTCCAGTCGGGACAGCTCCCGCTCGGCCGATGGAAGGATGACGATCTGGTAGGTCAATCGAGTCCGAGCCGACGGCGCGCCTCGTCGTAGGGGACGGGCGTCTCGGTCGGATCGGCGAGCCGGCGTCTGGCTTCCGCAGCGTCTTCGAGGTCTTCCAGCTCCTCCAAGAGCTTCAGGTCCTCGAGTGGGATGACGGCAGCCCCGTCGTCCGGGAACTCTACCCGCTCGCCCTTTCGGATGCGCCTGATGAGGCCTTCCGGGAGGTGGTCGCGAGCCGTGCTCATGACGAGATTCTACTCGCCGGGGCAGAAGGGGGTCGGCTCACTCCAGGTCTGCCAGCTCCTCGGTGAGATCCTCGAGAAGGACCGCCCGCGCCCGTTCGACGTCCGGGGCGGCAATCCGGTCCTCGTCTGTCGTTTCCAGGGTTCTATCGTCGAGATCGCCCCAAGATCGTTCCAAGCTATCCTCGACTTTGTGCTGACCTTCCTTCCACGGGAGCGGAGGGCGTTCTGGCAGGACCTAAATGGCAAGCTCGCCCCGTAGAGGCTTCGGCGCTTGCGGCCAGTCCTTCCCGCGGAACGGAGGCTGGAACCATGTCGAAGAAGCCGGCTGACCTCCTGGCTGCGGCGTTCGGGATGTCGGCCTCGGCGGCCCGGGACTTCCTGGACCGGGTCCAGGAGCAGCTGACGCGGGACGTCTCCAACCAGTTCATCGTGGACCTGGTCATCAGGATGAGGTCGAAGGCGGAGGCGCCGATCGTCAGGAACACGGCGCAGGCCGTCGTCGCCGCACGACCGCCCGGCGGAGAGGTCCGCCTCCGGCTAACGACCCCTACTCGGCCGCGAGAGCCTGCGAAGGTTGTGCCTCTCGTTGGTCCAGACCCGGACAACCCGGAATCGGTGAGAGCCTTCCGGTGCCTCGAGAGCCCGACGGACGCGATCTTCGTCACTGGCCGCGCCGGAACGGGAAAGTCGCACCTCCTGAAGTACTGGGCCGGCAAGACGAAGAAGCGGATCGTCGTCCTTTCCCCGACGGGACTCGCGGCGATCAACGTCGGAGGTCAGACGATCCACTCGTTCTTCCGATTTCCGCCTCGGCTCCTCAACAAGAGCGATGTCGGGCTCGTGAGCGACGCGGGCCGCCGGCAGCTCTATCGGAGCGTCGACTCGATCGTCATCGACGAGGTGTCGATGGTGAACGCGAACCTGATCGACACGATCGACCAGTTCATGCGCCTCAACGGACGGGACCGGCGTCAGCCGTTCGGTGGGGCCCAGCTCGTCATGTTCGGAGACCCCTATCAGCTCCCCCCGATCGTTGCGACGGAGGAGGAGAGCAAGTTCTTCGCGACGCACTATCGGAGCAAGCACTTCTTCGATGCCCAGGTATTCGCTGATCTCCGTTTCGAGTCGATCTCGCTGAGGAAGAACTACCGGCAGACGAACTCGGACTTCATGGCTCTCCTGGGCGGGATTCGAGAGGGAAGCCTTTCGGCTGAACAACAGGGCAGGCTGAATGCGCGCTGCCGTCCGGGTTTCAGGCCTCCGCCGGGCGAGGCCTGGCTGACGCTCACCACGACGAACCGGCGGGCGGAGCGGTTGAACGGCGAGAGGCTCGAAAAGCTGCGGGGAGCGGACAGCGTGTTCGAGGCGACCATCGAGGGGAAGCGT
>CAIMWE010000028.1 GCA_903845115.1 uncultured Acidobacteriota bacterium | reverse complement strand
TTCGAGGCGACCATCGAGGGGAAGCGTCCGAACGAGAAGAACCTCCCGGCCGACGCTACCCTCCGTCTTCGCCCCGGGGCCCAGGTCATCTTCGTCAGGAACGACAAGGAGAAGCGCTGGGTGAACGGCACGTTCGGCCGCGTCGTCAAGGCGAGCGGAGGCGGCGTGGAGGTCGAGGTCAGGTCGGGCGGACATCCTTACACGTACCGCCTTGAGCGGGAGACCTGGGAGAGCTACGAGTTTCGCTTCGACCCGAAGAGCGGCCGTATCGAGAGCACCGTGGTCGGGAAGTTCACCCAGTACCCGATCCGGCAGGCCTGGGCGATCACGATCCACAAGAGCCAGGGGCAGACGCTGGAGCGGATCATCGTCGACCTGGACGGCGGTGCCTTCGAGCACGGTCAAGTCTACGTGGCCCTCTCCCGGTGTCCGACTCTGGAAGGGATCGTCCTGGACAAGGAGATCTGGCCGAACGACCTCCTCCGCGTCGACAGCCCCGTCGCGGAGTTCATGGAGGCCCTGGCGTGACCCGGCGCGCCAGCCTGGTCTCCTCGGCCAACGCCGCAATGGCCTCCGGCTCCAGGGTCCTGTAGACGGAGACGGCCCGGCGCGGGACCACGCCACAGCCCGGATCGGCTCCGCGTCGCTCGTCTCCAGCGCAGTCCCAGCGGAAAATGGCGCCGAGAGCCCGCGTTCCAAGGTGTTCCGCGGGTAAAGGAAGGAGGCGAGGTGAGCGTCGAAGGGAAGTGGCGGATCGTCGAGATGGAGGTGTGGAGCCAGGATGCCTTCGACCTCGTCGGACCAGCATTCATCGAGTTCGGCCGACGCGGCGGGCGGTTCCGCTTCCTTGCAGTCGAAGGATGGCTGGACTGCCATCACTTGATGCGGGACGGCCAAGCCTACGTGGAGTTCACCTGGGATGGCAACGACGAGTGCGATTCGGCGAGCGGCCGTGGCTGGGCGAAGCTCCGGAAGGACGGCTCTTTGAACGGTCGGATCTTCATCCACAGAGGAGACGACTCCGGTTTCAGAGCGGTGCCCTTCACGGAGGACGACGAACGGGCCGCTGCGAAGCGAGCGAAAGCGTGAGGACCGGCCGGAACGACCCGTGACCGTCGCTCGACCTCGTCTTCGACGCGCTCGGTGCGGACCCGCCGTACCTCGTCTACCGCCGGATGCGGTGGGTCGAGCCGTACTGGAAGGGACCGGACCTCGCGGCGGTCATCGAGAGGACCTACGCGATGAAGCGTAGCCGGCGCGAAGCGCGTTGCTCCGGGAGGGCGTTCCGGGTCCTGTTGGTGGACAATCGCGCTGGAGGCAACGACGACGAAGACCTTCGCGCTGGAGTCAGTCGATGGCCGCATGGAGGAGGTGCTCCGGGAGGTGGAAGCCGGAAACACGGCGGAGCTGACCCGCTCGGGCGAGCCCGTCGCCGTCATCCTCTCTCTCCACGACTACCACCAGCTTGCGGCCTGCCAACCCGCCTTCCGCGATGCCCATGATCGCTTTCTTGCTAGCCGAGCTGAGCCGATCGAACTCCTCGAAGACTCCGACCTTGAGGGACTGCGCGATCGAAGCCCCGGGCGCGAGGCGGCACTGTGAATCCACGGTATCTCCTGGACACGAACGTACTGTCCGGTCAGGCCGGTCCCGGATGGGAACGTCCTCGAACGGTTCCGCGAACATTCCGACGAGATCGCGACGGCGGCAGTCGTCTGGCACGAACTGCAATTCGGAGTCCGGCGCCTTCCGGAATCCGGCCGGCAACGGACCCTTCAACGTTATCTGGAGAAGGTCGTTCTCGCCTCGGTGCCGACATTGCCGTATGACGCCGAGGCCGCGGCCTGGCACGCGTCCCAGCGGGCACGTCTGATCGCCGTCGGCAAGACCCCGGCGTTTCCCGACGGGATGATCGCCGCCATCGCCGACGTCAACCGGCTAGTCCTCGTCACGAGAAATGTCACCGACTTTGTAGGTTTCGAGGGCCTGAACGTGGAGTCATGGCACGGATGAGCGCCAGAGAACCTGGCCGAGTCCACATGTCCATTGCGTCGACCGATTTCGACCGGCTCTTCACAAGAGGGAACATCTCCCGCAGGCGCGCCTCCTGTCCGAATCTGCGGAGAGGTCCGCGGTGCTGGTACGGTGCTGGTGAGCCCCTTTTCGATGCTTCCAGACGCTAGGCTAGGAGACGAAAGGAGACGCTTTCCCATGTCCTTCCCCTCCAGATACTCCCCGGCGGCGATTCTCGACGGGCGTGTGGCGAGGCGCTACTTGCCCAGCAGCCTCAGCACCTCCCGGGCGGCCCTCTGGCCGCCCCAGACGGCCCCACCCCAGGTCGGGAAGTTGCTGACGAGCTCGCCTCCGAAGTGAACCCGGCCCGCCGGCTTCCGAAGGATCGCGAGGTGCTTCGACAGGAAGCCGGGGCTGACGTGGACCTCGCCGACGGCGTATCTCTTGACCACGTACGCCAGCAGGTCCTTCTCGAGGGTGAAGGAGGGGTTGACGACCTCGAGGTCCTTCTCGGCGAGCGCGAGCAGCTCCTTCTCCCCCAGCTTCGCCTTCGCGTGGTCGGTGACGACGACCAGGAGGACCGTCCCCTCCTTCGGCCGGCCGGCCACCGGGCCGGTCTGGTTGATGAACGCGGCGGTGTTCCCGCCGAAGTAGAGGGCGCCGACGAGCTTCTCCGCGTCGGGGAAGTTCTTGACGTGCATGGCGATCGAAGCGAGGGGGGCGTACTCGACCGCCGCGAGGGACGCCTGCTGGACCGCGCTCAGCCCCTCGACGATCTTCCTCGTCACCGGGGCCGGCGTCGTGACGATGCAGTAGTCGGCCTTCTCCTCCTTCCCGTCGCGCCGGACGACGGTGACCGACTTCGCTCCCTGGGAGACGCGCGTCACCTCGGCGCCGGTGACGATCTTCCCGCCCCGGGCCTCGAAGGCGGCGGCCATGTCGCCGGTCAGCCGGTCGTTGCCCCCCTTCAGGATGTCGACCGGGAAGAACGGGGCGCCGCGGTACCACCCGACGAGGAAGAGGGCCGAGATCGTCTCGGGCGTCCCGCCGAAGCCGGCGCTGACGCGGGTTCCCCAGAGGGTCGAGACGGCGGGGTCGTACTCCGCGAGGTACTCGGCCATCGGCATCCCCTCGAGCTTCTTCCAGAGCGGGGAGTCCATCGGTAGGTCGAAGACGAAGTCCCAGCTCTTCTGCTTCTCCAGGTCGACGCCGGCGAAGAGCGCCTGCGCGTCCTTCCTCATCCGGGCCGCCGAGGCGACGAAGTCGCGCTTGGCCTTCTCGGAGAAGGGGAGGCTCCCGAGGAGGTCGGCGCCGCTCACCTCGATCAGCTTCCCCTCCCAGACGAGGGCCATCCCCTTGTCGCCGCTCCCGACCGGCTGCATCGGGATCTTCTCGAGGAACGAGTCGACGAGGGGGCTGACCCCCTTGATCACCCATTGCGCGCCGACGTTGGCAGCGACCCCGTCGAAGTGGACCGACTCGAGCCGGCCTCCGGGCCTCGCCTCCTTCTCCAGGAGGACGACGTCGACCCCCGCGCTGTTCAGCTCCAGGGCGGCGGTGAGGCCGGAGATGCCGGCGCCGACCACGACGACCTTCGGGCGGGGCGGGGGAGCAGGCTCGGCGGCGGTCGTCGTCGCAAGAGTCAGGGCGGCCAGGACGGCCAGGGCGAGCGTCTTCGGTCTCATGGGGGCCTCCTGCCAGGAAGTCGGGACCGGGCGGACCGGAGCGGCATCCGTCGCGACCGGGGGGTGAACGCCGTCGAGCACGGGGCCGGCGACCGGGCGATATGGGAGGCTCGGGTCCTTGGTCTCGACTCGGGGGCCTGCGACTACCTGGTGAAGTCGCTCGCTTCCCCCGAGCTCGGTTCCTCGCCACGATAGCGGCCGTCAGGTTCCGGTCGTCCTCGTCAGCTCCTCTTGAAGTCTTTCCGCGAGGAATTGCTTGAGGAGCGACTGGTACGGGATGTCCCGCTTGTTCGCGAGAACTTTGAGCTGGCCGATCATTGCTTCCGGAAGGCGGAGCGAGATAGTGCGAAGAGTGGGCTTGAGGCCCGGAAAAGACCTCCGGGAAGCCTTCGCCCAGTCCACGTAGTCCGAGGAGTCGTGAGTGGCCCAGAATGCGCGCTCCTCCTCCTCCGACGAGAATGCGGGAAGGACTTTACGTCTTGGCGTGGGCATAGATCCTGTTCTCCTTTCGCGTCATGTCCCGGGCGGAGATGACCCGGACGAGGCGGTTGCGGATGGTGAAGGCGATGAAGAGGAATCGACCGGAGTCGGTGTGGCCGAAAGCGACGTGTCGTCGCTCTCGGGCGGAATGAGCGGCGTCAAGATGGACGAGGAGGGGCTCGTTGAAAAAGACTTCCTCGGCCTCCCAGAATGCGACGCGGTGACGCTCCCAGTTCTTCTCGACGTTCGCGTCGTCCCAGTCGAACCCAACAGGGCTGTCGAGAGGGTCGTCGGGAGGCACGGGAGAAGTATATTCCAGCGATATACAGTAAAGCGGTCTCGGGGGGGGGGGGCGGCGGCTGGGCGTCCCGCGGGGAGCCACGGGGGTCGGCGTGGACGCGTGGTGAGTTTCGGCTGAGAGTCAGCGACCTTCCGGGACCGACAATATGCTCTTGCCGGATCCAGCGAAAACATGGTCGCGGTAGTTATAGTCATCGGCTGCGTAGTCGGGCGCGGAGCCAGGGCCGCAGTTCGATAATCGCCGAGTAAGCCCCGCCATTTACATTCGAGGGATGCGTCGCAACAGCGGCGCATTTTTGTCATGGCCCTCTGGCCGACGGGGCTCAGGGCCCGCGGCCTGTTCCGGCTGCAAGACGGTAGAACCCCGCGATGTTCGTCAGCGTGTTCACCAGCCGAAAATGACGGGGTCGTCGGAGGGCCGGTCGGCCCTCGAGCCCGTCGACAACTGGCTGGCCCGCCAGCAGGGGCTGAGGGTTCTCTCCTCGGGCCTCCGGATGGGGGCCTGCCACCAGAGGAGAAGGGAATGAGGATCCTGGGAAGAACGCTCGCGGCGCTGATGCTCCTGACCGCCGTCCGGCAGGCCCCCGCGCTCGAGGCCACCAAGGATGGCTACACGATTGTCACGAGCGAGGAGCTGCGGGCGATGATCTCCCGCCAGCTGCCGGGGCTCGTCGTGATCGACGCCCGTACCGCGGAGGAGTACCAGCAGGAGCACATCAAGGGGGCGGTCAACGTCCCTGAGCCCGAGCTGTCAAAGGACCGGACGCTCCTGACGTTCCCGAAGGACACGGGATTTCCGCTCGTCACAGGCCCGTAGCCATGGAATTCCCCGAACTTGCCGCCCGGGGGCCTGAGCCCCCTCCGGATCGCTCCGGAGGAAGCCCGGCGTCCCGGACCTGCGGACCGCCCTCGCGAGCGCTCACCGGGCCGCGGACGGGAGAGAGAACGTTGCCCGGGCGCGGGCCGCCAGGGCAGGGGGGACCGGAGCCGACGAGAAAATGTAGCCGGTGTCCTTCCAGGCGACGACCCAGGCCCGGACTGTCCGGCTGTCCTTCTCGCTGACGACGACCTTGTCGGTGGTGCTGATCATGTGGCGGCCCGACTCGTGGGTCGCCAGGACGAAGCCGTAGAACTTCATCCCGTCGGGGCTCGTCACGACCACGACGTTCCGGGTCGGGATCCCCGAGGGCGCTCGAAGGAGGTACGAGCCCGGCTCGAGCGCAAGGGCGCCGATCCGGACTCCCTGATGGGCGGTGATGACGACGGCGTCGTCCGTGATGGCGGCCGGGGCGGCGACCGCGAGGAGCGCCCCGCATCCCAGAACGGCAAGCCACGTGACGGCAGATCTCATGGACTTCCTTCCTTTCTCTTCGGCTTCCAGGGTGGGTCGGCCGGAGACAGTCCGGTCACCGGAGCGCACCGGGCTCCGCCGGTTCGCGCTCGACTCGGGCGCGCTTCCCAGTGCGAGCGAGCGGCCTCGTCCCCTCTACCCCGTCGCTGCTCGCTCATCCTGGGAGGAAGATGGGCCGCACCTCCCGTCCGAGTCCTGTCGATATTCTGAAATTCTCCTGAATCCTCCGAACCGGAACGCAGGAGTCGAACGACAGGATCCCGCTGGAGTGGACGGCCGGGTTCAGGGGTAGGTCGCCGTCCCGTCAAGGGGTGAAGCGGACGGGCCGCGGTACGTGAGGTGGACCGCGCCGATTCGCAGTTCGTCCCCGTCCGTGAGGGTCGTCCGCCCCTCCACCTTCGCGGAGCCCAGCCACGTCCCGTTCTTGCTGCCCAGGTCCTCGAGAAAGGCGCGGTCGCCCTCGACGTCGATCCTCGCGTGCTCGCGCGAGACCGACGGGTGCGGGATCACGAGCGTGGCCGTGGACTCGCGTCCAATCAGGTTCGCCCCCTCCGCGAGGTGCACGCCCTCCCCGCCGCAGACGAGGACGTGGCGCAGCGGCGACGGCACCGTCGGGGCCACCTCGTGGACCGTCCCCTCGAAGGCGTAGCCAAAGCCGAAGACCGTTCTGATGTACGACGGAGAGCGGGCGTTCTCTCCAAGCGCCTTCCGGACATCCTTCACGAGGGTGCTGAGGCTCCCCTCCGCGACGGCCGCATCCGGCCAGACGGCCTCGAGGAGTTCCGCCTTCGAGAGCGCCCTGGGCCTGGACGCGAGGAGGAGCTCGAGCAGGTGGAAGCCGTGGGGACCCAGGTGAAGCGTCCGCCGACCCTGCAAGACGACCCGCCGGGCGGGGTCGAACGTCACGTCGCCGAACCGGAGGACCGGGAGAATCTCCCTTCCTCCGTCACGGACAGCCAGCAGGTGATCAGGCTCTCTCCCTGGTCCTCTCTCGCGCCGGTCCGGCCGTTCGGGGCCCATCCAGGGGAATCGTACGCTCTTGTCTCCCGCCCGGACATTCCAGGCCCTCCTGTACAGCGGTCCAGGTGTCGCCGTCCCGCGGGTCCGCGTCCGCCCCGGTTCCGGCGCGGGAATAGAATACTGGCGGGCCAACATGGACAGGCTATCGCACTACGAGCTCGTGGAGCAGCTCGGAACGGGCGGCATGGGCCTCGTCTACAAGGCGAGGGACCCCAGGCTCGGCCGCTTCGTCGCCGTGAAGGTCCTCGCCCCTGGGAAGGCCGCCGATCCCGTCCGCCGCCAGCGCTTCGTCCTGGAGGCGAAGGCCGCCTCCGCGCTCGACCACCCCAATGTCCTGACCGTCCACGAGATCGGGTCGGAGGATGGCGTCGATTTCATCGTCTCCGAGTACGTCCAGGGGCTGACGCTCTCCAGGCTCATCCCCCCTGGTGGCCTGCCGCCGGAGGAGGCCCTCCGGTACGCCGTCCAGATCGCCGACGCGCTGGCGGCGACCCACGCCGCCGGAGTCATCCACCGCGACCTCAAGCCCGCCAACGTGATGGTGACCGAGGCCGGGCTCGTCAAGATCCTCGACTTCGGCCTCGCCAAGCTCCTGAACCCCGGCCTCGCTTTCGAGGGAGCCGAGACCGACGAGGTCCTGACGCGGACCGGCGCGGTCGTCGGGACCTGCGCCTACATGGCCCCGGAGCAGGCGGAGGGACGGGAGGTCGACCCGCGCTCCGACATCTTCTCCTTCGGGGCGGTCCTGTACGAGATGGTGACCGGGCGGAAGGCCTTCGCCCGCGATTCGATCTCCGCGACGCTGGCCGCCGTCCTGAGGGACGAGCCGGTACCGGCTCGGGAGGTCTCGGACGAGGTGTCCCCCGAGCTGGACCGGATCATCCACCGGTGCCTGCGAAAGGACCCGGCAAAGCGATTCCAATCCGCGGCGGACCTCAAGGTGGCGCTCGAGGAGCTGCGGGAGGAGTCGACCGGCGACTCGCCGCCGCGGCTCCGCGCCGCACGGCTGCACCGAATACTCGGAGGCGCCGTCGCCATGCTGATCCTGGCGGCGGGCGCGGGGGTCTGGATCGTACGCCGGGGGCGTTCGCTCGAGGCCGAACCCTCCAGGCCCGTCCCCCTGATGAGCTCGGGCGGGCGGATTCGCGGCCCGGCGCTCTCGCCCGACGGAAACCAGGTCGCCTTCCTCTGGGACGGCGAGACGCGAAGTTCCTTCGACCTCTACGTCAAGCTGGTGGGCCCCGGGGCCCCCGTCCGGTTGACGAACGATCAGGACGGGAAAGCCGCTCCCTCCTGGTCTCCCGACGGCCGCCAGATCGCTTTTGTCCGCAACCACGGGAAAGACCGGTCGGCTCTCGCCGTGATCCCGGCGCTCGGCGGAGACGAGAGGATCGTCACCGAGGCGTGGTCCCTCGGACGCCCCGTGTGGTCGCCCGACGGGAACTGGATCGTCGTCCCCCGGCGTGAATCCAGGGCCGTCAGGGCGGCCCTGGTCCGCGTGTCGGTCGCCACGGGCCGGGCGACCCCGATCGGCCCTCCCCGGCCAGAGGCTGCGAAGCAGACCGATGCAACGCCGGCCCTCTCTCCGGACGGGCGCACCCTCGCGTTCGTGCGGGGGCTGAACGTGTTCGCCGGCGACATCTGGGCCCTTCCGCTCACGAAGGACCTCGACCCGGCAGGCGAGCCCGTGCAGCTGACGAAGGAGGGCTGGACGGCGACGCAGCTCGCGTGGACCCCGGACGGGAAGCGGATCGTCTTCTCCACCGGCGGCGGTGGGTGGAGCGCGAGTCCTGGCCTGATGGTGATCCCTGCATCCCCCGCCCCCGGCGAGAAGGCCCGCCGCCTCCTCGGCGGCGAGGGAGGGGAGTCGCCGACGTTCTCGAGGTCCGGGAGCCTCGCCTTCGTCCGCTCGATCACTGACCTGAACATCTGGCGCCTCCCGCTGGAGCCGGGACGGCCCGGGCGCCCCGCTTCGCTCGTCGCGTCCACGAGAACGGACGGGGGGCCTAGTTTCTCGGCTGACGGCAGAAGGATCACGTTCACCTCGGACCGCTCCGGGATCTCGCAGGTCTGGCGCTGCGAGGCCGACGGGTCACACCCGGTCCAGGTCACCTCGATCGCCTCGGGGCACGCCTCGGGCGGCCAGTGGTCCCCCGACGGTAAACGGCTGGCCTTCGTCTCGAATCCCGAGGGTCACCTGGACGTCTTCCTGACGACGCCGGGCGGCGGTCAGCCCCAGCGGCTCACCTGGGACCCGGCTCACGACACCGCGCCGAACTGGTCGCGGGACGGCGAGTGGGTCTACTTCGGCACGAACCGGGAGGACGGCTTCCAGGTCTGGAAGATGCGGCCCGATCCGGAGGCGGTCCCCGTGCGCGTCACCCGCAACGGAGGCTACTCGGCACACGAGTCCACCGACGGCAGGACCCTCTACTTTTCGAAGAAGGACGGCCTTGAAAGCTGGTCCATCTGGAAGATGCCCGTCGCCGGAGGCGAGGAGACCCAGCTCCTCGCCGGACTTCCGGCATGGTGGTTCCACGACGTGACGGCCACCGGCCTCTACTACCTCAACTCAGCCATGCCGGGAGGCCAGCTCCGCTTCCTTCGGTTCTCGGACGGGAGCGACACGCTCCTTTTTACGCTGGAGAAGAGGTCCGGCTTCGGCCTCGCGGCTTGCCCCGACGACAGCTGCGTCCTGTACACGAGCTTCGACGTGGACACGACCGAGCTGATGTACGTCGAGAAGTTCCGTTAGCGCGGCGGGCCGGGGGTCTCACCAGCGCCGGACGCGGCCGTAGCACCCCGCGCCCCCCCGGCGTGTGGTCCGGAAATCTCTGCGGCAGGCCTCCAGGTTCTCGAGGGCCAAGAGATGGGAACTTTGAATTTGCGCGAGTAGCGCGACAGATGGTCGGTACAGGCGCTACGGCCCCGAGGAGCGACGAGGCCGCATTCCTCGGGCTCGTCACGGTGACGGCGGCATCGCTGGAGACGTCGACGCTGTCTCCTGCCGCCCGGAAGAGGTTGCCGGCCTACCCCCCTGCCGGTCCTGCGCCTCGCCCGGCTTCCGGTTGTCAAGCCGGCGAAGGGCCAGGGGGTCGGCTCACTCCAGATCGGCGAGCTCCTCGTCCCGGAACGCCACCTTCTCCCGGAAACGTCGGTGAACCGATTCCAGCCGGTCGCTCGAGCGGAGGGGACGGCGGAAGTCGAGCCCCTGGCAGGCAGCCATCAGCTCGATCGCCAGGACCCGCTCGAGGCACTCCACGTTCCTCGTCAGCTTGCGCGCCGCGATCGGACCCATCGACACGTGGTCCTCCTGCCCCGCCGAGGTCGGGATCGAGTCGACCGACGCCGGGAACGACATCGCCTTCGCTTCGGAGTCACGGCCGCGGTCTGGGCAGTCGACCGCCTTTCGCCCGCCTTGGCCCCCGAGTCTGGTGCGAAGGTCGTCATGTCAGGCTCGCGCTGCCTCCGTGGCGGCCGGCACTTCAGACGACTCATAAAGGACCGGCAACACGAGAAGCGTCAGGAACGTCGAGGTCACGATCCCGCCCATCACGATCACCGCGAGCGGCTTCTGGATGTCGGCGCCCGAGCCGGTGGCATAGATCATGGGCAGGTGCCCGATGAAGCTCGTCAGGGCGGTCATGACGAGCGGCTTGAGCCTGACGCGGCACCCCTGGAGCACGGCCTCCCGGGGAGAGAGCCCCCGTTCACGCAACTGGCGGAAGAATGCCACCAGGACGACGCCGTTCTGGACCGCGATGCCGAGGAGGACGATGAAGGCCACCGCGGCCGAGACCGAGAGTGGCATCCGGAATGCGACCGCCCCCACCACGCCTCCCACGAGCGAGAAGGGCAAGTTGAGGAGGACGATGAACGCGTTCCTCGCGCTTCCGAGGGCCGAGTAGAGCAGGAAGACGTGGAGGAGGATGACCATCGGGACGACGACGGCCAGTTGCCGCATGGCACGCCTCTGGTTCTCGAACTGGCCCCCGAACTCGAGGAAGGTGCCGGGCGGCAGGCCTGCCTCCAGGGGAGCGAGAGCCGCCTTGGCCTCCGCCGCGAACCGCCCCAGGTCCCGGCCTCTCACGTTCGCCTCCACGACGACCCGGCGCATCCCCTTCTCCCGGCTGACCTGCGTCGGGCCCTCCACGAGCTTCACAGCCGCGATCTGGCCGAGCTGGACCCGCGATCCGCTGGCCGTCGGTACGAGGAGCTTCTCCAGCGTCGGGACGTCCCTTCGAGCCTCCTCGGGGAACCTCACGACGACCGCTATCCGCCGCTCACCTTCGATGAAGTTCGTGACGACCCGGCCGGCGTACGCGGCTTCGAGGAGTTCGTTGACGTCGGCGACGTTCAGGCCCCACCGGGACATGGCGTCGCGGTCGAGCCGCACCTCGACCTCCGACATCCCCGAGATCTGCTCCACCTTCACGTCCCGCGCGGCGGGAATCCCCGCCAGGTTGGCGGCGGCCTTGTCGGCAAGGCCCTTCAGGGTCGAGAGGTCGGGTCCGAAGATCTTCACGGCGAGGTCTCCCTTCACGCCCGAGATCAGCTCGTTGACGCGAAGCGCGATCGGCTGGGAGAAGGTCGCCCGGAGTCCCGGGACCTTCGCGACCTCCCGGCTCATCGCCTCGACGAGAGCCGGCTTCGTGCGCCCCTTGGTCCACTGGTCTCGGGGCCTCAGCATCACGAAGAGATCGGTCTGCTCGGGACCCATCGGGTCCTCCGAGATCTCGGCCCGCCCGGTCTTGCTGACGACGGTCGCGACTTCGGGGAACGCGAGAAGGCGCTTCTCGAGGAAACCCGCCACCGACGTCGACCCCTCGAGGGAGGCGTTCGGGAGCCGGACGACGTTGATCGCGATCGATCCCTCGTCGAGAGGGGGAAGGAAGTCGGTCCCCATGAGGGGTACGAGGAGGCTGGACGCCAGGAGGATCCCGATCGCGATGCCGTACGTCGTCTTCGGACGGGCGAGCGCCGTCCCTAGCAGCCGCTCGTAGCCGTCGCGAAAGCGGCGGACGAATCCGAACTCCCTGCGGGGCTCCTGCTTCAGGAACAGGTCGCAAATCACGGGCACGAAGATCATCGCGACGACGATGGAGACGAGAAGGCTCGCGAGGAGCGTCAGGGCCAGGGGGGCGAACATCTTCCCCTCGAGACCCTGCAGCGTCAGGAGCGGGAGGATGACGAGGGCGACCACCAGGACCGAGAACGTCACGGGCCGGGCCACCTCGACCATGGCCTCGACGATGAGGCGACGCCGCTCGGAACGTTCGTGACCCTCGGCCAGGCGGCGGCGGACGTTCTCGGCGACGACGATGGACGCGTCGACGACCATCCCGACCGAGAAGGCGAGGCCCCCGAGGCTCATCAGGTTCGACGAGAGCCCCAGCGCCCTCATCGCGATGAACGTGAAGAGGAACGTGATCGGGAGCGACAGGACCACGACGACCGCCGTGCGGAACTCGGCAAGGAAGAGAAAGAGGACCAGTACCACCAGGACGGCGCCCTGGAAGAGAGCGTCGGTGACCGTCTTGATGCATGCCTCGATCAGCTCCGTCCGGTCATAGAAGACGTCGATCCGGAGACCCTTCGGGAGGCTTCTCTGGAGGGCGGCGATGGCGTCCTTGACGGCGGAGACGACCGTCCGGGAGTTCTCGCCTCGAAGCATGATCGCCATTCCGGCCACGGTCTCGCCCCGACCATCGCGCGTCACGGATCCCTGCCGGAGCTGAGGACCGATCCGGACGTCGGCGACGTCGCGCACGAGGATGGGGGTGCCGCCCGAGCTCTTGAGAACGACGGCCTCGATGTCCTCGATGCGGCCGAAGAGGCCGACGCCGCGGATGTACGTCTGCTCCCATCCCTTCACGATGTACCCGGCGCCGGCGTTGCCGTTTCCGCGCTCCAGCGCCTCCATGACAGTTCGAAGCGTGAGTCCGTACCGGACGAGGTTCTCGGGACGGACGATCACCTGGTACTGCTTGACCTCCCCGCCGAAGCTGTTCACCTCGGTCACGCCCGGAACGGTCCGGAGACGTGGGGCGACGAGCCAGTCCTGGATCGAACGCTTCTCCATCGGAGAGAATCCGTCCCCCTCGAGCGTGTACTGGAAGATCTCCCCGAGTCCGGTCGACAGCGGACCGATCTGCGGCTCGACCCCCGCCGGAAGGGTGTCTCGCGCACCCTGCAGGCGCTCGAAGACGACCTGACGTGCGAACCAGGGGTCGACGGAGTCCCGAAAGACGGCGACGACCTGAGAGAGTCCCGCACGGGAGACGGAGCGGACCTGGGCGACCCTGGGAAGGCCCCCCATCTGCTGCTCGATCGGATAGGTGATCCGCTGCTCGACGTCCGTCGCTGACAGCCCGCCGGCCTTCGTCAGGACCATCACCTGGACGTTCGTGACGTCCGGGAAGGCGTCGATCGGCAGGCTGTTCCACGCGACGATGCCGGCACAGACGAGGAGGCCGCCGATGAAGAGGACGGCCCAGCGACGGGCGAGAAGCCGCTCGAAGAACGTGCTCACGTCGCCCCCGTCAGTCCGCGCACCCCGCGCCCATCTTCGAGCGCAGGACGTCGGACTTGAGGAGGAAGGCTCCCCGCGACACGACCTCGTCGCCGGCTTTCAGGCCCCCCGCCACCTCGACGAAGCCCCCCTCCGAGTGCTCCACCGTGACCGGGCGGCGGATGAAGTAGGGCCCTTTCAGGCGGACGAAGACGAAGGAGCGCCCTTCGTCCTCGAGAACGGCATCCGACGGAACGGCGAGAGGCCCGCCTTCGCACGCCACCCGGAGCCGGACCCGCGCGAACATTCCCGCCCGCAGGAGATCGCCGGGGTTCAGGACGACGACGCGCGCCTTCGCGGTGCGGGTCACCTCGTCCAGGGTGCCCCCGACGTGGTCGACCCGGCCGCGGAAGGTCCGCCCCGGGTAGGCGGACAGCGTCAGTTCGGCCTCGACAGGTCCCCCGGCCTTTGCCTCGAGAACCGCGGCCACTTCGCGTTCGTGGATCGTGGTGATGACCCAGACCCTCGACGTGTCCGCCAGGAGAAGGAGCTTGTCGCCGGGGAGCGCCTGGCCGCCCAGAGACAGCGATCGCTCGAGGACGGTCCCCGCGAACGGGGCGCGGACGGGGAGGAGGCCGGACTCCGATCCCGACGGTGCCGACGCGAGACCGTCGATCTCGCTTTGCGACAGGCCGTGGCCCAGGAGGCGGCCGGCCACGGCGCGGCGCTCCGCACGAACCTGAGTCAGCGACGCCTCGGCCTCGAGAAGGTCCTTCTGGGGGCAGATCCTCTTCTCGAAGAGGTCCCGCTCGCGGGCGGCCGTCGCCTCGGCGAGACCGACAGCCGCGGACGTGCGGACGAGGTCGGCCTTCGCCTGCCGGAACTCGGGGCTCTCCACCTCGAAGAGGATCTGTCCCGCCTGGACCTGGGCGCCGAGATCCACGTGGATGGCGCGGACGACGCCCGGCGCTCGGGGGCTGAGCTGGACCGCCCGCTCTTCGTTGAGCCGTACCTCGCCGGTCAGCTCTCGGCTGCTGGCGAGGGGACGGGGCGCCACGGTCGCCAGCTCGAGCGTCCCCCCTTTCTTCCGGTCGAAGAGATCCGGATCGGCTTTCGCCACACCGACCTGGTAACGACATTCGTTGCAGGTGTACTGGGAGATCTGGTGTTCGCACCGGGCGGCGGTGAGCGCGTCGACCGGCTGGTCCAGGTCGGAGATCCTGGTGGCGGTCGTGCCGCCGGCCGTTTCGGCTCCCGGCGGCGGCGTAGCCGCGGGCTTGGAGCAGCCGGTTGCGGAGAGGGAGATGGCAAGGCAGGTAAGGAGGGTTCGCCGCGCGAGGTGGTCGGCCGTGTCGAAAGTCATCTGGTGCCTCGGGTTTCGGAGGGGAGACCATCGCCGGTCAGACGGCTCAGGTCCGCCAGGGCGAGGTTCAGTCTCGAAAGGGCGTCGACGAGACGGAGGCGGGCCGTGGCGAGCGCCCGGCGCGCCTCGAGGAGGTCGAGCAGCCGGAACTTCCCGCGCCGGTATCCTTCGTTGAGGGCGTCGTAGACCTGCCGTGCGTTCGGCAGAACTCGCTCGTCCAGAAGGCGGACCTCGCGGGAAGCATGAAGGAGGCCTTCCTCCGAAGTCAGGTAGGCCGCCCGCAGGCGGACCTCCTCGGCGCGCTTCTCGGCCCTGGCCTTCTCGAGCCGAGCCGTGGCCTCGGAACGAGCGCCGGAGTAGGTCGTCAACAGCGGGATCGGGAGCGATAGGCCGGCCACCCATGTTCGCTGGCCCGTTCCGACGAAGGACCGGGTGCCGGCGCTCAACGTGAAATCCGGTAGCGCCTGTCGTCGCGCCTGCGTCTCGGCTGCTGCCAGCCGTGCTGTCTCGGCGTCCCATCGCGCCAGGTCCGGAAGCCGTGCGATGTCCGCGAGGGCGGTTCCCCGATCCGGAACCGCGGCGCTGGACGCCAGGTGGCCTTCGGCGTGGAGGGCGGAGCCGGATGGCTCTCCCCAGAGCTGCGCGAGGGACCTGGCCGCCAGAGTCACGTCCCGCGAAGCACCGTCCCGCTCGATCTCGGCGAGCGCTTCGTCCCCGAGCGCCCGGGTCTCCTCGATCGGGGAGGCCTCGCCCGCCGAGACGAGAGTGGAGACGGTCGCGCGGACCTCGCTGGCGGTCGCGGCGTTTTCCCTCGCGATGCCGAGGCGCTGCTGCGAAACGAGGAGGAGCGCGAAACGGCGGTCGACTTCCTGCCGGATGTCCAGACGGCGACGCTCGAGGTCGAGTGCAGCCACGTCCCTCTCCAGTCGAGCGGCCTCCACCCGCGCCGATCGCTTTCCGAACCACTCGACCCGTTCGCTGATGGAAAGCGTTCGCTGTGACAGGGCCTCGGCAGGGAGGTTCCCTCCGAAGTCCTCGGCCTCGAAGGAGAGGTCAGGGTTGGGAAGGGCCCGGGACTGGCGTAGGGCGCCGTCAAGCGCGCGAGCATGGGCTGTTCCCGCCTGTAGCTCCGGGTTGGCCTGGAGCGCCTTGGTTCGGGCCTCTTCCAGGGTGATTGCGGCTTCTCGGGAGCGCTCCTGCCCGTTTGCCGCGGGTTGCCATGAGATAGCGGCGATCATGGCGAAACCCACCAGATGGCGCCCTGCGACGTTCGATTTCGACACGCTGGAATCCTCCTCGTGCGACGTCGTCCACACGGTCTTCCGTGCGGACCGGTACTCCGTCAGCGGCGAGGAGGGATCAGATTCTCAGAACGCTGGATGGGGAGAGGGCGTGGGCGGTCGCGGGGAACCTATCTCCGCGTTTCCTCGAATGGAATCCAGCCCGAATGGGAAAGGGCCCGTCCATCGAGGGGAAAACGAGGGGTGTGGCCTGCTGCGAAGAGATGCGCTTTGCCGGCGGAAGGCGAGTGGGAGCCTCGACGAGGACGTCCGTGCATCCGTTCCCGTCCGTTCCCTGCTTGCGGTCGAGGTCACGGGAGTCGGAGGCGGCAGGATCCTGGGCGCAGGACGTCTCTCCGCCCGGCGCACGGCAGCAACCGGCGTCCAGGTCCTCGACCGCGGAATGCCCGGAGCCCGCCTGGCACCACACGCGATCGCGTGGCTGGGCTAGCCCCAGGACGATGCCGGCGACCACGATCCAACGAGCGAAGACCGCCGGAAGGCCCCGGACTCTGTGATGCGCCCCAGTCACCGTCTCGGAGTCTAGACGATTGAGGTAAGTCCGTTACGGGCAACAGAGTCCCGCAGCGGAGGAGGAGCCAGCCAGAACCGCAGCTCGATAATCGCTGAGTCGGCCCCGCCATCTAATCTGATTCTCGAACGCGGCAGCCCACCGAGACCGGTAGACGGTCTCCTGTGGTCTGCCCCCGGGGAGACCGTACTGCCGGGTTCGGGTTCTTCCGCCCGGGGGGCGCCGTGGGCGTCAGCCCGGATCGGGCGGGCGAGCCGAGGGGGCCGGGGAAGCGGGTGTGGCAAACGGAATGGTGCGCGCGAGGCGGGACGTCTCGTAGGCCTGGCCCTACAGGCGTGCTGGAAGCTCTGCGGGAAACTGGCGATCTCGTAGCAGGTCCCGAGGTAGCACGACAGGTCGACGAGCGCGACCGTCTCGAGCGGGGGCCGGTGAAGGCGCTCGGTCGTCGGGCTCCCACAGCCCGTCGCGAGGAGCGCCCACGGGATGCCGGCGAGACGTTTCCCCTGGCCGATGGGCTAGGCTCCGTCGCGGGTCACGATGGCCGCGGTGCTGGTCAGTTCCTCGAGCAGCGCGAGGGCCGACTGGCCGCTCATCGAGAACGGGTCCAGGACCGGGTTCTCCGAGAAGCGCAGGATGCTCCCCAGGTTGACCCGGTTCAGGTTGATGCTGCCCATCCGCCAGCCCGCGAACCGGCGCTCGGTGATCTCGGAGTAGACGAGGAGGGTGACGTCTCGGTGACGAGGGTCTCGGACGATGCTCGCGTACAGAGTGTTGACGGCGGCACGGCCGCCCTCGAGGGCCTGGAGGAACACGTTGCCCTGGGTCGAGCTGCAGAGGATGCCGGTGATGCCGTGCTCGACGTTGTACTTCTGAGCGTGCCCGACGATCGAGGCGACGAGGGCGTCGTCGATCTCCCGGGTCGCTCGGCTCGCGTAGAGGAGGCGTACCAGCATTTCGTTTCGCCCTATCCCTTCCGATCCGTCAGCAGCGAGAGGAACTCCCGGCGCAGGTCGGGGTTCTTGAGGAAGGAGCCGCGCATGATGCTGTTCGTCATCTTGGAGTCCATGTCCTTCACTCCGCGCCACTGCATGCAGTAGTGGTCGGCCTCCATCACGATCGCGAGCCCGTCCGGCTGCATCTTGTCCTGAAGCAGATCGGCGAGCTGGGTGATCGCCTCTTCCTGGATCTGGGGCCGGGTCATCACCCACTCCACCAGGCGAGCGTACTTCGACAGGCCGATCAGGGCGGAATGCTCGTTCGGCAGGACGCCGACCCAGATCCGTCCGATGATCGGACACATGTGGTGCGAGCAGGCGCTCCGGACAGTGATCGGACCCACGATCATCAGCTCGTTCAGGTGGCGCACGTTGGGGAACTCGGTCACCCTGGGCTGAGCCGTGTAGCGTCCCGCGAAGACCTCCGTGAGGTACATCTTGGCCACCCGCC
Source organism: uncultured Acidobacteriota bacterium (assembly GCA_903845115.1). GTDB lineage: Bacteria > Acidobacteriota > Thermoanaerobaculia > UBA5066 > UBA5066 > CAIMWE01. The sequence continues at coordinate 4,493 of CAIMWE010000028.1, read as the reverse complement.
GGGCTGTGTCCTGCGTGTTGTGGTCGCTGTCGGTGTCGATCACCAGCGCCCGCAGCACCTCGTCCATCTTGCTCGCGACCTCGTTCCGCAGCTGCTCGAGCTCGCCTTCCTCGATATAGGCCGAAATGTTGTCGTTCGCGTGGAAGCGGCCTCGCGTGCTCCGGATGCGGTCCCGGATGCGGTCCGCGACGGGCGTACTGCTGCCGACCTTCCCGCTCGCGAGCTCGACTGCCCCCGGCCCAACCCCGGTCTGGCTTGCCATGGCAGAACCTCTCCTGGAAACGAGCCTAGCATGCCCTCGCTCGGAGCAGAGCCTTCGGTACCCACCGCTCGCCGTCTCCCTTGATCGGAAGGAGAGGCGGACGGTCGGGCTGCCCGGCACCGAGAGAGTCCAGGATGACGAAGAAGGAGTCGCTCCGGATGGTGTTGGTCTCGGCGACGACAGTCGGTTCTCTCGTTCCCGGGGCCCGATCATCCCTGGCCGAGGGCGATCGCCCTGGCCATCCCTCCGAAGATCATGGTGTGGAGGGGAGCCAGGGACCACCAGTAGAGCCTGCCCCACAGGCCGCTGGGGTGAAACTCGGCGGTCTGCCTCAGAACGGAGCCTGAACCGGTTCCGGACGACGTCACGAGGAAGGTGAGTCGCGCGGCGCCCGGAAGCCTCATCTCGGCCCGCAGGCCGAGGAATCGACCCTCTTCGTACCGTTCGACTCGCCAGAAATCCACCGGGTCTCCGACGGCCAGGGCCTCGGGGTCCCGCCGGCCGCGACGCATCCCGACACCGCCCACGAGACGATCCAGAACGCCCCGGAGCGACCAGAGGGAATTGGCGCAATACCAGCCGTTCGTACCGCCCAGCCGCCGAACCCGGGCGAAGACGTCGCGTGCCGGGTGAGGCGATTGGACGGTTCTCAGGTCGCTCAGGAGGGGCAGCGTCTCGGTCCACGGCTCCGAGGCGGCTGTCGTCGTGGCGTCGGTCCAGCGGGATTCGGCCTCGCCCTGGAGGTCCAGGCGGAGCGCCCGTGAGACGGCGGCCCGGAAAGGAGTCAGGGAGAGAGGGATCCAATCGCGGATCCTCGTGTCCTGGCAGACCACGTCGTTCCGGAGCCCCTCCACGAGAGGCCGGGCGAGCGACATGGGGACGGAGGTCACGAGGTTCAGCCAGTAGGCGGAAAGCCGGGGAGTGAGGAGCGGGACGGTGAGGATCCAGACCTTCCGCCCCATCGCCGCGGCCGTGGCGCGCATCAGGTCGGCGTAGGTCAGCACCTCTCCGCCCCCGATCTCTAGCGTCTGCCCGACCGTCTCCGGGGCGGCCAGCACGCCGGTGAGGTACGCCAGCACGTCGTCGACCGCGATGGGTTCGCAGCGCGACCGGACCCAGCGGGGGCAGACCATGACCGGCAGCCGGCGGGCGAGGTCCCGCACGATCTCGAACGAGGCGCTTCCCGAGCCCACGATGATGGCGGCGCGCAGCTCCGTCACCGGTACCGGCCCCGAGCGGAGGATCTCGCCGGTCTCCTGCCGGCTCTCGAGGTGGTGGGACAGGCGGTCCCCTTCCGCCCCGAGGCCGCCGAGATAGATGACACGCCGGACGCCGGCACGGGCGGCGGCCGTTGCGAAGTTGGCGGCCCCCTCCCGGTCGAGGGCGGCGAAGTCTCCGCCCGAGGTCGTCATGGAGTGAACGAGGTAGTAGGCGATGTCGACTCCCTCGAGAGCTGCCGTCAGCGTGTCCGGGGCGAGGACGTCGCCGCGGACCACGTCCCCGCGGCTCCAGCCACGCGCCGCGAGCTTGTCGGGATCGCGGGCGAGGGCGACGACATGGTGGCCCAGGTCCCGGAGGCGAGGTGCGAGGCGAGAGCCGATATACCCGGAGGCGCCGGTCACGAGGAGCTGCACACTGCTACTACGCCACGTTCATTCCACAGGTTTGGCCTGGGGATGACCGCGGGGTGCCGATCATCTCCAACGGATGGGGCCCTCCTCTGGCTGCCTGGTCCCGGTCGTCTCGCTCACCGGTGTAATCTATGAGGAGCAACGTACCGTCGACCGTTGGTCGAGCAGGAGGCCCCGATGCCTGGCCGCCAGACCGTCTACGAGGTTTTACGCGCCACCGTGAGCCGGCATCCGGGGCGGCTGGCGTACTCGAGCAAGAGGGACGGCCGCTGGGTATCGATCACCTGGGCAGATCAGGACGAGGCCGTTCGGAACGTCGGAAAGGCGCTGATGGCCTCCGGCGTCGCGCGCGGGGAGATCGTCGGCATCCTCAGCGGCACGCGCCTCGAATGGCTCCAGGCGGACTTCGGGATCAACGCGGTCGGCGCGATGACGCTCGGCATCTATCCCTCGAGCACGGCCGACGAGGTCGGCTTCCTGCTCGGCTTCTCGGGCGCAACGCTGCTGTTCGTCGAGACGGAGGCGTTGCTTCGCAAGGTCGAGTCCGTCCGGGAGAAGGCCCCCGGGCTGCGAACCGTCGTCCTCTTCGAGGGGGCCACCGACGGAGCGGCTGGAGTCGTGGGGCTTGCCGAGTTCCTCGGGCGCGCGGAGACGGTGACCGACGACCAGTTCGACGCCCGGGCCACCGGCGTCTCCCCTGACGACGTCGCGGCGCTGGTGGCGACTTCCGGCACGACGGGCGTGCCGAAACTGGCGATGATCACCCACGACAACCTCGTCTTCACGACGTCCTCGGTGCTCCAGTGCGTGCCGCTCGGGCCGGACGACAGCACGCTCCTCTTCCTCCCCTTGGCGCACGTCTTCGCCCGCGTGATCGCCTACTGCAGCATGCGCGCCGGCCTCTGCCTCGCGTTCGCCGAGAGCCTCCAGACTGTCGGCGAGAACCTGAAGGAGATCCGGCCCACTTTCATCGCCAGTGTGCCCAGGATCTTCGAGAAGGTGCACGAGAAGATCCTCGCGGGCGTGAACGAGGCGGGCGGGATCAAGGCCACGCTCTTCCGCCGGGCGGTAAGCGTCGGGCTCGCGGCCGGCGAGTACCGGGCGAAGAGGCAGCCGGTCCCGGGAACGCTCGCGATCCGCCTCCGGCTTGCCGACAAGCTCGTCCTGCACAAGGTCCGAGCGGCGTTCGGCGGGCGGCTGGTCTTCGCGATCTCGGGCGCGGCCCCCCTCAATCCGCGGCTGGGCGAGTTCTTCCACGCGTGCGGCGTCCTCCTCCTCGAGGGGCTCGGCATGACGGAGAACACCTCGTTCAGCAACCTCAACCGGGTGGAGAACTACCGGTTCGGCACGGTCGGGCTGCCGGGACCCGGGATCGAGATGAGGCTCGCCGAGGACGGCGAGATCCTGTTCCGCGGGCGCAACGTGATGAAGGGCTACTACGAGAACCCGGAGGCCACGGCCGAGTCGCTCGGAGCCGACGGGTGGCTGCGGACGGGCGACGTCGGCGAGATCGACCCCGACGGGCACCTGCGGGTCACGGACCGGAAGAAGGACCTGATCATCACGTCGGGCGGCAAGAACGTCGCCCCGCAGCGAATCGAACGGATCCTGCGCGAGTCGCCGTACATCGCGCAGGCGATCTGCTTCGGCGACCGGCGGAAGTACCTCACGGCGCTGCTCACGCTCGAGCCGGCGAACGTCCTCGCATGGGCCCAGAAGAACGGGATCGCCGAGACCGACCCCGCCGCGCTCGCCGGGCTCCCGGATGTCCGGCAGCTGCTCGAGCGCGAGGTCGGCGAGCTCAACCAGCTGCTTGCGTCGTTCGAGAAGGTCAAGAAGTTCCAGCTCTTGCCGCGCGACCTGACGATCGAAGCCGGAGAGCTGACGCCATCGCTCAAGATCAAGCGCAAGGTCGTCTCCGAGAGGTACGGCCACCTCGTCGAGGAGCTGTATGCCGAGTCGGCCGTCGGGACGGAGCAGGGCGTCCGTTGACAGCGCTGGAGACGTGGTGTCGGCCTTGACTTGTTGACTTGTTCGAAGGAGATCGGACGCAAGCCGGCTGACCTCCTGGCCGCAGCGTTCGGGATGTCGGCCTCGGCGGCCCGGGACTTTCTGGACCGGGTCCAGGAGCAGCTGACGCGAAACGTCTCCAACCGGTTCATCGTGGACCTGTTGATCAGGATGAGGTCGAAGGCTGGGACGCCAACCGTCAGGACCACGGCGCAGGCCATCGTCGCCGCACGACCGCCCGGCGGAGAGGTCCGCCTCCGGCTAACGACCCCTACTCGGCCGCGAGAGCTTGCGAAGGTTGTGCCTCTCCTCGGTCCAGACCCGGAAAACCTGAATCGGTGAGGGCCTTCCGGTGCCTCGAGAGCCCGACGGACGCGATCTTCGTCACTGGCCGCGCCGGAAAGGGAAAGTCGCACCTCCTGAAGTACTGGGCCGGCAAGACGAAGAAGCCGGGTTTCAGGCCTCCGCCGGGCGAGGCCTGGCTGACGCTCACCACGACGAACCGGCGGGCGGAGCGGTTGAACGGCGAGAGGCTCGAAAAGCTGCGGGGAGCGGACAGCGTGTTCGAGGCGACCATCGAGGGGAAGCGT
>CAIMWE010000027.1 GCA_903845115.1 uncultured Acidobacteriota bacterium | reverse complement strand
GCCGCGCGCCGCCCGAACCCAGAGGGCGCAAGGCGGCTGCGGGCGATTTCTGCGTTGCGCCTCCTCGGCGGAGAGCCAACTCCAGCCTGCGTCGGCGCGCCTTGAAAGCGCCTCGCAGGCGCCATGCGCGCACGTCACTGTATTTGTGGAGCGGGGGTACTTAGCCGATCGCCGACGTGCAGTGCGGGCAGCGGACGGCCTTGATCGGGACGGCCGTGCAGCACTGGGGGCACTCCTTCGTCGTCGGCTCGACCGGAGCGGGAGCTGGCTCGCGCTTGAGACGGTTGACCTGCTTGACGACGAGGAAGATCGCGAACGCGACGATCAGGAAGTCGATCGTCGTGTTGAGGAAGACGCCGTAGTTGAGGGTGGGAATCCCGAGCCTCTTGGCTTCGGCCAGGCTCTCGGCCGGCCTCGACGAGAGATTGATGAAGAGGTTCGAGAAGTCGACCTTGCCCAGGACCAGCCCGATCGGGGGCATCAGGACGTCGGAGACGAACGAGGTGACGATCTTGCCGAACGCGGCGCCGATGACGACGCCGACGGCGAGGTCGATCACGTTCCCCTTGGACGCAAATTCCTTGAATTCCTTGAGCATTTCGCTCCTCCTTGTGTTCGATCGGATCGATGGGGCCGATCCGGTCGAACCGGTATTCTAGACGTCGAGACTGGAGCAAGTCTCAGACGCCCGCGAACGCCCGGAAGGCATCCCGTATCCCCGGGGGGACGGAGCAAGGGCGCCCGGTGGCCGCCTGCACGAAGAGGTGGTGCGTCTCTCCCTCGGCCGCGGTCGAACCGTCCGGGAGGACGACCTCGTAATGGAAGGTGCATCCGCGGCTCCTCTGCTGGGGCATCCGCGTCCGGATCGTCACCACGTCGCCGTACCGGGCCGACTTCCTGTACCTGAGATGGGCCTCGGAGACCATGATGATGATCCCCTCCTCCTCCATCCGCGCGTACGGGTAGCCGACCCGCTCGCAGTAGGCGGTCCGGCCGACCTCGAACCAGATCAGATAGTTGCCGTGGTAGACGACGCGCTGCGCGTCGGTCTCGGCGTACCGGACCTGGATGGGGGTCTCCACGACGGGGTGGTGCGAGGCGGAGTGGGGGGGCGTCATGGGCCGAAGATACAGCCGTCGGGCGCCCCGCGCGACCCGCGACGGGGCCGCGCCGGCCGCGCTAGACTGATCCGGTCATGACCGCCGCGACTTCCCGCCGGCCCCGCTCGAGGTCCTCTTCCCGGGTCCCCCGCCTCCTGGCGCTCCGGCCGGGCACGGATTTCGTCCGGAAGGCGACGGCATGAGCGCCCCGGGCCGGAGGGCGAAGGTCCCGAACCTGGGAACCCGGTCGATCATCGACGGCCTCGACGTGGAGTCCGCGGCGACGTTCGAGGCGGTCAGCCCCTCCACCGGGCTGCCGATCGCGGTGGTCCAGCGAGCCGGCAAGGGGGAAATCGACGCGGCGGTCGCCTCGGCGAGGAAGGCGTTCCTCCACTGGGGGAGCCTTCCCGTCCGCGAGCGCCAGCGGTTCCTGCAGAAGGTACTGGCCGAGGTCGTCCGCCTCCACGAGCCCCTCGCGCGCCTCATCGCGACGGAGCAGGGGAAGCCGATCGCGGAGGCGCGAGCGGTCGACCTGATCCCGGTCGCGGACACGCTCCGCTACCTTTCCCGCCGGACCGCAGACCTCCTGGCGCCCCGCCCCGTCGAGTACGAGCAGATCCTCTTCGCCCACAAGTCGGCCTCCTACCGGTTCGACCCGCTCGGCGTCATCGGCGTCATCACCCCGTGGAACTTCCCGTTCGGCATCCCGTTCGTCGAGGTGGCCGCGTGCCTCGCCGCCGGGAACACCGTGGTCTTGAAGCCGGCGTCCGCCACCGCCCTCACGGGGATCGCGATCGGCGAGATCTGCCGGCGCGCCGGGCTGCCCCCGGGCGTCGTCAACGTCGTGACGGCCGGGGGCTCCGACATCCCGCGGCTCATCGAGCACCCCGGCGTGGCGAAGGTCCTCTTCACCGGGTCGGTCGGCACCGGGATCGACGTGGCGCGGCGCGCGGCGTCGCACCTGAAGGGCCTCGTCCTGGAGCTGGGCGGGAAGGACCCGGCGATCGTCTGCGCCGACGCGGATCTCGACCGCGCGGCGGCCGGGATCGTCTGGGGCTCCTTCATGAACGCCGGCCAGACGTGCGGGTCGATCGAACGGGTCTACGTCGTCAGGGAGGTGGCCGCACCGTTCCTCGAGAAGGTGCTCGCGAGGACGAAGGCGATCCGGATGGGGGACCCGCTCCACCCCGCGACCGACATGGGGCCGATGACGACCGGGGAGCAGCGCGACGAGGTGGAGCGGCAGGTGGCCGACGCGGTGAAGCACGGCGCGAAGGTCCTGTGCGGCGGGAAGCGGCCGCGGTCCAAGGGGAACTGGTATCCGCCCACGATCCTGACGAACGTGAACGGCCGGATGCGCGTGATGCGGGAGGAGACGTTCGGGCCCCTGATGCCGATCCAGGTCGTCGACTCGCTCGAGCAGGCGATCCAGGAGGCGAACGACTCGGACTTCGGGCTGACGGCCTCGGGCTGGACCCGGTCCGCCGGGGTCGCCGAGCGCCTGGCCGCGGAGCTGCAGGCCGGGACCGTCACGATCAACGACCACCTCTTCTCGTTCGGCGAGCCGACGGCGACGTGGGGAGGGATCAAGAAGTCCGGGATCGGCCGGAGCCACGCGGTCTACGGCCTGATGGAGCTGGTCAACATCAAGCACGTCTCGATCGACCTCGGGGACGCGGCGTCGATGCCCTGGTGGTACCCGTACGACGGGGCCTTCCAGGCCTTCACCCGCCGGGCGTTCGGGACGCTCTACTCGAACGACCCACGGACCAAGGTGCCGGAAGCGCTCGGCCTGATGGGGAGCGGCCGGTTCTTCGGCTACGTGAAGATGTCGGACATCGCGGCCAACATCGGCCGGCTCTTCTAGCCCCGGAGCCCCCGCGCCGCCCGTGCCCGCCGCCCCCGACCTCTCGACCTACCCGGACCAGCCGGGCATCTACATCTACCGGAGCGCGGCCGGGAAGATCCTCTACGTCGGGAAGGCGCGGTCGATCCGCAAGCGGCTGGCCTCCTATTTCGGCGCGGGGCCGAAGCACCCGCGGACCGAGGCGCTCCTCTCGGAGTTCGCCACGATCGACACGGTGGTGACCTCGAACGAGATGGAGGCCCTGGCGCTCGAGAACGTCTTCATCAAGAGGCACCAGCCGACCTACAACGTCTGCCTCAAGGACGACAAGACCTACCCCTACATCAAGGTGACGACGGGAGAGCCGTGGCCCCGCGCCTTCGTCACGAGGCGCTTCCAGAAGGACGGGCACAGCTACTTCGGGCCGTTCCTCCCGGTGCGGACGTGCCGCGGCGCGATGAAGATGGTCACGCGCCTCTTCCAGATCCGGACGTGCCGGATCGAGATCGACGGATCCCTCCCGCGCCCCTGTCTCTACCACGACATGCACGCCTGCCTCGGACCGTGCGTGGCGGGGCTGACGACCCGCGAGGCCTACGCCGACGCCGTGAACGACGTCCTCCTGTTCCTCGGGGGGAAGAACGCGGAGCTCCGCGAGCGGCTGGCCGGGAAGATGAGGACGGCCGCCGAGGAGGAGCGGTTCGAGATGGCGGCCGCCTACCGGGATTGCCTGCGGACCGTGGAGGAGCTGGAGCAGAAGCAACGGGTCGACCTGACGTCCGGCGAGGACGCGGACGTCTTCGGCGAGTTCGCGGACGGGGGGAACCTCTCCGCGGTCCTGCTGGTCGTCCGCGGGGGGCGGATGCTCGACTCGCGGAGCTTCTTCTTCGAGAGGATCGGCGACGTGGAGCCCGAGGAGTTCTGGGTCTCGTTCCTCGAGCAGTACTACGACTCCACGACCTTCCTCCCGAAGGAGGTCCACCTCCCGGTCGACGTCGCGGACGAGGCGCTCGAGCCGATCGAGGAGTGGCTGTCGGAGAGGAGGGGCGGGCGGGTGACGATCCGGGTCCCGCGGCGGGGGGCGGGATTCGACAGGATCCGGATCGCCCGGGACAACGCCCGCGAGAACCACGCGCGACGATTCCGGAAGACGCGCGAGGCGGGGGAGAAGGCGACCCTGGCCCTGGCCCGCGCCCTCGACCTTCCCCTTCGCCCCTCCAGGATCGAGTGCTTCGACGTCTCCCACTTCCAGGGGGCCGAGACCTATGCCTCGTGCGTCGTCTTCCTGGACGGCCACCCCGCGAAGAAGGAATACCGGGTCTTCCGCATCGAGGGAGCGGCGGGCGACGACTTCGCCTCGATCTCGCAGGCGGTCGCGCGGCGCTACTCCAGGGTGCGGGACGAGGGAGGGGTCCTGCCGGACCTCCTCCTGATCGACGGCGGAAAGGCCCAGCTGTCGGCCGCGCTCGCCTCGCTCGACCGGATCGGAGTCGAGATCCCGGCGGCGGGGATCGCCAAGCGGGAGGAGAAGCTCTTCGTCCCGGGGCGGACCTCTCCGGTCGAGCTCCCCAGGCGGAACGCGGGCCTGCGGCTCGTCCAGCGAGCGCGGGACGAAGCGCACCGGTTCGGGCTGCGGCACCACCGGGCCGCCAGGACGAAGGCGGCTCTCCGAAGCCCGCTCCTCTCGATCCCGGGGATCGGGCCGGGGTCCGTGAGGAAGCTCCTGACGGCGTTCGGCGGGGCCGACGCCGTTCTCGCCGCGACCGGGGAGGCGCTGGCGGCGGTGGCCGGCAAGCGCGCCGCGCAGGCCATCCTGAGAAGCCGCTCGTTGCCCGAGGGCGACCCTGGGTACAATCGGCGTACGCCATGAGTTCGGGACGCCCTGCCGACTTTCCCACAGGAGGGACACTCGACCGGCATCCGCTGACGGACGTGCTGCGTTCACTGTACGCCGCGCGGGTCACGGGTCAGATGATCATCACGCGGCTCGGCGAGGAGCGGACGCTCTGGTTCGACCGTGGACAGCTCGCCTCCGCGGCGTCCAACCGCGAGGCCCAGGAGGTCGGGGCTCTCCTCCGGACCTTCGGGCTCGCGGACGAGTCGATCCTCTTCGCCGCGTTCGAGAGGGCGCTCACCGAGCCGGGCCGGGGCCTGGCGAAGGCCCTGCGGGAGACGGGGGCGGTCCAGCCCTTCGTCGCGGACGCCTGCGTCCGGGCGCTCGCCGAGAAGATCCTCTTCGACACCTTCCGGTGGACCTCCGGCGCGTTCACCGTCTCGGAGCTCGAGACGCTTCCCGTCCTTCCCGTCCGCTTCGACCAGACGAACGGCTCGCTCATCCTCGAGGCCCTCCGGCGCCTCCCGGCCGACTCTCCGCGGCCGGGGCGCCGCATCGAAGCGAAGTCGAGGCCGACCCTGACGCCGGACCTGACGTTCCGATACCAGGTCGTGACCATGCTGCGCGAGGAGTTCGACATCCTGGGCCGCGTCGACGGCGTCAGGACCGCAGCCGAGGTGGCGACGGACGTCTCGCTGCTGGAGCGCCTCCTGGCCATCGGCATCATCGAGACCCGGGCCGTGCCAACCGTCGGGGGCGAAGTGGAAGCGGACCCGCCCTCCGCCCACGGGCTGAACGTCGAGATCGTCGGAGCCCCCCCCGCGTCGAGGAGCGCCGAGCTCCTCGAGAAGCAGATCTCCACGATCTGGAACACGTACCGCCGTGTGGACTGGGCGAATTTCTACGACATCCTCGGCATCGTCGCGGGGGCGCCTCCGGAGGAGATCCAGCGCGCCGTCAACGAGAGAGCCCGGCAATTCCACCCCGACAACGCGGTCCGCCCGGCGCTGCAGGAAGCGCGCGACGCGCTCGAGATCCTCTTCCGGAAGGTCAGGGACGCCGCACGCGCCCTCCGGTCCGAGGAAACGCGCACCTCGTACGACCGGTCGCTGGCCCAGGCCGGGCAGACCGTCTCGGTGGGCCCGACGGGCGCCAACCCGGAGATGCAGCGCGAGATCGCCCGGAAGAACTACGTGAGGGCCCGCCAGCTGGTGGAGCAGGAGGACTACTTCCCGGCGATGGAGATGATCCGGCAGTCCATCGAGTTCGACAGCACGAGGCCCGAATACTGGATCATGCTCTCGCGCATCCAGAGGAAGAACCCCCGCTGGGTCCGGCAGGGGACCGAGACGCTTCGCCGGGCCGTCTTGAAGATGCCGGAGAGCGTCGACCTCTGGTACGAGCTCTCGGAGATGTGCGTCCTCGAGCGGAACGAGCCCGAGCGAGTGAAGGCGCTCAAGGAGATCCTCAAGATCGACCCGTCGAACCGGCGCGCCCAGCAGGCGCTGGCCGAGATCGCGGCCATGAAGCCGGGCCGGTCGCGTTGATCTGGCCCGCGCTCTTCGGCACCGGCCTCGGCCTGGCGGCCGGCGCCGGTCTCAACGCCTACGCGGTCCTCCTCGTGTACGGCGGGATCGTCCGGCTCTTCCCCGAGGAGTACCCGGGCGCGCTCGGGCAGCTGCTGGGCTCGACCCCCGCGCTGATCGGCTTCGCGGTGATGTTCCTCCTCGAGTTCTTCGCGGACAAGATCCCGGGGCTCGACCACTTCTGGGACCTGCTCCAGACCGTCGTCCGGCCGCTGGCCGGAGCGGTCCTCGCCATCGCCAGCGTGAATCCGTCCGGCGACTCGCCGCTCCTGGCGGCCGTGGCGGGCGGCTCCGGCGGAGGCGTTGCCCTCGCGGCCCATTTCCTCAAGAGCGCGACCCGGCTGACCTCCACCGCGCTGACGGGAGGCGTTGCCAATGTCGCGCTCTCCTTCGCCGAGGACGTCGTGGCGTTCCTGCAGGCCCTCGTCTCGATCTTTCTCCCTCTCCTGTCCCTCGTCCTCGTCGCCGCTCTCGCCGGGCTCTTCGTCCTCTCGGTCCCGCAGATCGCGCGGTCGGTGAACCTCTTCGGGCGCAGGAGAAGTGAGGCGGGACGGATCGGCTGACCGGATCCGCGGTATCCTCCCCGGCGACTCGGGCCGGGCAGGTGATCGCCGTCTCGCAGGCATAGAGCCTTCGAGAGGGAGGAAAGTCCGGACTCCCGCGGGCAGCGTGCCGGAGAAATTCCGGTCGGGGCAACCCGAAGGAAAGTGGCACAGAAAACAGACCGCCACGGCTTCCGGAAGGAATACGGGGTAAGGGTGAAAAGGTGCGGTAAGAGCGCACCGCGAACCCCGGCAACGGGGTCGGCAGGTCAAACCCCACGCGGAGCAAGACCAAGTAGGGGGACGCCAGGGACGCCCGCTCCCGCGGCTCGAAAGGGCCAGCGTCTCCGGGTAGGTCGCTAGAGCCCGTCCGGGAGGGCGGGCCTAGAGGAATGATCACCGGCCGGGAGGCGTGAGCCGACCGGTCACGGGATCCGGCTTATCGTCCGGCCCGGGTCTTTTCATATCTGGCGCGGAGCGCCGGATATGAAAAGACCTTCCGCATGCCTGGCGCGGAGCGCCCGGCGTGCGGAAGTCCGCTACAGCATGGAACGGGGGGACCCGCGCCCGGGTCCCCCCGTTGGCCCCCTCCGCGGCCCGGGGCCTGGTTTGTTGGGGATATCGGGTTCTTCGTCCGGTTGTGGGTTCCCGTTGGCCCCCTCCGCGGCCCGGGGCCTGGTTTGTTGGGGATATCGGGTTCTTCGTCCGGTTGTGGGT
>CAIMWE010000026.1 GCA_903845115.1 uncultured Acidobacteriota bacterium | reverse complement strand
CGGCCGGACCTCTTCGCGGCGGTGATCTCGCGGGTCCCCTTCGTCGACGTGATAAACACGATGCTCGACGAGTCGCTTCCCCTGACGGTGACGGAGTTCGAGGAGTGGGGGAACCCCCGCGTCCCGGAGCAGTACGGCTGGCTGCGCGCCTACAGCCCCTACGAGAACCTCGAGAAGAAGGCCTACCCCGCGATGCTCGTGAAGTCGTCGTTCGACGACAGCCAGGTGATGTACTGGGAGCCGGCCAAGTACGTGGCGAAGCTCCGGACGGTGAAGACCGACGCGAGCCCGCTCCTCTTCAAGGTCAACATGGCGGGCGGCCACGGCGGCTCCTCCGGGCGCTACGACCGCATCAAGGAGACCGCCTTCGACTACGCATTCCTCCTGTGGAGGGTCGGGATCACGAAGTAGCTCCGCCTCCAGGGCCGACCGGCAAGCGATGAACGACCTGCCAGACGCGAAGTCTCTACCGCCAGCGTCGCCGGCGTCCGAATCGCCGGGGGACCGGGCGTCGGCTCTCTCGGCGCCCGCCTCGCCTTTCCTCCCGTCCCGGTCCGTCCCCTACCGGATCGCGTTGCTACTGACGCTGGCCATCGCCATCTTCCTCCGGCTGCTGAACCTCCGGTCCATGCAGGCCGAGATCTACGGCGACATCGCGATCGTCCGCGGGTACGTCGACCTCATCCGGGAGGGGAGATGGCCCCTCCACTTCTCGCTCAGCTCGGGGCCTCTCTACCACTACCTCGTCATGCCCGTGGTCGCCGTGGCGGGACCGGGCTACCTCGGCCTGAAGATCGCTTCCGTCGTCGTCAGCCTCGGTGTCCTGGCTGCCATCTTCGCCGTCGGCAGGCGGCTTCACGGCGATCTCCTCGCCCTCCTCTCGCTCTTCGTCGCAGGAGTCTCCTCCTGGTTGCTGATCTTCAGCCGCCTCGGCAATTCCCAGATTCTCGTGCCCCTCCTCGGGACGGTCTCTCTCTGGCTGCTGATCCGCTTCGTCCAGGAGCAGCGACGGCGCGATCTCGTCCTGTCGGCGGCCGTCGCCGGTCTCGGGCTCTACTCGTATCCCCAGTCCTTCATCCTGGCCCCGGTCATGGCGACGACCCTCGTCGCCCTCCGGTTCAACGGATTGCGCGTCCGCTGGAAGGACATCGGCCTCTACGGCCTTTCCGCTCTGGTCGTCGCCTCTCCGTTCGCCTGGATCGTCCGCCGCGACCCGGCGAACTTCTTCGGCGGCTACATCGGGGGGGAAGCTCCAGCCCGGCGCGGATTTCCCCCGCCAGCTTCTCGGGAACCTCGGGCGCGCAGCCGTGTCGCTGCATTTCCACGGCGACGCCGTCTTCCGTAGCAACCCGGCCGGCCGTCCTCATCTCGACGCCGTCAGCGGCATCCTCTTCCTGTTGGGCGTGGTCTTCTGGCTGCTGCCCGAGCACCGGAAGTGGTGCCCGGCGATCTTCGTCCCGTTCCTCCTCCAGCACGTCCCCTCGATTCTCGTCAGGGCCAGCGTCGAGGTTCCCTCCGCGTCGCGGACCCTCGGCGCGGCGCCCGAGGCCTATCTCCTGGTGGCGAGCGGCGTGTTGCTCCTGATTCGCCTTTCGGCGCCCCTCCGCGGCGCCTCCGCCGCTCTCGCCGTCGTCCTCCTCGCGGCCATCCTCGGGGCCAACGTCCAGCGTTTCTTCTGGGCGTACATTCCGGGTCTGCCGTACGGCAACACTCCGATCGGAGCCCTCGTTGCGAGCTACGCCAACGACCTGCCGCCGGAAACGGACGTCTACCTCGTCGGTTGCTGCTGGAAGGACGGGATGCCCGAACCGAAGGGCATCGCGTTCGGCCTCCACCGTCCTCGACGCTTCCACCGGCTCGAGAAGGGAGAGGTCTCGTGCGAAACGCTCGGGAGGCTCCCGGAGCCGGCCGTCCTGGTCTGGGACTTCGCGGCCCCCCTCCCCGGCGCCGCCCTCGCGCCTTGCGCGGCCTGGCTTTCGGTCAGTCACCACGCGAGCCCGGGGGGGCGGCCCGTCTTCAACGCCGCCCAGCTCCGCCGCGGCGAGCCGACACCCCGCTGACGCTATGGTTCCCGGGGAGACGTCTCCTGGTCACACGGACGCTGGTGTCGGACCCGTCTCACGGCTGCAGCGGGAATCCCGCATCGACACCTGGAGGATCGATGTGAGTCCTGCTCACGGGTGGAGCGGGGTTCATCAGGGTCAATGCCGCCAATCGGTTCGTTCGACGCGGTGACGAGGTCACACCCTACGGCACCGTGGCGCGCCAGGGTGTCCGTGAGAGCCTCGCGCGGCACTCTCAGGCCAGGACGTCGTCCAGAACGGCAGCTTCGACACGAATACCGTGGGATGGTCTCCCGACCCGGACGTGACCCTCTCCTGGAGCTCCAGGGACGCGAGCGGCTCCCCTGCCTCCGGGTCGGTGCTCGTGACGCATCAGGGCGCGACGCCGACCATCGGGGCCGACCAGTGGGCCCCCGCCACGCCCGGGACGAAGCCCCTCCTTCTGCGCGTCTTCACTCCTTCGGCCCAGGCCACGACAGGCCATTCCTACGGGGGACTCCGGTTCCTCGCGAGCTCCGACTGCACGGGCGACGTCACGGGCGGCTACGCCAGTTCCCTCCCCTCCGAGGCGGACAAGTGGACGACCGCCCTCCAGACCAACCAGGTCGCACCGGCCGGCACACGGAGCGTCCTCGTCACCCTCCAGCTGACGAAGGGCGTCGCTGTCGGGTCGTTCCAGGTGTACTTCGACGACGTGGCGGTGCTCTCCGCCGACCCCCAGACGACGAGGGGGCTGCACGTCGGCCTGGGGTCGAACGGCGGCGACCTCACCGGCGGCTTCGTAGAGGCGGGTCGGCAGGAGCTGAGCGACAAAGGCGGCGCCGAAGAGGGGGCCGGCCCGGTTCAGCCTCCTCGACCGCGGCGTCGTCTTCGGCATCGCCCACGTCCGCGGAGGGGGCGAGCTCGGGAAGCGGTGGCACGACCAGGGGAGGATGGCGCTCAATGAGAACTCGTTCTCGGACTTCGTCACCGTCGCCGAGACCCTCGTCCTCGAGAAGGTGACGTCGAAGGACCGGCTCGTCATCGAGGGGGGAGCGCGGGCGGGCTCCTGATGGGGGCCGTCGTGAACTCGCGGCCGGACCTCTTCGCGGCGGTGATCTCGCGGGTCCCCTTCGTCGACGTGATCAACACGATGCTCGACGAGTCGCTCCCCCTGACGGTGACGGAGTTCGAGGAGTGGGGGAACCCCCGCGTCCCGGAGCAGTACGGCT